>SVKM01000095.1 GCA_015068465.1 Oscillospiraceae bacterium | reverse complement strand
AGGCGAGCGCCGAGAAGAAGGCAATGGAGCTGCTCGCGCAGGTCGGTCTGGCAAGCCGCGCCCACGCTTGGCCCACGGTGCTCTCCGGCGGCCAGCAGCAGCGCATCGCGATTTGCCGCTGCCTGATGATGGACCCGAAGGTGCTGCTGTTCGACGAGCCGACGTCAGCCCTCGACCCCACGATGGTGGGTGAGGTGTTGGCGGTGATCCGTATGCTTGCCAAGCGCGACATGAGCATGCTGATCGTGACACACGAGATGAACTTCGCCCGCGAGGTGGCGAACCGCGTGCTGTTCTTTGCCGACGGCGGCATCTACGAGCAAGGCACGCCCGATGAGATCTTCGACCACCCGAAGCGCGAAAAGACGATCTCTTTTATCAACAAGATCAAATATTTCAGCTATGAGATCGGCCGCCGCGACTTTGACCTGATGCAGCTCCAAGGCGGCATTCAGAACTTCGGTGAAAAATACGGTCTGGATCAGAAGCGCACCTACCGACTGCAAATATGCTGTGAGGAGCTGATATATGAATTGCTGGATCACTGCTATCCCGACCGGAACGATGTGGATCTGAAGCTGTCCGTTTCCCATGCGGAATCCGACGGTATGACGCAGATCTCCCTTTCCTGCGACGGCGACGCCTACAACCCCTTCGGGCAGGGCGAGTCCGGCCTGGGCGTGACGATCCTGAAGAAAATATCCCGGCAGTTGGATTATCACTACGCAGACAATAGAAATCAGATCAAAATTACACTTTGACGATTATGGAGGTTTACCACTGTGAAAAAGACTGTATCCTTGATCCTTGCGCTTATGCTCGTCCTTTCGGTTTGCCTGTCCGGTTGTACCGCTGAGAAAGCCGCAGATACCGCCGCAGATACCGGCGCAGATACCGGCACAGTTCAGAAGTATGGCAACATTGGGCGGCTGTCCAAGCTGAATATCACGGAAGACGAATTGAATGAAGTGCTCAAGGACATCATGGTCGACAGTATCTGCAACAAATATGTGTTCTATGATACGATGAACGACATGATAATGGCGCTGAACAAAGGCGATATCGTGGTACTTGAAACCGATCAGAACACAGTAAGATACATCGCATCCAGAAACGACCTTATCACGGATCGCGCGCCATATATGAACCCCAATATGCTGACCTTCTGTATGCTCCTGCGGGAGGAGGACACCGAGCTGCGCGATCAGATTTCCGCATGCATCGCCGAGATGAATGAAGACGGCACCATTGAGACGATGAAGCAGACCTACATTGAGGACGTCATCGCGGGAAAAGATCCCGGCGCTGTTGAGCCCCAGGTCTTTCCGGGCGCAAAGTCGATCAAGGTTGCTGTAACGGGAGACCGTCCCCCGATGGACTACGTCTCTGCCGACGGCAAGCCGCAGGGCTTTAACACGGCTCTGATCGCGGAAGTCGCAAAGCGCCTGGAGCTGAACATCGAGATGGTCAACGTGAACAGCGCAGCCAGAGGCATCGCGCTCGCCACCGGCACCTGCGATATCGTATTCTGGATGGAGGTCGGCGATTTTGAGAACTGGGAAGGCGCCGATCTCGAGGATCAGCCCGAAAATACCGTTGTGACAGAACCGTATATGTCTGTTCCCCTGTGGTGGGCGGTTCTCAAGGATTCCCCTGTGGTAAATCTGTATCGGGACAACTGACCGCGGTGCCGCAGTTACATCCCCTTCGGGCGGGACAAGTCCGGCTTAGATTGAACAGGAGGTCTTCATAATCGCATGAATAAAGAAATCAAGGGAAAAAACATCATATTGCGTGAGCAACGAGAAGAAGATGCAAGGTTTTATGCTTATTGGTACAGTCAGCCGCAGGTTATGTTTCAATGCGGATTTACGGAACCAACTGATGAAGAAAAGGAAAAAGCGGCTATTAGCAGAAACCATAAATCAGAAGACTCAATTTGGTTCACGATTACAGATTTGGATGGAAATCCGATTGGTGAAACTGGTCTGCTCCGTATGTGGCCGGAATGGCACTGTACAGACCTTACAATCATCATTCCAGATCCGAAGATGCAGCATAAAGGATACGGAACAGAGGCAATTCACATTATGCTGGATATGGCTTTTGGCAAGTATGAAATGAACCGAGTCGCTATCGGTGTTGTTGGCTTGAATGCTGATGCGCTTGCATTTTACAGGAAAATCGGTTTTAAGCAGGAAGGCATTCAAGAACAGGGATATTACTATAATAACGAGTACAGCGACTTTATCATGATGCGGATTCTTCGCCAAGAATGGATATAAGATACAAATTTCTGTTCGCCGCCGTGCCGCTCCTCCTCTCCCCTGATGCTCTTTTGATGCTGTACCAAACGGAATAGTTCAAAACAAAGCACACGCATTAGACGATTTGACGCTCTGCGCGGCGGTATGATGATTTCCGCAAACCGCGTACTGCTCCAAAAGATAGGAAAAACGCCCGATTTCTTACAAAATCAGGCGTTTTCTTGGCAGCATACCACAGGAAAGCGGAAAGTAAATGTGTTTCTTACACCGGCGTTCCCACCACACGATCCACCAGCGCCGAAACGCCGTAGATCATGGCAAACAAGGCCGCTGCCGGAATAGCAAGCACAAAGATCACCGCGCTGCCAAGCCAAAGAATGGCTTGACGTCCCCAACCTTTCATGCTATGCCCTCCATTGCTCATGCAACCATGCCAACGCTGCTTCCTGCGGCGTATCTGTTGGCTCGTCTGGCTCAATCGGCTCGTCACAGAACACTTCATCCGTGCGCACGGCGACATCCGCGCCAACGGTCAGCCAAAGCTGCGCGCCGTCAAAGAGTGAAAATGTCATATTCGCGCTGGCATAGCCTGCCGTGGGCGCGCCGAAGACGCGCGTGTTCTCCATACCGCGAAAAGCCAGCAATGTTGCTTCGCCGGAGCTTCCTGTCAGTTCGTCGGTCAAAATGGCGATTGGGATATGATCGCGCAGCTTGAAGCTCTCCACGCTGATCCCGCTCCCGCCTGAGAACGTGCCATCCTTGAGTGTCATCGCGGTGCGGGAGCCGCCCGCGTTCTCCACATACAGCACATCCCCGTCCGGGAGCAGCGGCGATACCGCCAGTACCATCGGCGCAACGTCGCCGCCCGTATTGTGCCGCAGATCAACGATCACGCCCCGCGCATCCTGATGCAAACGCAGAAAGTCAATGACGATCCGCGCATACTCCTTCGCTTGCTCCGTGTTACCCAAAAACCCCGGCAGTGCAATGGTCACGATGCCATCCATCTCGCTGACGGACGGCATTTGCACGTCCGAATGCATCTCTGTGAGCTTCTGGGGCGGGACTATGCGTGAATGCTTTCCGCCTGCGACGATAACCGCTTCAGAAAGAATGGGATAAGCTTCTTCATAGGTCTTGACGCCCTTTATCTCTTCCAACGCCTTTGCACTCGCTGCGCGCCATTCTTCGGAACCGGCATAGTAGCCGTTGTTCATCAGCATAACAGCCCGCTCGCCATATGCCCTTACCGTTGGTTTCCGCAGATAGAAACCGTAGCTCGGTCCAAAATAGTCAATGGCGAGCAGAGCCGCCGCAAGAAAAGCAACAATAAGGATGATACATATTTTCTTTTTCATCGCCGCTCCTCCCCATTGCTGACGATAGCGTAGTATGCCTTCGCCGTCTCACGGTAGACAAACACATAGAAAATCGTAAATGCAAAGAAGCAGACGATGTTTGTAAGAATCAGCAGCGGGCGGTTCGTCACGCCGAAAACGTGCACGATCTTCTCCACAAACGGGAACGCGAACGCGAGGTGCAGCCCCGCGAACAGCAGCGGCGCGAAAAACACCGTGAGCACCTGCGAATCAACGGTGCTTTTGATCTCCCGCTTCGTCATGCCGACCTTCTGCATGATGCCGAAACGCCGCTGATCCTCGTAGCCCTCGGAAAGCTGCTTGTAGTAGATGATGAGCGCTGCCGCGGCTATGAACGCGATTGAGAGAATAATACCGATGAAGAACAGACTGCCGTAGGTGCCGAAGAAATCGCTGCGATCCCCCGCAAGTGTCCCTACGCCGAAACCGATCCATTCCGGCCGCTTTCCGTCGTTTATTTGATCAGACACCGTCTTATAAATCGTCTGCCCGATCTTGATCTGTTCGTCGTCACTGACGCCCGGCAAATCAAAATAGCAGTACTGTCTGGCAGCGGCGGTCAGCAGATTCTGATGAAGTTTCTCTACAAATACCGAAATCTCCGTGGCGTAATCCTCCCAATCCGGCACGACCACAAAGTATGCCGTAACGAGTGTGTCGGACGTAGAAAGCTTCATCGGCAATTCGGTCAGCGCACCGTTGACGCGGAGCGTCCGGCACCCCTTGATGGTGAACGTATCATATTCGTAAGGCTCGCCGCTCGACCAAATCAGCGCCTCGCCGGGAGAAAGCGCCAAGTCCGTTCCCATGAGCCGGTTGTAGTCGGCAAGAGGAAGCACATAGATCGAGCGGATCCTTTCCAGCATGGAATGCGGGGTGGATACGTCCACATAGCGCGCGACGCCGTCGAGATCCACCGTGCCGTTTTCAAAATAGCCGCTGGTGTCCAACGCTGTAAACGCGATCATACCTTCTTCGCGGCCGAGCGTTTCTTTTTGCGCCATGCTGCGCAGCTCAGCGAGCGTCTCCTCCGTGCAGCTCGCAGGCGTGGAGAGGCGCAGCCTCGCCATCATGTCGTAGGGGCATTGTCCATGCAGCGCGTCGTCGCCGCCGAAGTAAAGGCAGCTCGTGGAGGAGAGCATCACCAGCACCATCGTCGCGAGGATGCAGATGCTTGCCAGGCCCGCGCCGTTGCGCTTCATGCGGAACGCCATCGACGAAACGGAAACGAAGTGCGCGCTCTTGTAATAGTAGCTCTTTTTCTTTTGCAGAAGTTTACATAAAACTACAGAGCCGGCAATGAACAGCAGATAGGTCGCGACAATGACCATCAGCACCGCGATAAAGAACACAAAAACGGCGGTCATCGGCTCGTCGATCGTCACGGCGAGGTAGTATGCCGCGCCGAGAATCGCGACGCCGGCGAGGGCAAAGAGCCAGTTTGCCTTCGGCGGCTTCTCCCCCGCTGTCTCGCTTTTGAGGAGGTCGAGCGGTTTGGAAATGCCGACGCGCGCGACGGACACGATCAGGATCAGCGCGAAGATCGCGCCGAAGAACGTAAGCGCCGCGAGGATGCTCTTCGGCTCGACATAGAACGCGTAGCCGACCTGCTCGCGCGCCATGTGCAGCAAAAAGAGCTCCGCCAGCTTCGAGAACAGCAGCCCGCAGGCAAGCCCCACGACGAGGGCAAAGACCGCCGAAAGCAGCGTTTCCCACAGCAGGATACGGGCGAGGTTCTGTTTGTTCATGCCGAGGATGTTATATAGTCCGAACTCGCGGTTGCGACGCCGCGCGAGAAAGGCGTTGGTATAAAACAGAAACAGCAGCGCAAAGAGCGCGATGACGAAGGTGCCGAGGGTGAGGATCATCGACATGCTGTTGCCGCCGCGCATCGTCTTCATCAAGGGCGAATACGACAGACTGGAGAGGATGTAGAACATCGTCACCATGCCCGAACAGGTCAGTAAGTACGGCAGGTACAGCCGCTTATTCTTGCGCATTCCGTCAAGGGCAAGCCTCAAATAGAATCCCTGCTTCATGCGATCTCGCCTCCCGTGGCCAGCACCGTCAGCGTGTCGGAGATCTTCTGGTAAAGCTGCTCGTTGGTATCCCTGCCGCGGTAGATCTGATGGTAGACCTCGCCGTCACGGATAAACAGCACGCGCGTCGCGTGGCTCGCCGCCTTGACGGAGTGCGTCACCATCACGATCGTCTGCCCCTTGCGGTTGACGTCCGCGAAGAGCGTCAGCAGCTCGTCGGTCGAGCGCGAGTCCAGCGCGCCGGTCGGCTCGTCGGCAAGCAGCAGCTTCGGCTCCGTGATAAGCGCGCGGGCGACCGCGGCGCGCTGCTTCTGCCCGCCCGAGACCTCGTAGGGGTACTTCTTCAAAAGCTCCGCGATGCCGAGCTCCGCCGCCAGCGGTTTGAGGCGTTCCGCCATCTCCGCGTGGGTCTTGCCCGCAAGCACAAGCGGGAGATAGATGTTATCCTCCAGCGTGAACGTGTCGAGCAGGTTGAAGTCCTGAAAGACGAACCCAAGCTGATCACGGCGGAACGCCGCCACGTCCTTCTCCGGCAGCGAGGATGTGTCCACGCCGTCGAGCAGCACCGTGCCGCCCGTCGGCTTATCGAGCGCCGCGAGCAGGTTCAAAAGCGTCGTCTTGCCGCTGCCCGACTCGCCCATGACTGCGACATATTCCCCGCGCTCGACGGAGAAGTTGACGCGCCGCAGCGCCTCCACCTGCTGCGTGCCGAAACGCGAGGTGTAGACCTTTTTCAGATCGTGTACTTCCAAAATACTCATTGCAGTTTTCCTCCTTCGGAATTCTGCCCTTATCATAAACGAGCGGGAAGATGCTTGCCATCGATTTGGCTTACATTTTCCCGCTCAATTCTTACAGTTTTGTAAGATATCTCATTCCACCGACAGCTTTTTCCGTGCGAGGTCGAGCCGCACGGTCGTACCCTTCCCCGGCTCGGACTCCACGGAGATCGTATGCCCGAGGTTTTGACACACGCGGCGGCAGAGGTACAGTCCCAGCCCGCTCGCGCGCTTGTCCGTGCGTCCGTTATAGCCCGTATAGCCCGGCTCGAAGACGCGCGGCAAGTCCTCCGGCGCGATGCCGATGCCCGTGTCCGAGACGCAGAGCGTGGCTTCGCCCGCAAGATAGATCGAAACCTTGCCCTCCGGCGTATATTTGAGCGCGTTAGAGATCAATTGCTCCAGCACGAACGCGAGCCATTTTTCGTCCGTCAGCACGCGCAGGTTCGTCGGGTGAAGCTCCAGCGCCAAATGCCGCTCGATGAACTCGCCCGAGAACTTTTTCACCGCACCGCGTACAATGGGATCAAGCTCGTATTCCCGCAGCACATAGTCCGTGGCGCTCGCGTCGAGGCGAAGATACGCAAGCACCATCTCAACATACCGCTCCACGCGTCCCAAGTCCGCCGTCAGGCGGCGGGAGAGGGGCGTATCCTCGTTCTGGAGCGTCAGGCGCATCGCCGCGATGGGCGTTTTGATCTGATGCGCCCAGAGCGTGTAGTATTCCACCATATCGGCGTACTTGCGCGCGTCGTCAGCCTCCCGCGCGCGCCGCGCCTCCTGCAAAAGCGCAATGATGCGGCGGTAGTCCGCGTCGTCCACGCTTTCCGCGTCGGGCAGCATATCCTCGGTCAGCGCAGCAGTGAGCAAGGAGAGCGTCTGATGCTTTTTTGCCGCCCGCGCCCCGCGCAGCAGTACGTAGGCGAGCCACAAAGCAAGGCAGAGCAACGATGGATAAAGCACCGCTTTCAGCGGCAGGGCATACAGCCAAAACACCGCGCCGAAAATCACGCAGCACAGCAAAAAGAGAGCGAACGCCGGCAAAAAGCCGCGCAGATAGCGTTTCCAAAAATCTCTCATTCGATCAGATACCCCACGCCGTGCTTGGTGGCGATAAAGTCTTGCAGTCCCGCCGCGTCCAGCTTCTTGCGCAGGCGGCCTATGTTGACCGTCAGCGTATTGTCGTCCACGAACTCGTCCGATTCCCACAGCAGCTCCATCAGCTTCTCGCGGCTGACCGTGCGCCCCTTAGACTGCATCAGTCCCAGCAGAATACGGTATTCGTTTTTTGTCAGCTCGATTTTTTCACCCTCATATTGGAGCGACCCGTCGCCTGTATTCAGCAGCGCGCCGCGGTGCTCGAGCACCGGCGCGGAACCGCTGAAATCGTAGGCGCGGCGCAGCAATGCCTGGATCTTCGCCATCAAAACGCTCTGGTCAAAGGGTTTGGCGATGAAATCGTCCGCGCCCATGTTCATCGCCATGACGATGTTCAGGTTGTCGGCGGCGGAGGAGATGAAAAGAACCGGCACCTTGGAGACGCCGCGAATTTCGCGGCACCAGTGGTAACCGTCGTAGAACGGCAGTGAAATGTCGAGCAGAACAAGCTGCGGCGCGCAGGCGGAAAACTCCGCCATGACGTTGCGAAAATCCCGCGCGCAGACGGTCTCCATATCCCACAGCGCGGTCTGCGCTGCGATGGCGTCCGCGATGCCCCGGTCGTCCTCGACCAGAAAAATGCGATACATGGCGCACCTCCTCTCTGGCATTCAGCGGTGTGAGTATAGCACAGGAACAGGTCAAAAACAAGCGGTAAGAAGCAGAGGCCCACCTGCCTCGCCCCTCTGTCGCGGCGTTGTTGGCGATTTTTGGCCTCGGTTCACCTCTGACGGGTGTGAACACGACAAAGCGGTTTGAAACGGGCGTTGGCGCCGTGTTCGGCGCGTGTGAGGAAAGCGCAGCTCCGCTCCCTCTCCCCTGTACCAGATACGGACGAACAATACGAAGGGAGCAAGAAAGGCGCTCGGGGCAGATCGCAAAATTTTCACAGCAGTAACTAAAAGAAGTCAAAGAGAGCACTCATAATCCGCGCTGCCAGAGACAAAGAAGTGGACTTTGGCGGCGCGGCGTGTTATACTCATCACAACAGTTTGGTAAAACACTTTGAGGAGATGTTGTTCGCATGATACGCCACGCAACCATTGAAGACGCTTCAAGAATTGCCGAAATATCAATTTTTACTAAAAGGATGAATTACAGATCAATATTTCACAATGATAAGGTCTCTTTTGGAGAAATGCAGGTTTATCCATTAGTAAAAAGCTATCTTGATAGTCCTGACAAGTTGAGTGGAATATGGGTTTATGACGACGAATTTGTGAAAGGGTATATAAATATTATTGGTTCAAGAATTGATGAATTATATGTTGATTGTTTTTTTAAAAACCAAGGCATCGGTGGAAAACTTATTGATTTTGCAGTAAATGAAAAATCCTGTGACAGACTATGGATGCTTGAAAAAAATAGTGATGCGAAACGCTTTTACATGAGACATGGTTTTTTGGAGAGCGGTCAACGCCAACTGGAAAGTGGAACCGACGAGTATATCATTGAGCTGAAACTACGTTCCGAGCAGAATGCCAGTCCTTGCTGATGCTCTTTTGATGCTGTACCAAACGGAAGCATTCAAAAATGGCGTCACGCATTGGACAATTTGACGCTCCGCGCGGCGGTATGATGATTTCGCCAAACCGCGTACTGCCTCAGATAGTAAGAAAAGGGAGTGTCGCAGAATGAGAATTTCTGCGGCACTCCCTTTTTGCCCGAAATTGCACTCAGCTGTGGATAATTCGCGCGAAATTGTCCGAAAAAGCGCGCAGCAAAGCCAGCTCCGAGATAAGGTACAATAACTTGCGCAAATTGAAAAAATAAGAGGACACGGTTTGCAGCCTCTGGTAGAATGGAGTTGCG
>SVKM01000094.1 GCA_015068465.1 Oscillospiraceae bacterium | reverse complement strand
CGAGGGCGACACGATCTTCGTTTCGCACGACCGCGACGAGGTCTACCGCCTCTGCCAGACCGTCTGCGTCATCTCCGACGGCAAGAGCGAGGAAAAGGCGGCGGTGCGCGATCTGATGGCGGCGCCGCGCACGGTCAGCGCCGCGCTCATTTCCGGCTGCAAGAATTTCTCGCGCGTCAAGCGCATCGACGCCACGCACGTCAAATGCCTCAACTGGGGTGTGACGCTCGAGACCTCGCAGGAGGTCTCCGGCGTGTGCTCGTACGCGGGCGTGCGCGCGCACAGCCTGCACATCGCGAAAAGCGGCGAGCCGAACCGCTTCGATGCGCGCGTCGTGCGCGTCATTGACGACACGTTTTCCACCATCCTCATGCTCGCACCCGAGGGCGGCAACGCGCTGCTGCGCATGGAGCTTCCCAAGGAGGAGTGGGCGGCGATGCGCGAGCCGGAGGTTATTTTGCTCGGCGTCGCCCCGGAAAACGTAATGACCTTGAGCGGAGAACTCTGAATGAACGACCGACACGGGCGCACAATTGAATACCTGCGCCTGTCGGTGACGGACCTTTGCAGCTACCGCTGCGCCTACTGCATGGCGGAGGACGGCGTGCAAAAGCGCGCGCACGAAGACATCCTCTCCATCGAGGAGCTTGCCGAGATCGGAGAAGCGGCGGTGCGCTGCGGCGTGAAAAAAATCCGCCTCACCGGCGGCGAGCCGCTGGTAAGGCGGGGCATTTTGACGCTCTGCGAGCGTCTGCGCGCCCTTGACGGGCTCCGCGAGCTGACGATGACCACCAACGGCGCAAAACTCGGCGAAATGGCGGCGGATCTGAAGGCGGCGGGCGTCGACCGGCTGAACGTCAGCCTCGACACGCTGCGGCCCGAGCGCTTCCGCGCCCTGACGCGGCGCGGGGAGCTGAGCGACGTGCTGCGCGGGCTGGACGCCGCCGCAGCCGCCGGATTCACGCATACCAAGCTCAACGCGGTGCTGCTCGGCGGCGTCAACGACGACGAGATCGCCGGCCTCGCCGCGCTGGCGAAGGACAACGACTACTCGGTGCGCTTCATCGAGCTGATGCCGATGGGCGTCTGCGCGGCGTTCCCGAAGGAGCGCTTTTTGTCCGCCGATGCGGTGCTTGCCGCCGTGCCGGCGCTCGAGCGCGTCGGGGATGACGGCGTCGCGGAGCTCTACCGCGCGCCCGGATACCGGGGGACGGTGGGGCTGATCCGCCCGATGTCGCGCTGCTTCTGCGCGGGCTGCGACCGCATCCGCGTGACCGCGGACGGCAGGCTCAAGCCGTGCCTCCATTCGGACGCGGAGCTTCCGCTGCGCGGAAAACACGGCGCGGCGCTCGAAGACGCCATCCGCGCGGGCGCGGCGGCGAAGCCGGAGCGGCACCAGCTCTCGCGGGGCAGCGGGACGAGGCGCGGCATGTTTGAGATCGGAGGCTGAGATGGCGGATTTTACGCACTTTAACGAACAGGGGCGCGCCCGCATGGTGGACGTGTCCGACAAGAGCGTGACATACCGCACGGCGACGGCGGCGGGCACGGTCCATATGCTGCCCTCGACGGCGGAGGCGATTCGGACGGGCGGCGTTCCCAAGGGCGACGTGCTCGCGGTCGCGCAGGTCGCGGGGATCATGGCGGCGAAGCGCACGGGCGAGATCGTGCCGATGTGCCATCCGCTGATGCTCACGGGCGTGGACGTGCGCTTCACGCTGGGCGAAGACCGCGTGGATATCGAGGCGACGGTCAAATGCAAGGGGGAAACGGGCGTCGAAATGGAGGCGCTGCACGCGGTGTCCGCCGCGGCACTGACGGTCTACGACATGTGCAAGGCGCTGCAAAAGGACATGACGATCTCCGACATACGGCTGCTCGAAAAAACCGGCGGCAAATCGGGCGATTATTATCATCCGGCCGCAAAGCGGACGGATGATAACAACGGTGATGCCATTTCGCTCGCCGCGGACGCGGCAACCGCGAAATATGGCGGAAACGACCGAAAATGACCTTTATTTCCATTTCCTATCAAGGAGGGTTGCTCATATGGCAAGGGTTCTCGCCGTGTGTATCAGTGAACGCAGGGGCGAAAGGAAACACCCGGTCGACGAGATACGGCTCAGGCTCGACCACGGCATCGCCGGCGACGCGCACGCGGGCTCGTGGCACAGGCAGATCAGCCTGCTCGCCAACGAAAGCGTCGACAAAATGCGCGAAAAGGGACTGACGCTCGCCCCCGGCGACTTCGCGGAGAACATTTTGACCGAGGGCGTCGCGCTGCGCACGCTTCCGGTCGGGACGCGATTGCGCGTGGGCGAAACAGAGCTGGAGATCACGCAGATCGGCAAGGAGTGCCACAGCGACTGCGAGATCAAAAAGAAGGTCGGCGTCTGCGTCATGCCCGCCGAGGGCGTGTTCGCGATCGTGAAGCGCGAGGGCGCGGTAAAAGCCGGCGACGAGATCGAGGTGCTGGCATGAAATTGATCAAAACCGAGGACGCCGTGGGGCAGGTGCTCTGCCACGACATGACGCAGATCATCCCCGGCGAGTATAAGGACGCGCGCTTCCGCAAGGGCCACATCGTCACCGCCGAGGATATCCCGGTGCTGCTCTCGATGGGCAAGGAAAACCTCTACATCTTCGAGCTCGGCGAGGGGATGCTCCACGAAAACGACGCGGCGGAGCGCATGTGCGCGCTGTGCCTCGGCGAGGGCATGACCCGCTCCGAGGTCAAGGAGGGCAAGATCGAGCTTTTTGCCGCGCGCGACGGGCTTTTCCGCATCGACCGCGAGAAGCTCTGCGCCGTCAACGCGATCGACGAGCTGATGATCGCGACGCGCCGCGGCGACACGGCGGTCAAGGCGGGCGACAAGCTCGCCGGCACGCGCGTGATCCCGCTCGTCATTGAGGAGGAAAAGCTCCGCGCGGCGGAGAAGATCGTCGGCGGCAGGCCGATATTGGAGATACTGCCGTTCCGCCTGAAGACCGCGGGCGTGATCACGACGGGAAGCGAGGTCTTCCGCGGGCGCATCGAGGACAAATTCACGCCCGTCGTCGAGCGCAAGCTCGCCGCATTCGGCGTTTCGATGACCGAGCATCTGACCGTCGGCGACGGCGTGGAGAACATCGCCGCGGCGATCGGCAGGCTGCGCGAAAGCGACGTCGATATGATCCTCTGCACCGGCGGCATGAGCGTCGATCCCGACGACAACACGCCCGGCGCGATCCGCGCGAGCGGCGCGCGCATCGTGACCTACGGCGCGCCCGTGCTGCCCGGCGCGATGTTCCTGCTCGGCTACTTTGACGACGGAAGGCCCGTCATGGGGCTTCCCGGCTGCGTGATGTACGCCGGAGCGACGATCTTCGACCTCGCGCTGCCGCGCATCCTCGCGGGCGTCGAGATGACGAAGCGCGATTTCACCGCGATGGGCGAGGGCGGGCTCTGCCTCGGCTGCAAGCCCTGCACCTATCCCAACTGCGGCTTCGGCAAATAAGGGGGAGGCGTTTATGGCTTTTTCGGCAAGAGTGATCACCGTCAGCGACCGGAGCTTTCGCGGCGAGCGCGCCGACGAGGGCGGTCCCGCGGTCGCGGCGATGCTGCGCGGGGCGGGCTACGCGGTCGACAAGATCGTGCTCGTGCCCGACGAGGTCGCGCAGATCGAACAGGCGCTGTGCGAGGCGGCGGAGGACGGCGTCGCGCTGTGCGTCACGACCGGCGGCACGGGCTTTGCCCCGCGCGACGTGACCCCGGAGGCAACGAGAGCGGTGTGCGACAAGCTCGTCCCCGGCATCGGTGAGGCGATGCGCGCCGCGTCCATGCAGATCACGCCGCGCGCCATGCTCTCCCGCGCGCAGGCGGGCATTTTGGAGCGGACGCTCATCGTCAACCTGCCCGGCAGCCCCAGGGGGGCGAAGGAAAACCTCGACGCGGTGCTCAGCGTGCTCGATCACGGGCTTACCATGCTGCGCGGCGAGGGAAGCGCCGACTGCGCGAAAATCAAGGAATAAGAAGTAAAAGACTATGACGATCAATTTTGACCTTTTGATCTCAGGGTGCAACACCCGCTGCAAGCACTGCTATGTCAACGGCGGGCCGGGCGGCCTTATGCCGCTGGAGGATGCGCTTGCGTGCATCGAAAAGCTGGATGCTTTGGCGAAATTCCTGCCGTGCGAGGCGAGCTTTACGCTGGACAACGAGCCGATGAACCACCCGGACGTCGCGGCCATCGTCCGACGCGCCGCCGGCACGCAGCATATCGAGAACTACCACCACGGCATGACAAGCGGCATCGCGCTGATGCACCGCGAGGATCGCGCCGCCGTGATGCAGGCGTATCTGGATTGCGGTTACAGGGATTTCGGCATTACCGTTCACGGAAACGCTTCCCACCACGATGAGATCGTTCGGCGCAAGGGCGCTTATCAGACTGCGATCGAAGCGGCGGAATACATGAAAGAGTGCGGCGCGCAGGTCGGCGTATCGCTGATGCTCAACCGCTTTTTTACCGGGGATGCGGATGAGATCGACGCGCTGCTCACGCGCCTGCGGCCCGACTATATCTATTTTGCCGTACCCAACTTTACGCCGCATGGGAACATGATGGATTTTGAGCCCTACCGCGCTTCGCTGGATACGCTGCGCGCGCTGCGCCCGTGGCTTGCGCGGTGGCGGCAGAAGGAGGACGGGCTGGCCGGGGAGATCTGCACGATCGGTATGCTCAAGGAGCAGCTTGCGCAGGGGCTCGACATTGCGGAATTGTTCCGCGAGCCGCAGGACGAGCTGTATTTGACCATCCACCAAAACGGCGAGTTGTTTGTGGGAAATACCGGCGCGGAAACGGAGCGGCTCGGCAATATGCGGACGCTGGACGCCGAGGAGACCGCGGAGCGCATTTGCGCGCTGCAGGGAAATCGGGACTACGGCGCGTTTTATGAGGCGGCCCGGCTGCCCGGGCGGGAAGCGCTGCTCCGTGCGTTGGAGCAGCTTCCGCAGGAGCTTTTGTACAGCGACAGGGCGAGCGCCCTTTACAGAGCGCTGACAGCTCTGGGGACGCCCGCCAAAATATGCGCATCATACTGCTGAAACGGTGTGAATAACCGCTCGCCCCACGGCATGACGTGGAGCGGGCGGTTATAATATACCCTTGAGAAAGATCTCCAGACCGATCAGAATGAGGATCGCGCCGCCGAGGATGCTCGCCTTGCCGGAGAGCTTCGTGCCCGCCGCGCGCCCGATGCGCAGCCCGCCCATGCAGATGCCGAAGGTCACCACCGCGATGATGAGCGAGCAGACGAGTGCCGCGAGCGCGTCGTATTCGGCGATCGTGAAGCCGACGGAGAGCGCGTCGATCGAGGTCGCGACGCCCTGCACCATCAGCGCGCCGAAGCCGACGCCGGACGCCTCGCCCTCGTCCTTCTCGCCGCCGCGCAGCCCCTCGCGCAGCATCGACCCGCCGATCCACGCGAGCAGCGCGAGCGCGATCCACGGAATGAAGCGCTGGAACGCCGCGAACTTCTCCACGAGCGTATGCACGCACACCCAGCCGAGCATCGGCATGAGGAACTGGAACAGCGCGAACGTGCCAGCGATCGCGCAGGCGCGCTTTCGCGACATCTTCGGCTCGTTGAGGCCGTTGGCGAGCGAGACGGAGAACGCGTCCATCGCAAGCCCGACGCCGAGCAGTATGCTGTTGAAAAAGAATATCATATCCATAACGGTTAGAAATTATATGCGCCTGATACAGATTTTGCAAGGAAAAACGAAAAAACTTTCAAAAAAGCCGCGCAGCAGCCGCGCCATACCGCTTTTTGGCTTGATGTTTGCCCGTAAAGGTGGTATGCTTACCGTGTAAATCTGCGGTATGATACCTTGCGAGGGGGGAACGGATTGAAAGAACACAAAAAGGGACTGATCATCTGGCTCGTCCTCATTGCCGGATTGTTTGCGGCGACGCTTGCCGTCGGCTCGCACGGCGGGCACGGGGACGTCCAGATCGCCATGCGCGACGCCGTGCTCCACGACGTCAACCGCGTGAGCCTGTTCGGGCTCAAGGATGTGAACCCGGCGCTCATTTCGGCGATGACCGTCACGGCGATCCTGCTGCTCGCGGCGCTCGTGATCCGCATTTTCGCGGTCCCGCGCTTCACGCTCGTGCCCGGCAGGCTCCAGATGGTGCTTGAAACCGTGGTGGGGCTGCTGGACAATCTCGCGGGGGTGAAGGAGCCGGGGAAGCGGACGTTCATCGGCGCCTACATCTTCGCCGCCGGCGTCTATATCTTCACCGGGACGCTCTTTGAGCTCTTCGGCGTGCAGGCGGTCGCGACGAACGGGCATCCCGTGGCGCTGCCCGCGCCGCTTTCGGACGTCAACGCCGCGATCTGCATGGGCTGCATGAGCTACCTCGTGATCCTCTCCGGCGGCATCGCGCACGCGGGAATGCACGGCGTCGGCGCGACGCTCAAGGAGTTCTCGCTGCCGATCTCGATGAGCTTCCGTCTGTTCGGCGCGCTGCTCTCGGGCCTGCTGGTGACGGAGCTGGTGTACCACTACGTCGCGACGAGCTTCGTGCTGCCGGTGATCGTGGGCGTGCTGTTCACGCTGCTCCACGCGCTCGTGCAGACCTACGTTCTGACGATGCTGGTGGGCATGTACTACAACGAGGTATCGGAAAAGCCCGAGCCGAAGGAAAAGAAACCAAAAAAGCAGAAAAAACACGCTGACGCTTAATAAAAAGACAGATTTTGGGAGGAAACATACTATGAATCGGAAAAAATCCTTTGCCCTCGCGCTGCTGCTGACGCTCGCGCTGTTCATCGTCCTGCCGACCGCCGCCTTCGCCGCGGACGCCGCGACGACGCCCGAGGTCGCCGAGATCGAGGCGGGTTCCGCCACCGTCACCGGAAAATCCTTCGGCTCCGGCATCGCCATCGGCATCGCCGCCGCCGGCGGCGCGCTCGCCATGGGCATCGCGGTCGGCAAGTCCGCCGAGAGCATGTCCCGCCAGCCCGAGGCGTCGGGCGAGATCCGCTCGGCGATGATGCTCGGCCTGGTCTTTATCGAAACGGCTATTATTTACGCCCTGCTCGCGGTAATTCTGATCATCTTCGTTCTGTAATGGAGGGTCATCATGCCTCTGAATATTGATTGGCAGCAGATATTGCTGCACCTGCTCAACTTCGTCATCCTCGCGGGCGGGCTGTATTTCATCCTCTACAAGCCCGTCAAGGAGTTCATGGCGAAGCGCGAGCAGCACTATAAAGAGATCGACGATTACGCGATGAAGAACCGCGTCGAGGCCGAGGAGCTGCGCAAGGCGGCGCAGGAGAAGCTGGACGCCGCCGAGGAGGAGATCGCCGCGATGCACGTGAAGGCGAGCGACGAGATCGAGGCGGAGAAGCAGCGCCAGCTGGGCGAGGCGCGCGCCGAGGCGCGACGCATCCTCGAAACCGCCGGCAAGACGGCGGAGTTGCGCTCGAAGAAGGCGCTTGCCGACAGCAACGACGACATCCGCGCGCTCGCGATGGACGCGGTGCGCAAGATGCTGCTCAGCGACGGCAACGCCCTGGACCACTTCCTCGACGCGGCGGAAAGCGAGTCGCGCAATGGCTAATAAGCAGAAGGGCCCGCGCGCGCTGCTCTACAGCGCGTCCGAGCCGTCGCAAAAGCAGACCGAGCGTCTGAGCGCGTTTTTGCAGCGCACCTACGGCGAGGAGATCCCCCTGCGCTGGAAGGAAACGCCCGCGATCCGCGAGGGCTTCCGGCTCGAGATCGGCTCCGACGTCTACGACTGGACGCTCGAGGGCCTGATGCGCCAGTTCGAGGCGAAGGTCGACAGCGTCTATTCCGACACGCAGGACGTCATTCCGCTCATGCGCCGGGTCGTGGACGACTTTGTGCCGTCCGTCGTGCGCGAGGAAAAGGGCGAGACCATCTTCGTCGGCGACGAGATCGCGCGCGTGCGCGGACTTCCCGGCGTGCAGTACGGCGAGGTCGTCGAGTTCGAGGGCGGCATCCACGGCATGGTGCAGGACCTGCGGCGCGACAGCGTCGGCGTCGTGCTCTTCAGCGCGGAGGGCGACATCTCCGAGGGAAGCCCCGTCAAGCGCACGGGGCGCACCGCCGGCATGCCCGTCGGCATCCGCTTCCTCGGGCGCGTGGTCAACGCGCTCGGCGAGCCGATCGACGGCAAGGGCCCCATCGTGCACGACGCCTACCGGCCCATCGAGGCCGCGGCGCCCGGCATCCTCGACCGCCAGGCGGTCGACCGCCCGCTGGAAACGGGCATTCTCTGCATCGACTCGATGTTCCCGATCGGCCGCGGTCAGCGCGAGCTGATCATCGGCGACCGCCAGACCGGCAAGACTGCCATCGCCATCGACACGATCATCAACCAGAACCACCGCAACGTCCTTTGCATCTACGTCGCCATCGGGCAGAAGGCGAGCTCGGTGGCGCAGATCGCGGCGAATCTCGAGGCGCACGGCGCGCTGGAGCACACGATCATCGTCAGCGCCTCCGCCTCCGATCCGGCGGCGGAGCAGTACATCGCGCCCTACGCGGCGACGGCGCTGGGCGAGCACTTCATGCACACGGGCCGCGACGTGCTGATCGTCTATGACGACCTCTCCAAGCACGCCATCGCCTACCGCGCGCTCTCGCTGCTGCTCGAGCGCTCCCCGGGCCGCGAGGCGTACCCCGGCGACGTGTTCTATCTGCACTCCCGCCTGCTTGAGCGCTCGGCGCACCTTTCCGACAAGCTCGGCGGCGGCAGCCTGACCGCGCTGCCGATCATCGAAACGCAGGCGGGCGACGTGTCCGCCTATATCCCCACGAACGTCATCTCCATCACCGACGGGCAGATCTATTTGGAGAGCAACCTCTTCTTCGCGGGCCAGCGCCCGGCGGTGAACGTGGGACTCTCGGTCTCCCGTGTCGGAGGCGACGCGCAAACCAAGGCGATGAAGCGCGCCGCCGGTTCGCTGCGCATCGACCTCGCGCAGTTCCGTGAGATGGAGGCGTTCACGCAGTTTTCCAGCGACCTCGACGAGGTGACAAAGCGCCAGCTCATCTACGGTCAGGGCCTGATGCGCCTGCTGCGGCAGGGCCAGTATCAGCCCTATATGCAGCACAGCATGGTGATTCTGCTGATCGCCGCGCTCAACCACACGATGGAGGACATCCCGCTCGACGAGATACCGGTGTACCGCCAAAAGCTGCTGGAAGCCATCGAGCGGAGGTACGACGACGTGTGCCGCCGTCTGGACCGCCACGGCAAAATGCACGAGCGCGACGAGGCGCTGCTTTTGAACGCCGCGAAGGAGTTCTCCGAGCAATGGCGCAGCGGCGTACGCGGAAAGGGGACCTCCGATGGCGAATGCTAAGGAGCTCAAGGACCGCATCAAGGCGGTGAAGGAGACCAAAAAGATCACCAACGCGATGTATCTGATCTCCTCCACCAAGCTGCGCCGCGCGAAGCTGGACCTCGC
>SVKM01000093.1 GCA_015068465.1 Oscillospiraceae bacterium | reverse complement strand
AAAGGCGAGGTTAGGAAACCCTTTTTGGCTCCTAACCTCGTCTTTTTTACGGCTTATTTTGCAACAGGCCCTTTTTGAAGCTTTTACTCCGTGACGAACGGCAGCAGAGCGATCTGACGGGCGCGCTTGATGGCGGTCGTCAGCTGGCGCTGATGCATCGCGCAGGTGCCGGTGGTCCTGCGGGGCAGGATCTTCGAGCGCTCGGAAATGTAGCGCTTGAGCTTCACGGCGTCCTTATAGTCGATCGTTTCGCACTTTTCCACACAGAACTGGCAGACCTTCCTGCGCTTGCGGTTGGGACCGCCGGCAGGGCGCGGGGCTCTGTTTTCATGCTCCATAGCCATGGATGTTTCCTCCTTGTCAGAATTGGGTGAGTACCCTTAGAACGGCAGCTCGCCGTCCTCTTCGATCTCGGCGAAGCCGCCCTCCGCAGGCGCGGTGTAGCTGTCCGCGGCGGGAGCGCCGTAGGACGGGGCGCGGTAATCGCCGCCGCCGTCATGCTTGGAATCGCCGAAGTAGAGATTGTTTGCCTGAATCTCCCAGGAGACGCGATTCTGGCCGTTCTTGTCCGTCCACTTGCGGGACTGGAGAGAACCGTCGACCACGATCATGCGGCCCTTGGTGAAATACTTGCAGACAAACTCAGCCGTGCTGCGCCACGCGACGCAGTCGATGAAGTCGGCTTGCTTTTCCTGCGACTCCTTCGACTGAAAATCCCGGTCGACCGCCACGGTGAACGTGCACACGGGGGTGCCGCTCTGCGTGCGGCGCAGCTCGGGATCGCGGGTCAGGCGGCCCATGATGACGATGTGATTGAGCATTGCGCTTCCTCCCTTACTCGTCCTTGCAGACGATCATGGAGCGGATGATACCGTCGGTAATGCCGAGGATACGATCCAGTTCCTTGGGGAACTCGGGCGCGCTCGTGAACGAGATCAGGACATAGTGGCCTTCCGTGATGTAGTTGATCGCGTAGGCGAGCTTGCGCTTGCCCCACTCCTCCACCACGACCTCGCTCGCGTTCTGCTCGACCAGGGACTTGAACTTTTCGGTCAGCGCCGCAACGCCTTCCTCACCCTGTGCCGGGTCGATGATGAACACGACCTCGTATTTGGCAGTGACTTTTGCCATGTATTGCACCTCCTTTTGGACTTTGGCCCATACTTGCCGTATGAGCAAGGATTTTGCTTGCAATATCAAACAAGCCCTATTATTATATAAAAAGAATTTGCAAAGTCAAGAGGATTTTTTCGATATCCAAAACTTTTTCGGAGGACACAAGATGTTGTATTTTGCCAGCGATTACATGGAAAGCGGACACGAGAGGATCTTCCGCCGCTTCCTCGAAACGGAGGGGGAGCACCTCACCGCCTACGGCTCGGACAAGTACTGCGCGAGCGCGGCGGAGAAGATCCGCGCCGCGTGCGCCTGCCCGGAGGCGGAGGTGCGCTTTCTCTCCGGCGGCACGCAGACCAACCAGATCGTCATCGACCTGCTGCTCGCGCCCTGGCAGGGCGTCGCCGCCGCGCAGACCGGCCACGTCAACACCCACGAGGCGGGCGCGATCGAGTGGAGCGGGCGCAAGGTCGTGACGCTGCCGGGGCATGAGGGCAAGGTCGACCCCGCCGACGTGCGCGCGCTGATGGAGCTCTGGCGCGCCGACGGCAGCCGCGAGCACATCGTCGAGCCGGGGATGCTCTACATCTCGCACCCGACCGAGTACGGCACGCTCTACACCAGGGCGGAGCTTGCCGCGCTCGCGGAGGTATGCCGCGAATACCGCCTGCCGCTCTATGTCGACGGGGCGCGGCTCGGCAGCGGTCTCGCCGCGCGCGGGACCGACGTGACGCTGCCGGTGCTGGCGGAGTACGCGGACGTATTCTACATCGGCGGGACGAAGTGCGGCGCGCTGTTCGGCGAGGCGCTGGTGTTCACGAAGAAAAATCTGCCCGAGCGGTTCCTCACGCGTATCAAGCAGCACGGCGCGCTGCTCGCCAAGGGCTGGTCGGTGGGTTTGCAGTTCGACGAGCTGTTCACGGACGGGCTGTACGAGAAGCTCGGCGCGCACGCGATCGACATGGCGGAGAAGCTCAAATCGGGGCTCGCGGCGAAGGGCTATGCGTTCTACATTGACTCGCCGACGAACCAGCAATTCATCGTCGCGGACGACGCGCTGCTTCAAAAGCTCGACGGCGAAGTGCTCTACGGCTTTTGGGAGAAGCTGCCGGACGGCGGGACGGTCATCCGTTTTGCGACAAGTTGGGCAACAAAAGAGGCGGATGTTGACGCGCTTCTTGCATATCTGTAAAATTTTTCGGTTTTTTGGAAGAAAATCTTGCAAGTTGTGAAAAATTCAATATAATAAGAATGCTGTAAACACCGAAACACGCGAATCAAATATCATTCGGAGGAGAAAACATGAGCAAAAAGTATTGCTACCTGTTCACCGAAGGCAACGCAAACATGCGCGAGCTGCTCGGCGGCAAGGGCGCCAACCTTGCCGAAATGACCAACATCGGCCTGCCGGTCCCGCAGGGCTTCACGATCACGACCGAAGCCTGCACCCAGTACTATGAGGACGGCAAGCGCATCAACGACGGCATCATGGAAGAGATCATGGAGTACGTCGCCAAGATGGAGAAGATCAACGGCAAGAAGTTCGGCGATCTGAAGAACCCGCTGCTGGTCTCCGTCCGCTCCGGCGCCCGCGCGTCCATGCCCGGTATGATGGACACCATCCTCAACCTCGGCCTGAACGACGACGTCGTCGCCGCGATGATCAAGGCGAACCCCACGCCCGAGTTCGAGCGCTTCGTCTATGACTCCTACCGCCGCTTCATCCAGATGTTCTCCGACGTCGTCATGGAGGTCGGCAAGAAGTACTTCGAGCAGCTCATCGACCGCATGAAGACCAAGAAGGGCGTTACCTACGACGTCGAGCTGACCGCCGCCGACCTCAAGGAGCTCGCCGAGCAGTTCAAGGCCGAGTACAAGCTGCGCATCGGCTCCGACTTCCCCTCCGACCCCAAGGTCCAGCTCAACGAGGCCATCAAGGCCGTGTTCCGCTCCTGGGACAACCCGCGCGCGAACGTCTATCGCCGCGACAACGACATCCCCTATTCCTGGGGCACCGCCGTCAACGTCATGCCGATGGTGTTCGGCAACCTGAACGACAACTCCGGCACGGGCGTCGCGTTCACCCGCAACCCCGCCACCGGCGAGAAGAAGCTTTTCGGTGAGTTCCTCACCAACGCCCAGGGCGAGGACGTCGTCGCCGGCGTGCGCACCCCGATGCCCATTTCCGAGATGGCGCAGAAGTTCCCCGAGGCATTCCGCCAGTTCGAGAAGATCTGCAAGAACCTCGAGGAGCACTACCGCGACATGCAGGACATGGAGTTCACCGTCGAGAACGCGAAGCTCTACATGCTCCAGTGCCGCAACGGCAAGCGCACCCCCGCCGCCGCTCTCAAGATCGCCTGCGACCTCGTGGACGAGGGCATGATCGACGAGAAGAAGGCGGTCGCCATGATCGAGCCGCGCACGCTCGACGCGCTGCTGCATCCGCAGTTCTCCGCCGAGGTGCTCAAGAAGACCGACCCCATCGGCAAGGGCCTCGGCGCCTCTCCGGGCGCCGCCTGCGGCAAGATCGTCTTCACCGCTGAGGACGCCAAGGAGTGGGCGGAGCGCGGCGAGAAGGTCGTTCTCGTCCGTCTCGAGACCTCTCCCGAGGACATTGAGGGCATGAAGGCCGCGCAGGGCATCCTGACCGTGCGCGGCGGCATGACCTCCCACGCGGCGGTCGTGGCGCGCGGCATGGGCAAGTGCTGCGTCTCCGGCTGCGGCGACATCAAGATGGACGAGGAGAACAAGAAGTTCCGTCTCGCCCGCAAGACCTACAACGAGGGCGACTATATCTCCATCGACGGCTCCACCGGCAACATCTATGACGGCGCGATCCCGACCGTCGACGCCAGCATCGGCGGCGAGTTCGGCCGCGTGATGTCCTGGGCGGACAAGTATCGCCGCCTCGGCATCCGCACCAACGCGGATACGCCGACCGACGCCGCGCAGGCGATGAAGTTCGGCGCCGAGGGCATCGGCCTGTGCCGCACCGAGCACATGTTCTTCGCCGAGGACCGCATCCGCGCGATCCGCGAGATGATCTGCGCCGACACCACCGAGCAGCGCGAGAAGGCGCTCGAGCGCCTCGAGCCGATGCAGCAGGGCGACTTCGAGGCGATGTACACCGCCCTCGAGGGCAAGCCCATGACCATCCGCTTCCTCGACCCGCCGCTGCACGAGTTCCTGCCCACCGAGGAGGAGGACATCAAGGAGCTCGCGTGGGATATGGACAAGAGCGGCTCCGACATCCGCGCCATCATCGCCAAGCTCCATGAGTTCAACCCCATGATGGGCCACCGCGGCTGCCGTCTCGCCGTCACCTATCCCGAGATCGCCGCGATGCAGACCCGCGCGGTCATCAAGGCGGCGCTCAACGTCCGCGCCCGTCACCCGGGCTGGGACATCGTGCCCGAGATCATGATCCCGCTCGTCGGCGAGGTCAAGGAGCTCAAGTACGTCAAGGACGTCGTCGTCAAGACCGCCGACGAGATCATTTCCAACATGCAGTCGAACATGAAGTACAAGGTCGGCACGATGATCGAGATCCCGCGCGCGGCGCTGACCGCCGACGAGATCGCCAAGGAGGCGGACTTCTTCTCCTTCGGCACCAACGACCTCACCCAGATGACCTTCGGCTTCAGCCGCGACGACGCCAACAAGTTCCTCACCGCCTACTATGATCGCAAGATCTACGAGTTCGACCCGTTCGGCAAGCTCGACCAGACCGGCGTGGGCAAGCTCGTCAAGATGGCGGTTGAGCTCGGCCGCAGCACGAACCCGGACATCAAGCTCGGCATCTGCGGCGAGCACGGCGGCGACCCCAGCTCCGTCGAGTTCTTCCACAACGCGGGCCTCGACTACGTTTCCTGCTCGCCGTTCCGCGTCCCCATCGCCCGCCTTGCCGCCGCGCAGGCCGCGATCAAGGACGGCAGCTGCGACAGAAAGCCGGCCAGACAGACCGCGAAGAAGCCGGCCGAGAAGCCGGTCGAGAAGACGGCTGAGAAGAAGACAACTGAGAAGAAGTCGGCGGAAAAGAAGCCGGCTGCGAAGAAGCCCGCCGCGAAGAAGTCGAAGAAGTAAGCTGCGCCCGCGCAAACCAACACAACAACAAAGAAGCTCCGCGCCTCACGGCGCGGAGCTTTTGCGTATATTCAGATGGAAAGCGCGCCCACCGCAATCGCGGCGCACCGCATTACTTGCGTCTGAGCCAGCCGAGCACCTCGTCGAAGTAAATGACCTCGGAGAAGAACCAGCCCTGCGCGCCGTTGACCGTCAGCTCGCTGAGCGCGTCCGCGGTGTCCTCGGACTCGACGGACTTGAAGAAGACCTCCGCCTCATAGGCGTGCGCGAGCCCGGAGAGATGGCGCACGACCTCGCGCTCCGTCTCGCTCATAATGATGCTGTTCGTGAATTCGGAGCTGAACTTCACATAGTCCGGCTGGAGCGTGCGCAGTGCGCCGAGCCAGTCGTTGCCGCTGCCGAAGTCGTCAATGCCGATCTTGACGCCCATCACGCGCAGGGGCTCGGCAAAGCTGCACAGCTCGTCCAGGGGCAGCAGGCGGCAGTCGCGCGTGATCTCAAGCTGGAGACGGTTGAGCGGGAAGCCCGCCTGATCCGCGATCTCGGCAAGATTGCCGGCGAAGTCGGGATCGGTGATCTGCTCCGGCGAAACGTTGACGCAGACGGTGAAATCGGGGTCCGCCTTGAGGAACAGCGCGCCGTCCGTCAGGACGCTGCTCATGATCCAGTAGCCGAGGGAGCGAAAGCTGCCGTCCCGCTCGATGTCCGCGAGGAAGCGGCCCGGCGTGACCTCGCCGAACTTCTTGTTCTTCCAGCGCAGCAGCGCTTCCACACCGATTGGCTTTCCGGTGCCGGGGGCAAAGACCGGCTGATAGCGCAAAAAGAAGTTTTCAAAGCCGTTTTCGATGGACCGGCGGATCTCCCGGGCGATCGCCTCGTCGGGATTTGCCTCCGCGGCGGCGTCCAGAGCGTCGATGCGTTCGTCATTCATCATGGGTTGCTGGACCTCCTTTTTCCGTCAGTTGGATAGCGTAATATTCATTATATAAGAAGCGGGCTGCTTTTGCAAGGGAAGATGAAAAAAAGGTGGATAAAGATTCAAATTCGGAATATCACCAGCGGTTTTCGACATACTCGCAGAACGCGTACATGTCGCGAATGTCCAGGACTGTGCCGTCGTCGAGCGTCGCCGTGCCGTTCCACAAGCCATGCACTTGATGCGAATGCATCCGCATGACGCCGATGTTCAAATCGGAATGGTGGTCGTAAAACGGCGTCATCGTCAAATCAAAACGCCCGTCGCGGCTCAAAAAGCGCCAGGGCTGCATATACTTGTCCGGCTTGGGGAAGGTCTCGACGTCCACGGCGTCGATCTTGTGCGCCTTGCCGTCGAAGAAAAGGCAGGTCTCGGTCGCCGCGCTCTCGTCGCCGATGCCCCAGGTGATCTCGAAGCCGAAGATGTGGCGCTTGCCGTCGGCGCCGCAGAGGTACTGCGAGCCGTTGCCCCAGTACCACACGAGCCGGTAGGGCGTGCAGACCCGCCCCCAGTCCATGACGCAGAAGGTGTCTTCCTTTGAGAAGTCCACCTTGCCGCCGTCATAGGAAAAGCTGCCCGCGCAGGGCATGGAGTTCTCCTTTGCCGTCATAAAATAGCGGTCGGGCATGTTCTTGAACGGCAGAACCGTGGTGATGTTCTCCTGCTCCGGCAGGCGGTCCATCTCGAACGAGCAGCGCACGCCGTTCTTCTCGAAAAAGAGTGTGCGGCGCTCCGCCGTGGTGACGGTGCGGAACGTCGCGCCGCCGACGGTGAACGCGACCGTGCCGGGCACGTCGCCGCGCGCAGGGAGCACGTAGCGGTCCTTGCCGCCGACGAACGGGCCCATCACCGAGGCGAGCGTCCTGCCCTCGCGCAGATCGACGAGCACGGCGGAGGCGTAGCCGCCGAGGGAGATGTTGGCAAAGCTCACCTGCGCCATGTAATGACCGTCGGAGAGCTGGTAGAAATCCCACTCCTTGCGCCGGAGCGGGTGTCTGACGCGGCGGCGGTCATAGTTGAAGACGGTGTGGCGCGCCCAGCCGGGGCAGAGCAGCTTGCCGTCCACCGCGAGCAGGGGCGTGGGCGCGGTGTACTCCTTTTGCGCGGACGCGGGGAAGCCGGGGTCGCGCCAGCCCAGATAGGTCTTGTCCATATGGTCGCCCTCCTGTTGAGATTTTTAACCATTATAGCACAAAAGGAGCATTTTTCAAGGCGCGGAGGGCTTGCGCGGCGCAGGCTTTCATGCTATACTGCGCTCGGCAATATCGCGCAGGGGAGGGAGTGCCGTGACGTCGCGCGGGCATCTGGCGCATATCCGGGCGGTCAACGACCGGTTCCGGTATCTCAAATCGGTCGAGTCGCTCTTCGAGCTCGACCAGTGGTCGGCGCTTCCCGCCGAGGGCGGCGCGTACCGCCGGCAGGCGGCGGCGTATGTCGCGCAGGAGAAGGCGGCGCTGTTCCGGACGGAGGAGTCGCGCGCGGCGGCGGAGTTCTTCCGCGGCGTTTCCCTTGACGAGCTCGGCGACCCGATCGAGCGCGCGCTCGTGCGGACGTTTTTGTTCCGCCACCGGAATCTGACGCGCGTTCCGGAGGCGCTGGCGCGGGAGTACAGCCTTGCGCGCGGCGAAACGATGCAGAAGTGGCGCGAGGCGCGCGAGAAGAAGGATTATCAGGTTTTCGCGCCGTATCTCGAGCGCGCGTTCACGCTCAAAAAGAAGATCGCGCTCGCGATCGAGCCGGACGCGCCGGCGTTCGACACGCTCGTGGGGCTGACCGACGAGGGCGCGGTGCGCGCGGAGATCGACGACGCGTTCGAGACGCTGCGCGCGGGCACGCAGGACCTGCTCGCACGCATCCGAAAGAGCGCGGTTCATCCCGACCGCGCTATCCTGCGCGAGCAGGACCCGGAGAAAATGATGGCGTTCGCGCGGCGGCTTGCCCGCGAGAGCGGCTTCGACGAGCGGCGCGGCGGGTTTGACGACCGGGTCGTGCACGCGTTCACGTCATTCCTCGGCCCGCGCGACGCGCGCGTTTCGACGTACCGCAGCGGCAGCGTCGACCTCATTTTCACCTGCCTGCACGAGGCGGGGCACGCGATGTACGCCGCCGGCGGGAGCGAGGCGGTCAACGCCGCGAACCTCTGGGGCGGCGCGGAGGGCGGCTTCCACGAGGGCATGGCGCGCTTCAACGAGAACATGATCGGCCGCGGCAGGAGCTATTGGAGCTGCTATTACCCGCAGCTGCAAGCGGAGTTTCCCGACTTTCGCGGCGTGGCGGCGGAGGACTTCTATCTCGCGCTCAACGCGGTCGCGCCGGGGACGCGGCGCACCACGGCGGACGAGGTGAGCTACAGCCTGCACGTCATTTTGCGCTATGAGCTCGAGCGCGCGTGGTTTTCGGGCGGGCTTGCCGCGAAAGACCTCGCGGATGCGTGGAACGAGCGCAGCGAGCGCCTTCTCGGCGTGCGCCCGGAGAACGACGCCGAAGGCGTTTTGCAGGATATGCACTGGGCGGGGGACTACATCGGCTATTTCCAGAGCTACGCGCTCGGCAACCTCTACGCGGGGCAGCTTTGGGAGACGCTGCGGCGGGCTGTCCCGGCGCTCGACGACGATCTTGCGCGCGGGGACTTTGCCGCGCTGGGCGCGTGGCTCGATGAAAACGTGCGGCAGTACGGCTGCGTATACACCGCGGGCGAGCTGGCGGAAAGAATTTCGGGAAAAAGACTGGACGCGGCGCCGTTTTTGCGGTATCTTGAAGACAAGTACGCGGCAATGTACCGCGTTTGAGAAAAGCAAGGGGGAGAGGCACATGCAGGAGGAGATCACGCAGCCGCGCGAGGAGCAGGCGCCCGGAGCGGGCGCGGAGCCGGTGTGTACGAAAAAGGCGCTGAGCTGGGAGACGCTGGTGTTCCTCGTCCTCGTCGTCGGCGTGTTCGGCGCGATCGGCGCGAAGATGGGCGTGACGAATATGCTCAACACGCTGATGAACACCGCCTATGAGCTGCTGATGGGCACGGTGTTCTATATCATGGCGATCGCGGTGCTCGCCGGCGCGCTGTCCGCGCTGCTGACCGAGTTCGGCGTGGTGTCCGCCATCAACAAGCTGCTCTCGCCGCTGATGAAGCCGCTCTACGGCCTGCCCGGCGCGAGCATCGTCGGCGTGCTGGCAACGTATCTGTCGGACAACCCGGCGATCCTGACGCTTGCGGACGACAAAAATTTCCTGCGCTATTTCAAAAAGTATCAGGTGCCCGCGCTGACGAACATCGGCACGGCGTTCGGCATGGGGCTTATCATCTCGACGTTCATGGTCGGCGCGGGCGCGGTGGCGGGGATCAACTGCTTT
>SVKM01000092.1 GCA_015068465.1 Oscillospiraceae bacterium | reverse complement strand
GCCGCGCTGCGGGCCGAAGAAGGTCTTATGCGTCGAGCCGGTGACGATCTCCGCGCCCTCCTCGAAGGGCTTCTGGAAGTAGTCGCCCACGAGGCCGAGGACGTGCGCCATATCGTACATGATCGTGGTGGGGATGCCCTGCTCGTCGACATACTTGCGGATCGCGGCGACAGGCTCCTTGTGCAACACCATGCTCTTGCCGAAGATGATGAACTCGGGGCGGTACTGGTCGATGACCTTCTTGGTCTCCTCGACGTCGATCTTGAAGATGTTGTCCTTGCACACTGGGAAGTTCACGACCGCGCTGCGCTCGGTCACGGGATCGACCGCGATGTAGTCGTGCAGCGCGCCCATCGGCTGCGCCGAGAGGTGGCCGCCCTTGATGATGTGGTTGTTGAGAACGTAGCCCAGACGCTGCGGGGTGTGCTTGCGGTCGAGGCGGTTTTTCCAGTCCATCAGCGCGGAGAACGCGCACATGTTGGACATCTGGCCGCTGATGACGCGGGTTTCGACCTCGGTGCACTCGAAGTACTTCTTCATCTCCTCGACGGCGAGCTGCTCGACCTCGTCGATGAAGCCGGTGCCCTGATAATAGAAGATGTCCTTGTCGTAGAACGACTTGATCTTCTTGTGCTCGGCGTAGCGGCAGCTCGGGTCGCTCGCGCAGAGCGTCTGCACGGCGTGGCTGGGCGTATTCTCGGAGGGGATGAGGTTGATGCACTTCTTCTGGCGCCAGATGTGGTTCTCCTCGGCGCGCTTGAGCAGTTCAAGCGCCTTGACCGGGCGCGTTTCGGCGCTCTCGGCGCGCTTACTCAGTTCGGTGCCGTAGATCATCGGGCGGGCGTAGGGCGGCGCCATGTTGTCGAGGTGCTTCTCGGGGATGACCGCGCGCAGGCGCTTGCCGCGGACGTCGACCTCGACGATATCGTCCTCGAGCACGTCGCTCGCAATATAGCAGGTGCCGATGGCGCGCTTGACGACCTCGTCGGTGATGACGGTTTCCAGGCCCTCGCCCTCCGCCTTGTAGTACGGGACCATCGTGCCGCTGGTGACCCAGCCGATCTTCTCGCCGTTGCGGAAAACCTCCATGCCCGCGCGCATGACGCCGCGGTCGAGCAGCGTGATGGGGCGGATGGACTTGGGCAGCGCCTTCATATCGGAGAAGTCGCGGTTCTGGATGCGCTTGAACGCCTCGCTCTGCGCCTCGAGCGCCTTGCGCCCGATGTAGTCGCCCTTGCGGTCGGAGAAGCTGACCGCGAACTTGGCGAGCGACACGGCAAAGATCGGCATCGGCACGCCGTCGGGATCGACGCCCATCTCATGGCCGTAGAGCGGCATACCCGCTTCGAGGCGCAGCGTGTCGCGCGCGCCGAGACCCGCGGGCTTCGCGCCGAGCTCGACGAGGCGGTCCCACAGCCACTTGGCGTCCTCGGACTTGACGTACACCTCGTAGCCGAGCGGCTCGCCGGTGTAGCCGGTCTTGGCGACGCGGGCGAGATGGCCCTCGAGCTTGAGCGTGTTGAGCGCGTTCTTCATCGGCTCGGTGACTGCCTCGCCGCCGGAGAGGATCGTCATGAGTTCCTTGCTCTTGGGGCCCTGCACGGCGATCGCCGCCCAATCGGCGGTGATGTTCGTAAGCTTGACGTCGTAGTTCTTCGCGATCGGCGTCAGGTGCGCGAGATCCTTGTCCGTGTTCGCCGCGTTGACGACGAGCAGGAAGCGCTCCTCCTCGAAGCGGTAGAGGTACGCGTCGTCGATCGCGCAGCCGTTCTCGTCGGGAATGATGCTGTACTGCGCCTTGTAGAGGTCAAGGCCGCCCGCGTTGCTCGTGAGCACGTGCTGCAAAAATTCGACGCGCTGCGGCCCCTCGACGAGGATGCGGCCCATGTGGGACACGTCGAACAGCGAGCAGAAGTGGCGGGTGTAGAGGTGCTCGGCGACGATCTTGCTGGGGTACTCGATGGGCATTTCCCATCCGCCGAAGTCCACCATCGTCGCGCCGGCGGCGACGTGCGTGTCGTAGAGCTGGGTGCGTTTCAGTTCGCTCATGGTTGTTTGTTCCTTTCCTTTATTAAAATATCGGTGATCCCTGAAAAAAGCAAAAAACGGCAGAAAGACCCACTTGTTGTCTTTCTGCCTCCGTCTTCCCCTGAGAGATTCCCGTCCGCCCGCGCAAACGGTTGCCCCTTTGGCGTGCCCTTTGCCGGGTCAAAGGCCCGGCCGCACTTTCCGAAGTGTCGTCCTGCTCCGATCCTTTCGCCTGAGAGTTTCTGCATTCCCCTTCGGCTCCGCGCAAGGCGCGGTCTCTCTCGGAGCATTCAACCGACGCTGATTCGATTTTCGGGGCATATCCTTGCGGTTTACACAACCGTCCGTGAAAAGCCCTGTTGCTTTTTGTGTATTCAGTCTAACGTTTTGCCCTTTCCCTGTCAAGTGTTTTTTGTACGAAAGCGGCATTTCTCCCAAACGCAAAAACGCCGCCCGCCCAAAACGGGCAGGCGGCGTACGCGGCGCGCGTTCCTTATTTGCGCGTATTTTCGGGCAGCAGCCCCTCCCACCAGCGCATGATGACCGTCGCGGTCTGCGCGCGCGAGGCGTTGCCACGCGGCTCAAGCAGGCGGGAGCCGTTGGACGTCAGCGTTCCCACGAATATCTTGGAAAACGCCGCCCAGCTCATCGCCTCATACGCCCAGTCGCTGATCTCGCCGCTGTCTTGATAGTCCGTCAGGAACAGCCACCAGGATTCGGGCTGAATGCCGTTTCTGTTTTGGGTGTAGCGATACAGGATCGCCGCAAGCTCCTCGCGCGTGATCGGCGCTTTGGGGTCGAACTTCGTCGTCGAACGCCCCTTGACGACGCCGGTATCCGCCGCCCAGCGAACCGCGTCGCTGAACCAGCGTCCCGGCTGCGCGTCGGTAAACGGGCAGTCGCGGCTGCCGGCGGGACAGCCGGACATCCGCCAGAGCATCATCACGATCTGGGCGCGGCTGATGTCGTCGTTCGGCTTGAACAGCTGCTTCGGGAACCCGATCATCACGCCCTCCGCGAGCGCCCAGTGCACGCCGTCGTGATACCATGCCTGCGGCGAGGAATCGGTATAGGCGCTGATGGGGCAGCGGTGGTCGCGCGGGCATTTCCCCGTCGGCGTGCCGATGGCATAGGCGGAAAACTTGTTCGCGTGGATCGCGAGCCACCCGCCCTCTATGGCGGCGTATTCCCCTCTTCCCGTTCCGAACGGCAGCGTCTCGACGACGCCGTTGTGCCAGCGGTAGACCTTTGTCTCCCGTTCTTCGCCCTCCAGCGGGATGTAAACGGTTATGTTTCCGGCGGTCTCGCCGCGAAAATCACGGTCTACGGCGCCCTGCACGCTGCGGCTGAGGGAAAATTCATAGAATTCCAGCTCCTCGCTGCCCGCGGCGGCGCGGATCGCGCTGTGCCGGGCGTCGGCAGGGCTCTCCGGCACCCGCTCCACCGTCATGGTGAGCGTGACCTCGCCGCTGCGGTAACCCTCGCGCGCCGCCGCGTCCAGCCCGCCGACCACGATGTCCGGCGTGTCCGGCTTGACGACGAGCACGGAGTTGACTGGCTCCTTGGAGACCGTCGAGTATCCCCTCACGCCCTCGCTGTCCGCGCGCGCGAGCGATGTGACGGTCCGCCCCTTGTGCTCCGTCACCAGATTGTAGATATCGCCGGGTACCCGGAACTGGTACCAGTCGCCGAGCTTGCCGTTCGCCGCGCCGAAGCCCGTGTTGCCCTGCCGCACGCTGACGCGCGCGTCCTGCGTCTCGCCTCTCCAGACGGCGTAGAGCGTGACCACGCCGCCGTCGGCGGTCGTCAGATCCACGACCGACTGCCGGTCGGCATAAACGGCGGCGCCGTTCGGGCTCAACGCCCAGCCCGTGAAGCGCTGGGGGCCGCTGCCAAAGCTGCATGCGTACAGCTCCTGCGCCGTGCCGCAGGCAAACGCCTGGTCCGGCATTTCGCCGACCCCGCCGTTGGCGTTGTATCGCACCGTGTAGGTATGGACCTTCCACTGCGCGTAGAGCACAAGGTTGCCCGTCACCACGCCGACGTCCGCGCGGTCGGCATAGCTTGTGCCGGAGCCGTCCGCCACCGTATTCCAGCCAAGAAAGTCGCAGCCCGTCCGGGTAAAGGGATTCGCCCGCAGCGTCGTGGGCGCGCCGGGCACGACGTTCTGCACGAGCTTGCGCTCCGAGCCGTCGTTGGCGAGCAGCGTGATGCAGGGGCTCCAGACCGCGTAGAGCTTGACGTTCTGCATGGGCGTGACGGTTTGCGCGTCGGTATAGTCCGTGCCGGAGCCGTCCGCCGCCGTGTTCCAGCGCTCGAAGGAATAGCCCGCGCGCGTGAACGCGTTGGGCGTCAGCGCGACCGCCGTGCCCCGCCGGACCGTCTGCGTCGCCATCGCGCCGCTGCCGCCGTTGGCGTCGTAGGCGATGTTCACCATGCTCTTTTCCCACTGCGCGTACAGCGTCAAGCTCGCGGACGGTTGGATGACCTGTCCCTCATTGTACGCCGTGCCGGAGCCGTCCGCCGCCGTGTTCCAGCCCGAGAAAACGTAACCCTCGCGCGTGAACGCGTTCGCGTTCAGCGCCGTCGCGACGTTCTTCTCGATCTCTTGATCCGCCATCGTCCCCGCGCCGCCGTTTGGAACAAACGTCACCTTGTAGCCGTTCGCAATTTCCTCCATGTGCTGCGCGGAGTCCTTGAGCAGGTTGTACAAAAACCGTCGGACGGTCGCTTCATAGTCGGCGTTATCCCTTGCATAGTGCAGAAAGGTGATGTCCGAGAGCACGGTGATGTGACCGTATCCGACGGGCTGATCGACAATAAAATTCGTTCCCGCCGACGTTCTCATCAGCCAGACGGCGTCCGGCTTGGTCGAAGTAATTATGCCGACAGTACCCGCGGGAAAATCCTTCGCCACGACGCCGTCCATCAAAGGGCTGTCAATGTCTGTATTCAGAATATAGGTGCGGTCGTCGTCGCTTTTATCCGGATCGATGGTGAAATTACCGCCCATTTTTGCCGCGAGTTCACTAAGCAAAGCGTTGCCTTCTTTGGCATGGCCGCCGAACTCGCCGTTGAGGATCACGCGACCGCCTTTATTGGCGAAGTCCCTCAGCATCTGGGCGGCGTTAAGAATATGCGGGCCGTTCTCGGTATTTATCCCGGTTGTAACAGCGGAAATATATACGAGCTGTACGCCGTCAAGCTCCTGCTCGGTAAGCGGCCCGGAGTTCTTTTCCACAACCGCGACGGTTACATTGAACTGCTGCATATTTTTGTACAGATAAAGTAAATTGCTCCGGCCTGATCCCCTACTATAAAAATTATCTTCCTCCGGAATCCACAGCAGAACCTTGTACCGCTCCGGGTCGACCGCGCGCGCCGGGACGACCGCCGCGGGCATGAGCGTCAGCAGCAGCGCAAGCGTCAAGATCCAACTCAACACACGTTTTTTCATCAGCGAGCTCCCTTCCGCCGGTTTATAAATGTATGATACCATATCCCGCGGAAAATCTCAACCGCCGGTGGGCAAAAGGGCGCGCCGGAGGCCAGCTCCGGCGCGCCGCGCAGCATTGGTTTTCGATTTTTACAGGTCGATGCGCTCGAAGCGGCGCTGCGACGCGCGGCAGGACAGCAGCGTCGCGCCCGCGTAGGCAGCGGCGCACGCGAGCAGGAACAGGAACTGCCCGCCCAAATGCTCGCCCGCCGGCGTGTTCAGATACTTCATACTGGGAATGAAGTGCAGCGCCTCCCCCACGAAGACCAGAAGCGTCGTGGCGATACCGAAGAACAGAAACGGCATGCCGATCTTGTAGGCGGTGCGGAAAAATCCGCCCACGAACAGCACGTTGAACGCCGCGAAGATCAGCAGCGCGAAGCCCAGAAACACGGGTGACGGGTTCATCAGCGCGTTTTTCGCGTATGTCTCGCTGCCGGAGAGCACCGTCATGCGCACGACGGTCAGCGCCGCCATCAGCAGGAAAGCGAGCAGCTGGATCAGACAGACGATCGCGTAGCGCGAGGCGACCACGTCGGCTTTTTTCACCGGCAGCAGCGCGGTATACAGCACGTCGTTCATCTCCCGCGAGACCTGAAAGCTCTGAAAGATGCCGAGGCAGGCGAAAAACGCCCCCAGCAGGATCGGATAGCCCGGCACGAGCGTCAGCAGCGTCGCCGCGAGAAAGATCCACGTCAGCGGCAGCACCGCGAGGCGAATGTCTTTAATGAGCAAGTTTTTCACGAAGATCCTCCTTTTCGTGCCGGATCATGATCTCCTCCAGCGTGCTGCCGAAGCCGTCCGCCTTGTTCTGTTCAAAGAAAGCGTCCATCGGCGCGGAGGCGATCAGCCTTCCCTTGACGATGTAGGTGATGTGGTCGGCGCACTTTTCCAGATCGGAGGTGATGTGCGTCGAAAAGAGCACCGCGACGCCCTGGTCGCGCAGGAACGTGAACGCGTCGAGCAGCTCGTCGCGCGAGACGGGGTCAAGCCCGCTGGTCGGCTCGTCGAGGATCAGCAGCTCCGCGTGGTGCGACAGCGCCAGCGTGAGGTTGAGCTTGACCTTCATGCCCTCCGAGAGCTGCGCGGGCGTCTTTGCCGGATCGAGGGAGAACGCGTCCAGATAGCGGCGGTATTCCGCGTCGTCCCAATTGCTGTAGAACATGCGCGTGACGTCGACGATGTCGGCGATCCTCTTGCGCTTGTAGTAGTCCACCGCGCCGCCGGCGTAGCCGATGCGCTGCTTGATCTCGCGCTCGTGCGCCGCGAGCGGAAGCCCGAAATAGGTGATCTCCCCCGCCGACGGATGCACGAGATTGAGGATGGATTTGAGCGTCGTGGTCTTGCCCGCGCCGTTGCGCCCGATAAAGCCCATGATGCTGCCCGGCTCCACGCTGAACGAGATATCCTCCAGCCGAAAGCTCGGATACTCCTTGCACAGCCCCTTTACCTCCAGCACAGCCATATTCATTCCTCCTTCCCTTCTCCGCCGAAGCTCGTGCCCAGCAGCTGTTCAAATACGCCTTTCTGCGGGATTGCAAGCCCCTTCTTCTCGTCGCCGAGCAACAGCAGCGTGTCGCCCGGCTCGATGTGGAACAGCTCGCGCGCCTCCTTGGGGATCACGATCTGTCCCTTGGTTCCGACCGTCACGGTCCATGCGTGCTTGCCCTTCATCGGTTTCAATGCTTTCACGGCGTCGCCTCCTAAAAGTATGTTTTGTTATACAAATCATACTTTACATACCGTGCTTTGTCAAGAGGAAAATAAAAAAGCGCCGCCGCAAAAGCGGCAGCGCCCCGGTACCCCAATGATACCTTCGCTGCTTCGGTTCACGACGGATCTGCCGCCGCCCGTGATGTTCATACCGTTTCCCCCTCCGGCGCTTCCAGATAGCGGATGGCTTTTCCCGTTTTCCGCGCGTAAGCGATCTCCGAGCGCGTGCTCTCCCCGATGTAGCCGCCGACGTTGATCACATAGATCTCGTCCGCCATGTCGATCTTGCGCTTGTGCATATCGTCCAGCATTTCCTTTGTTCTGGTCAGCGTATCCTCGGACATGCCCTCCCAGACCTCGTTGTCGCCGGAATGTCCGAAGAGGCCGACGCTGATAACGATGTTGCCCGCGAGCGTCAAGCGCTTCTGCGCCTCCAGAAAGGCGTCCTTGAACCTTGTGCTGCCGCAGAGGGTGACGACCCTGTAGCTTCCGACCATATCCTCACCTCACACAAAAAGTCATTTTCTCCGTCCGCCATCGCCGTCAGCCTGCCGTCCGCGGGGCAGCATGCGTTTGCGGTTCATGATCTTCTCCTTGTCGTTTTTTACTTTCAGCATAATCCAGAACGGCAGAAAAAGCAACAGCCGTTGCCGTGCAGCATTCAAAAACGGCGAAAAGCTCCGATCTCTTTGCAGAAATCGGAGCTTTTCGTGGAGCTGGTGGCCGGACTCGAACCGGCGCCTGCTGGTTGTCCGTAAGGTAATATATTTTGTTGGGTGGTTTTCCGAGTTCAACGCGAAAAACCTCTTTCCTTGATCAGCGCCAGCTTTTCCTGCCGCGTGAGTCGCTTGATCTCCGCCTCGCGGCGCATTGCCTCCTGCCTGGTCGCAAAAGTCTCGTAATACGCAAGCTCCACGGGGCGGCGCGCCTTCGTGTACTTCGCGCCCGCACCCGTGTTATGCGCCGCGACGCGCTTGTCAAGGTCGTTCGTCCAGCCGCAGTAGAGCGTCCCGTCCGCGCAACGGAGGAGATAGCCATTCGTCATTCTTTTCTCCTTCCGTGATAGGGGTGCGGGCTTAGCCCGCTCTGCCGAAGTGGGCGGTTTGGGCCGGAAGGCCCAAACCGTACCACGAAGGCGAAACTTGTCACGCGCGAAGCGCGTTCTCCCCGCTCCCCGGCGTTCCCGCGTCCGCCGCCGGCTTGGCAGGGACGATAGGGACGCTGTTTCCGCCCCCGGAAGTATCGACACTATCGGCACGGCGCAGCTCGATGAGACGCCTGCCGTTGCTTCGCCGCACCGACGCCTCGATGCCGTTTTCCCGCAGTGCGCCGAGGTTTTTCGAGACCTCGCCGGAGATTTTGCGCGGCGAGATCTGGTTCATACCCGCAGGGTCGATAAGCTCCGCGAGCTCTGTCGGAGTGCCGATAAATTCCGCGCGGTCTTTCATCAGCGCGGAGAGGAGAAGAATGAGCCGCCCGCCCTTGGGGAGCGTCCTGCTGTCGCTCGTCAGCTCCCAGACGTTGTCGGCGTTGCGCGCGAGCTCCAGCTCGCAGTATTCGATGTCGCGCCCGATGCAGTAGAGCGTCGCCTCGCCGCTGCCGCGCTCCTGCTCGACCAGCGTGAGGCTCGTGTCCACCGCGCCGCTGATCGCGGTCGTGCCGGAGATGCGCGAGAACACATCCTCGGCGTACTCTTTTCGCAGGTGGTGGATGAGAAGAAGCGCAATGCCGTGCGCGTCGGCGATGCGCTTGAGCGAGGTGAGGTCGCGGTAGTCGTTGGCATAGGTCATGTCCCGCCGCGCGTCGCGGATCATCTGGAGCGTGTCGATGATGACGAGCACCGTGTCGGGATGCTCCGTGAGGAACGCTTCGAGCTGCTGCTCGAGACCTTCGCCGAGAATAAACGCCTCGGTGCAAAAATGTGCGTTGTCCGGCACGTCGTCCGTGATCTCCTCGAGCCTGTTTTGGATGCGGAGCGTCGAGTCCTCAAGGCAGAGGTAGAGCGTCGTGCCGCGCTTCGTCGCCATGCCCCAGACGCTCTCGCCCTTGGCAACGGTGACGGCGAGCCAGAGCGCGAGCCACGACTTGCCGACCTTCGGCGAGCCAGCGAGGATGTGCAGCCCCGTCGCGAGCAGCGAGTCCACGACGAAGTCCAGCGGCTTGAGTTCCGCTTCCATCTGCGTCCTGCCGTCGATGGTCTTGAGTGTTTTGCGGTTGTTTTCCAATTTCACGCTTCCTTTCTGTTTTTTCAGCTTTTTCGACCGATTCATCGTCTGAATATACTCCGCGTGAGAAAGCACTTTTGGTAGAAGCCTGTCGAAACAGAATTGTCGTCGATGCGATTCTGCTTTTTGCACAAACGGGAAAACTCCGCGTTAGCGATTTTGACGGTAGCGATTCAGCCCGGCGGCGGCGCGGAAAATCGAGTAGGAGCGCCCCGTGAGGGGCGCGTCCTCTCACACCACCGTGCGTACCGTTCGGTACACGGCGGTTCA
>SVKM01000091.1 GCA_015068465.1 Oscillospiraceae bacterium | reverse complement strand
TGAACCGCCGTGTACCGAACGGTACGCACGGTGGTGTGAGAGGACGCGCCCCTCACGGGGCGCTCCTACTCGATTGTATTCGTTTACTCGCCGAAGAACGTCACATTGTCCTTGCTTTCCCAGTCATAGGCGACCCAGCAGGGGAGCTTTTCCGTGCCCTTCGGGACGCTCTGGTTCATCGAGAGCCGTTCGCGCGGTACAGGAACGTGAGAAAAGGGCCAAACAGAGCTTTTTCATCGTCATTCTCCTTTGCTTTCAATAACCACGGTGCGGCTCACGCCGTCCCAGTCCACCGTATAGCCGAAATATTCCGCGAGATAGCGCACGGGGGCGTAGGTGCGGCCGTCCACGATGACCGCGGCGGTGTCCATCGGGATCGTGCCGAGCAGCCCCGCGCGGGCTTCGGTGCTGCCGATGGGGAAAAAGATCGCTTTCGCTCCGTCGGTGAAGCTCGCCTCGCGCGCGCCGTCGTCCCAGCCCACCGAAAGGCCGAGCGCGTCGCCCACGGCGCGCAGCGGCACCATCGTGCGGCCGTTTTCATCCAGGAACGGCGCGGCGTCTGTCCACTGCACCTCCGCGCCGTTGACGGCGACGTGGATCGCGTCGTCCTCCGCCGGCGTATCGTCATTGGCGGGAGCGGGCGCCGCAAAGACCGGCGCGTCGCGGAACGCGCCTGTGTCGAGAAAAACGCCGTCGGGCAGCTCGGCCTTCGCGAGCGCGCGGCAGTTCTGGAACGCCCAGACGCCGACGCTGCCGACGCTGTCCGCGACCACGATGCGCTCAAGCGCTTCAAAGCCCTGGAACGCGCGGCTGCCGATGCGCGTCACGCCCTCGCGGACGACGAGCCGCTTGACCGAGCCGCGGTATTTTCCCCAGGGGCGCTCGTCGATGGTGGGCGACGCCTCGCCGGATCTGTTGTAATCCAGGATCGCGCCGCTGCCGCTGACGGTCAGCGTGCCGGCGGCGGAGAGCGACCAGTTGACGCCGCCCGGCATGCCGTCCGCGCTGACCAGGCGCGTTTCCACAGGCACGCTGCGGAACGCGCCGAATTCAATGGCGACGTCGGAGGGCATTTGCACGTTTCGCAGCGCATAGCAGTTCTGGAACGCCCAGATGCCGACGCTGCCGACGCTGCTTGCAAGCTCGGCGCTTTCAAGCTTTTCAAAGCCCTGGAACGCGCGGTCGCCGATGCGCGTGACGCCGTTTTGCACGACCAGCTTTGTGACCGCGTCGCGGTATTTTCCCCAGGGGCGCTCGTCGATGGTGGGCGACGCCTCGCCGGACTTGCCGTAGTCCGGAATGGCGCCGATGCCGCCGACGGTCAGCGTGCCGTCGTCGGAAAGCGTCCAGCTGAGGCTTCCCAGCGCGCCCTGCGCCGCCGCGCTTGCCGCGGGTGCGAGGCTCAACAGCAGACACAGCGCGAGAATCGTGCTGAGGATCTTCCTTTTCATGCTCAGGCCCTCCTTGCTCATAGCCGGCGCTTCATGTCGCGCTTGTAGTCGTACATCATGCTGTCCGCCCGCGCAAAAACGTCCGAGAACTTTTTGCCGGAGGCGGGATCGAACACGGATATCCCCGTTGCGGCAACGGGCTGGACATTCCGCTTGAGGTTGCCGAGGATCTGCGCGCGCAGGCTGTCCAGCAGCGCGTCCCGCCAGTCGTAGTCGCTGCCGCTGAGCACGACGACAAATTCGTCGCCGCCGATGCGGAAGACCGGACTGTGGGTGAACGTATCGCAAAGCAGCTTGGCGATGGCCTTGATGCACCGGTCGCCCGCCTGATGTCCCTGCGAGTCGTTGATCGCCTTGAGATTGTTCAGGTCGCAGACGATGATGGCGAACGGCTGTGCCTCGCGGTTGTTGATGTTCGCCTGGAAGGATTCCTCCAACTCCTGATAGGCGAGCTTGTTCTTGGTGCCGGTGAGCTCGTCGGTGCGCGCCATCTTGTTCGCGGATTTGAGCGCGCGCACCTGCTTGTCGATGTTCTCCACACAGAACAGCAGATGCCGCTGATCCTTCGTGAACATGGCGGAGAGGCGGACGTAGACGGATACGCCGTTTATCACGAGGCGGTATTCAATCTGGCGAACCTCGGGAAAGTGCAGCGTGCCGAGCAGCAGGCTCTTGTTGAGGAACGCGTAGAGCATCGTCTGGTCGTCCGGGTGGATGACGCTTGCGATGTTTTTCTTTGCCGTGGCGAAGAAGCTGCTGCCGGCCGGGGCGGAGAGCGCCTGAAGCAGGTTGGTGGAGGAGAACTCCGCATACTGCTCCGTCTCGGCGTCCACATAGTAGATCGTGTCGTAACGGTCGGCGAGGCGCTCGGCGATCTGGGAATAGGTGATGTTGATCGCCATTGCCTGGCGCAGCGTCTCCTCCCGCGCGACCTCCTCGTTGATGTTTTCCACGCAGATGATCACGTGCTTGCGGTCGCCCGCCCACATCTCAAAGTGCCGGCAGTACATGACCTCGCCGAAGACGACGAGCCGGTAGGTGACCGCGTGCGTCTTTCTTGCCTCCAGATTTTTCAGCAGGGTCTCCTTGTTGTGCAGCGCTTCGACCTTGGCGCGGTCCTCGGGATGGACGAATTTCTCCACGTTTTTGCGCGACTCGGCAAAGAAATCGTTGCCCCCGGGCGGGACGCGCATCTGCTTGTAGATGTCCGTGGAGGAGAACTCGATATAGTGGTTCGTCTCCATGTCGACATAGTAGATCGTATCGTAGTGCGAAGCGAGGCTGTGCGCGATCTGGTTGAACTGCTCGCGCTCCCGCTCGAACCGTTCCGCGCTCTGCTTGATGCGCATTTCCTTTTCGATGTTGATCGCGCCGAGAACAAAGTAGTCCTCGTTGTCGCTTGCCTTGCGGATCAGGCGCAGCCTGTGGTAGACCGGCTTGCCGCCAATCAGCATACGGAACGCGACGCTCTGCATCCTGCCTTCCTTTACGGCGCTGAGCAGACGATCCTTGCGCATATCGTTTGTGAAGATATGCTGGTCGTCGGGATGGACGACGCTCCGGGCGATCTGCGCTATGTCGCTGAAAAAATCCCGACCGCCCTGCTCGATCTGGAGCGAGCGGAAATCCGGGTCCAGGGAATACCATTCATATTCGCCTGTGCCCGCGTTGACATAGCACACGCTCGCATAGTCGATCAGCAGGGCTTCCGCGATCCGATTGAAAATAACGTCATTTCCGGCCATGATCTCCTCCAGTTTTCTGATACGGCGCGGGTGGGCGCAAATAATGATACCTATTCATTTTTATAATAGCACGGCTGCGCTTACTTTGCAACCGTTTCTCACGGCTGCGCCGCCGCTTTTTTCTTTGCCAGCCGGACGTTGTATACGATCAGCGAGCCGACGACGATCACGGCGCCGACGAGCGCGAGGCGGGAGACTGCCTCGCGGTAAAAAAGCGCCACCCAGAGCGGGTTGAGCACCGGCTCAAGCCCGGTGATGAGGCTTGCCGTGACCGGCGGCGTGCGCCGGATGCCCGAGGAGAAAAAGACATACGCAAGCCCGACCTGCACGGCGCCGAGCAGAAAGACCGTAAGGAGCGTGGGCGCGGAGAAATCCGTCTCGCGCAGGCACAGCGGCGAAAAGAGCACGCCTGCCGCAAGCTGCCCGATGAAGCACGACGAGACGGCGTCCGCGCCCTCCGCCGCGTTCATCAGAAAGACGCCGGCGTAGCACACGCCCGAGAGGATCGCAATCACGTTGCCGAGCAGGTTCCCCGCCTGCAGGCCGTCGACGAAGAAAACGCACACGCCCAGCAGCACCGCCGCGCAGGCGAACAGGTCCGCTTTCTTCGGCCTCGTGTGGAACAGCGCCGCCATGAACAGTATCACGAAGACCGGCGCCGTGAACTGCAAAACGATGGCGTTCGCCGCCGTGGTCAGCTTGTTGGAGACCGTGAAGAGCGTGGTGGTGCCGATCATCGCCAGCGCGCCGACGAACACCGGGCGGTTGAACGTGAGCCGATGGCGCGTGAGCAGAAGAAACAGGCCGATCACGCCCGCGCCGATGAGGTTCCTTACGCCGTTGATGGCAAGCGCGGACCAGGGGATCAGCTTTACCCCCAGTCCGCCCGTGCTGAAGCAAAGGGACGCGAGGAGCATACAAACAATGCCGCCCCACGCCCCGCGTTTGGTTTGCTTTTCCATTCCCGCCTCCGGCGTCAGCCGAGCTTTCGGCGAAGCTCCTCGTTCTGCCGCTTGAGCTCCTCGTTCTGCTGCTGCAGCGCCTCAAGACGGTTGTTGACCGGCTCGAGCTGGCGCTTGAGCTCGCGCGCGACCGCCGCGCGGCAGACCTGCTCATGGCTGAACGAGCGCACCGCCGAGAGAAGCACGGCGCCGCCCGCGGCGGCGAGCAGCAGAAGCTTGAGGCGTCCGGGCTCGAGATATTTTGCGGCCTTGCGCAGCGTCTTCTGGTCAATGGGCAGGCGTTCCAGCACAGCCTGCTCCGCGCGCGCGGAAAGCGCGCGCTTCGGCTCGGCGACGATCACGGCGGGCAAAACGGTCTTTTTCATGTCGGTTCTCCTTTCGCACGATACGGTGCTGTTACACATCTATTTTACCACGGATGGCAGGCAAATCGCAAGCGCGGATCAGCCGTGATGAAACACGCGCCGCCCGTCCAGCGCCGGCACGCGGTCGCTGAAGGCGCCGGCGGGCGTGGACGCGCATGCCTCGCGGTAGATCTCCATGCGGCTGTCGATCAGGTCGATGTAGGACAGAAGCTCCGCCTCCGCGCACATCGGGCGCACGGCGGCGCCGAATTCCGGCTCGCCGTGGTGGGAGAGGATCAGGTGCTGGAGCAGCGTCGATTTCTCCGCGCCGACGCCAAGCTCCGCGCAGGCGCCGGCGACCTCCTGCGCGCCCATGACGAGGTGCCCGAGCAGCTGCCCCGCCACGGAATAGTCCGCGACGAGGCCCAGCGGCGAAAAGCGGAACTCCTCGCGCTTGGCGAAGTCATGCAGCAGCGTGCCGGCGAGCAGCAGGCTCCGGTCGACGGTGCCGGCGTAGAGCCCGGAGAGGTAGTCCGCGAGCCGGAGCATGTTGGCGGTGTGCATCAAAAGCCCGTGCAAGAACGCGTGGTGCATGCTCTTGGCGGCGGGGATGCTGCGAAACGTTTCCAGGTTTCGCTCGAGCAGCGTTTCGGCGACGCGGCGGTAATCCTCGTCGGCAATGCTTTCCACCAGCGCGCGGACGTCCGCGACCGCCGCGTCCGCGTCGATCGGCGCGGCGGGCACGAGCGCGGAGATATCATAGCGGTCGGCGTCGCCGGCGAGGCGGAGTTTTTCCACCCTGAGCTGCGGCGCGCCGCGGTATTCCGTCACCTCGCCGCGCACCTTGACGACCTTTCCGGCGTCTGCGGCGCAGACGGGGCCGGCGTAGTCCCAGACCATCGCGGCGATCCTGCCCGTCCGGTCGGAGAGCGCGGCGCTCAAAAACGGCTTGCCCGCCGCGGTCGTTTTGGACGCCGCCTCGCTGAGCAGGTAAAAGCCCTCGACCGCCTGTCCGGCGGCCATGCCGCCGATGGGTACGTTGTAGTCCATGATTTCCTCCCAAATCGTTTTCAAAAGCGTTATGCGAGCCTGCCTTTGCGCGCGCGCAGCCACGCGAGCAGGCGGCTGAGCGGGGAAAAGCCCCGCTGGAACATCTTTCCCGTGCGCTCCTCGACGAAGCGGCGGAATTCCTCCGCACGGTCCCCGAGCGCCTGCTTGGGGATCATGTAGCCGCCGTATCGGTCGCGGAAGAGGTAAAACGCCCGGTCGTCCTCGCCGAGCTTGGCGACCTCCGTGTAGGGCAGGGGATCCATCGCCTCGCCCTCGGGCTGGACAAGGATGCGCATGACGCTGTTTTCAAAGAGGTAGACCGAGGCGGGGAACGGCATGGCGCTTGCCTTGATCTGCTCGGCGAGCCGGTGTGCCGTGCGGTTGGAGCTCGCGTAGGTCGTCGTGACCAGATAGCAGCCGTAGCCGATGACCAGCAGCCCCCACCATTCCGAGGACACAACGCCCGCGATGATCAGCGCGAGGCTCAAAAAGCTGCGCGCGACGCGGTTGCGCACACAGAACAGGTCGTACTGCATATGGGACAGCGCGACGAGGGTGTCCTCATCGTGCTGCATCTCGATCCGGTAGCTGCATTTTGACATGGCATCCTCCCCGGCGGCGGTTCCGCCTGAAATAAAGTATAAGGCAGAAGACGGGAAAAGGCAAATGAATTCCGCAATCGTCCATCCGCACAAAAGCGCGGCGCACAATTTGTACAGACAAACAAATGATTTGACGCGGAGCCGAAAGTTGTTGACAATTTGTGAACAGGAAAGCTATTATATTTCACGTTCGAAAAAACGGTTTATTATCTCCGGGCGCAGACCCGGGTGTAATAAAAAAATAAAATGCAACAAGGAGATCAGAAGAAGATGAAGAAGCTTATTGCGCTGCTTCTGGCGACCGTGATGGTTCTGGCTCTTGCCGCCTGCGGCAGCAACGCCAACACCCCCGCGGCCGACACCAACACCCCCGCGGCTGCCGACACGACGGCTCCCGCCACCGACACCGCCGCCGCCGACACCGCTGCGGACGACGCCGAGGCTGACGCCTACCACGTCGACATCATCTATTCCAACGTTTTCAACCCGGCCGAGTGGAACTACAAGGCCGCCGAGAAGTTCGCCGAGATGGTGACTGAGCGCACCGAGGGCCACATCACCGTGACCTATCACGGCCTCAACGAGCTCGACTGCTATGCTGACTCCGTCGTCCACGCCGTCAACGGCGACAAGTGGATCGGCCTTGAGGAGCCGTCCCTGTTCGCTGACTATGTCGGCGACTGCGCCGTGCTCGTCGGCCCGATGCTGTACAACAACGACGCCGAGTACAACTATGTCATGGATTCCGACATCGTCGCGGACGTCAAGGCGCGCCTCGCCGAGCAGAACATCCACATCCTCGACACTCACTATTCCTTCGGTTACCGCAGCGTCGTGACCAACAAGGACATCTACACCCCGGCCGACCTCAAGGGCGTGAAGCTCCGCTCCACGACCGCGTCCCTGTTCATCAAGACCATCGAGTGCCTGGGCGCGACCCCCGTTCCCATGTCCTTCACCGAGTGCCTTTCCGCCATCTCCTCCGGCGTTGTTGACGGCTTCGAGGGTTCCACCTCCACGCTCGCCGGCGCCGGCGCTCCCTATGAGCTCGTCAAGAAGGTCGCTCTGACCAACCACTTCATCGCGACCCGCTGGCTGTTCATGCCCGAGGACCTCTATCAGGAGATCCCCACCAAGTGGAGAGACATCCTTGACCAGTGCGCGCTTGAGTGCGGCGAGTGGGAGCAGCAGAGCTGCGCCGACGACGAGCAGGTCCAGATCGAAAAGATGAAGACCGAGGACGGCGTGACCTGGAACGAGGTCGACCTCGACGCCTTCACCGCCGCCTGCGACCCCGTTTATGACTGGATCGTCGAAGAGTACGGCGCCGATCCCGAGCTGCATCAGAAGCTCGTCGACATGATCAGCGACTTCCGCGCCAAGAACGGCTAAGCTATCGTAAACAAGGTTTTGACGGCTGGACTGCCCGGTTTTACCGGGCAGTCCATGTCGAAATTTCAGAAGAAAATTCGCCAGATTCTTTAGTGAGGGAGGCGCTTATGAAGAAAAAAATAACGCCGTTATCGATCCTGACGAATCTCGACGCGATCATCACGGGCGTGACGCTGACCATCTGCGTGATCATGGTCAACGTGAACGTGATCTTCCGCTATGTTCTGGGCAACCCGATCAAGTGGACGGACGAGGTCGTGACGAGCCTGTTCGTGTGGACGGTCTTTATGGGCAGCGCCTACGCGCACCGCAAGCACGCACATCTGGGCGTCGATATCGTCGTGAACCTGATCCACGGCAAGGCGAGGGAGATCATCGAGTTCGTGATGAGCATCCTTCAGATCCTGGTGCTGGTCCTGCTGACCTATATCAGCTCCCAGTACGTCTATAACCTTATCTATTCCCGCGGCGTTTTGAAGATGACCCTGACGGATACGCTGCGTATCCCGAAGTGGTACACCGGCATTGCCGTGCCGCTCGGCTTCGGACTGTCCCTGATCTATCAGATCTACTTCTTCCTGCGGGATCAGCTGCATCTGATCAAGACGAAGGAAACGCCCGAGGCGGATGCGGAGAAGAATGAGGAAGGGGGAGCTTACTAAATGCATATTACATTTGTGAATCTGATCCCCATTTTCCTGGTGTTCATCCTCTACTTCCTCGGCATGCCGATCGTGTACGCGCTGTTCGGCTCCACGTTCTTCTATTTCCTGTTCATCAACAACGCGACCCAGTCGTGGACAATCCTGCAGAAGGTCATGAACTCCACGCAGTCGTTCTCAATGCTCGCGATACCGTTTTTCGTCATGTCCGGCTCAGTCATGAACTTCGGCGGCATCAGCGATAAGCTGATGGACTTCTGCGAATGCGTGACCGGCCACATGAAGGGCGGCCTCGCGCAGGTCAACGTGCTGCTGAGCATGCTGATGGGCGGCTGCTCCGGCAGCGCGAACGCCGACTGCGCCATGCAGTCCAAGATGCTCGTGCCCGAGATGGAAAAGCGCGGCTATTCCAAGGCGTTCTCCGCGTCGATCACCGCGGCGTCCTCCGCTGCGACCCCGGTCATCCCGCCGGGAGTCAACCTGATCGTCTACTCGCTCATCGCGCAGGCGTCCCTCGGCCGCATCTTCGCGGCGGGCTACCTGCCCGGTATCCTCATGAGTATCGCGATGATGATCACGGTGTCGATCATCGCGCACAAGCGCAACTATCCGACCACGCGCGACAAGTTCCCGCCGGCGAAGGAAGTGCTCAAGCAGGCGTTCATCTCCTTCTGGGGTTTGTTCTTCCCGTTCGGCATCATCCTCGGTATGCGCTTCGGCCTGTTCACCCCGTCCGAGGGCGGCGCGGTGGCGGTGCTGTACTGCTTCATCATCGGCAAGTTCGTCTACCGCAAGCTGAGCTTCAAAAAGCACTTCATCCCCATCCTGCTCGACACCATCGCGGGTACCTCCAGCGTCGTGCTGATCATGGTTTCGGCGAGCGTGTTCGGACAGTACATGAGCTACATCAACCTGCCCAAGATCGTCGCGAGCTCCATCACGGCGCTGACGAGCGACAAGTACGTGTTCCTGATGCTGTGCAACGTCGTGCTGCTCGTCATGGGCATGTTCCTCGAGGGCGGCGCGGCGCTGATGATCGCGACGCCGCTGCTGCTGCCGGTCGCGAAGACCCTGGGCGTGGACGTGATCCACTTCGGCATGGTGTGCATCGTCAACATCATGATCGGCGGCCTGACCCCGCCGTTCGGCTCGATGATGTTCACCACCTGCGGCATTACGAAATGCCGCATCGGCGACTTCATCAAGGAGGTCTGGCCGTTCATCCTGTGCCTGCTCCTGGTGCTGCTGATGGTCACGTTCTTCCCGCAGATCTCCACGATCCTGCCGAACCTCATCTACGGTCCGGCGACCTGACCCCAAACAAACCCGCGGCTCCCCGTCCGAAGGCGGGGAGCCGCTTCGTAACAGGAAGGACGATCCGCTATGGACAAGAAAGAAACCATTTCCCGCATGAAGCTGTACCTGTTCGACATGGACGGGACGCTGTACCTGGGCGAGCAGCTCTTTTCCTTCACGAAGGAGCTGCTTGCGGAGATCCGCCGCACGGGCGGGCAGTACCTCTTTATGACGAACAACTCCTCCAGAAGCGTCGCGGACTACGTCAAAAAGCTCGCGCGCCTCGGCATCGACTCCGTGCCGGAGGATTTCATCACCTCCTCGCAGGCGACGGCGTACTACCTGCACAATCACCACGAGGGCAGGCGCCTCTACGTCTGCGGGACGGAATCGCTCAAAGCG
>SVKM01000090.1 GCA_015068465.1 Oscillospiraceae bacterium | reverse complement strand
CCTTGCGTTCGATGTGGAGCGGGCGATCGGGCGCGAGCTGGAGATTGTCAGCGGCAGCGCCTCGACCGCGATGGGCATGGTGCTCGGCGGGACGATGCCCGGGCGCGTGAACAACGTGCGCCTCGGCGAGATCTGCCTGCTCGGCAGCGCCAATTACGGCTGCGACCCCGATTTCCTGCACAAGGACGTTTTCACGTTCCGCGCGGAGGTCGTCGAGTGCAGGGACAAGCCGAGCTTCCCGGTCGGGCAGCTGACCGTGGACGCCTTCGGGCACACGGGGCACTATGTGGACCGCGGCATCCGCCGGCGCGCCCTGCTCGCGATCGGGCGCGTCGACTGCGGGGACTGCTTTGACTTGAAGCCGCGCATGCCGGGCGTCGAGATCATCGGCGCCTCCGGCGACCATACGATCCTCGACGTCGAGGAGGCAAAGGACCGCGTCAAGGTGGGAGATATTCTCGAATTTGACGTCAATTATGCCTCGCTTGTCCATCTGACCAATACGCCGGGCGTTATCCTGGTGAGCAAAGAATAGAGGGGGAACCAAACATGAAAAGAGACGTTCTCAAAGAACTGCAGGAATTTCTGGTGGAGAGCCCCGGCTGCTTCCACGCGGTCGCGGCGCTCAAGCGCCGCCTTGACGCCGCGGGCTTTACCGAACTTTCGGAGACGGAGCGCTGGAGCCTGAAGCCGGGGAAGGGCTACTACGTTATTCGCAGCGGCTCGTCGATCATCTCGTTCAAGCTGCCCAAGGGCAAGCCGGAGGGCTTTCACATCATCGCCTCGCACAGCGATTCGCCGAGCTTCAAATTGAAGCCCGACCCCGCGATGTGGTCCGACGGCCTGCTGCGGCTGAACGTCGAGGGCTACGGCGGGATGATCCGCCACACCTGGTTTGACCGTCCGCTCTCCGTCGCGGGCCGCGTGCTCGTGGAGGACGGCGACAAGCTGGTGCACAAGCTGGTCTACTTTGACCGCGACCTTGTGATGATCCCGTCGCTTGCGATCCATCTGGACCGCGACAAGCACGAGGGCCCCATCAAGATCCAGAGCGAGTTGCTGCCGCTGCTCGGCGCGACGGACGCCGACGCGTGGAAGAAGCTGCTTGCCGAGGCGGCGGGCACGAAGATCGAAAAGATCCTCGGGACCGACCTGTTCCTCACCTGCCGCATGGCGCCGTCGGTCTGGGGCGCGCAGAACGAGTTTCTCTCCGCGCCGCGGCTGGACGACCTTGCCTGCGCCTACGGTTCGTTTGCCGGCTTCCTGGACGCGACGCCCAAGGGCAGCATCGCGCTCCACTGCGTCTTTGACAACGAGGAGGTCGGCAGCCGCTCGATGCAGGGCGCGGAGTCCACATTCCTCAAAACGACGGCGCAGCGCATCTGCCGCGGCCTCGGCATGGACGAGGAGGGCTTCGACACCGCGATCGCGTCGAGCTTCATGGTGTCGGCGGACAACGCGCACGCGCTCCATCCGAACTACGCGGGGAAATACGACCCGGTGAACCGCCCGAAGATGAACGCGGGCATCGTGCTCAAGCACCACGCGGGGCAGAAGTATATGACGGACGCAATCTCCGAGGCGGTGTTCAAGAAGTTGTGCAAGAAAAGCGGCGTTCCGTTTCAGGAGTACGCCAACAACTCGGACGTGCCCGGCGGCTCGACGCTCGGCAACATCTCGAACACGCAGCTTTCCATCCGCGGCGTGGACATCGGGCTCGCCCAGCTCGCGATGCACTCGACCTATGAAACGATGGGCGCCGCCGATGCCGGCTACCTCGCACAGTTTGCTTCGGCGTTCTACGGCGGGAAGCTTCCCGCGGTCGAAAACTGAATCCGGACGGCACAAAGCGCGGGAAATCATTTCCCGCGCTTTGTCATAGGGACTTCCCGCCGCGGCATAGGGTAGGGCAGGGAGTTGATCTGATATGCTTTCCGCAGCCGTTTACCTTTTGACGCACAGCCTGCTGCTCTCGCTCCACCTTGCGGGCAATACGGGCTCGTTTCCGAAGCCGCTCACGGCGGAGGAGGAGCGGATGTATCTGGAGCGCAGCGCGCAGGGCGACATCGAGGCGCGCAACGTGCTCGTCGAGCACAATCTGCGCCTGGTCGCCCACATCGTAAAGAAATACTACACGCAGGAGAGCGAGCAGGACGACCTGATCTCCATCGGGACGATCGGGCTTATCAAGGGCATTTCGAGCTACAAGCCGGAGAAGAACACGCGCCTTGCCACCTATGCCGCCAAGTGCATCGAAAACGAGATACTGATGTACTTCCGCAGCCGCAAAAAGTCGCAGAACGAGGTCTCGCTCTCCGATTCCATCGACACGGACAAGGACGGGAACAATCTGTATCTCATCGACATTGTCGGCGTGGACGATACGATGTATGCCGACCTCCAGGACAGGGAGGACTGCGTGCGCGTCCGCGCGCTCGTGCATGAGTGCCTGACGCCGCGGGAGGAGGAGATCGTTTCGCTGCGCTACGGGCTCGGCGGACGCATGCCGCGCACCCAGCGCGAGATTGCCGCGAAGCTCGGCATCAGCCGCAGCTATGTATCGCGCATCGAAAAGCGCGCCCTCGAAAAGCTGGAGGACGCGCTGGGGGGAAAACGATAAAAGAAGGCGCCGGCTTTTGCCGGCGCCTTTCTTGCTGCGCGATTTGATTATCTCTTGACGTTGAACGCGTTGAAGCCCGCGTAAACGGCGGCGGAGCCGAGCTCTTCCTCGATGCGGAGGAGGCGGTTGTACTTCGCCACGCGCTCGCTGCGGCTGGGCGCGCCGGTCTTGATCTGGCCCGCGTTGAGCGCGACCGCGAGATCGGCGATGGTCGTGTCCTCGGTCTCGCCGGAGCGGTGGGAGACGATCGCGGTGTAGTGCGCCTTATGCGCCATCTTGATGGCGTCGAGCGTCTCGGAAACGGAACCGATCTGGTTGAGCTTGATGAGGATGGAGTTGCCCGCGCCGGTGTCGATGCCCTTGCTCAGACGCTTGGTGTTGGTGACGAACAGGTCGTCGCCGACAAGCTGGACCTTGCCGCCGAGCTTCTCGGTCATGTACTTCCAGCCCTCCCAGTCCTCTTCGTCGAGGCCGTCCTCGATGGAGATGATCGGGTACTTCTTCACGAGATCCGCCCAGTGGTCGACGAGCTGCTTGCTCGTGAACTTCTTGCCGCTCTTGGGCTGCTTGTAGGAGCCGATCTTGCCGCCCTTCCACTCGGAGGAAGCGGCGTCCATGGCGAGGACGAAGTCGATGCCGGGCTTGTAGCCGGCCTTCTCGATCGCCTTGATGATGTAGCCCAGCGTCTCGTCGTCGTCCTTGAGGTTGGGGGCAAAGCCGCCTTCGTCGCCGACGGAGGTGGCGAGCTTGTCCGCCTTCAGCAGGCCCTGCAGGGCGTGGAAGACCTCGGTGCACCAGCGCAGGCCTTCACGGAAGGTCGGGGCGCCGGCGGGCATGATCATGAACTCCTGCGTGTCGACGGTGTTGGTCGCGTGCGCGCCGCCGTTGAGGATGTTCATCATCGGGACGGGCAGGGTGTTGCCGTTCTGACCGCCGAGGAAGCGGTAGAGGGGGATGTCGAGGTCGTTCGCCGCCGCGCGCGCCGCCGCGATGGAGACCGCGAGGATGGCGTTCGCGCCGAGCTTGGACTTGTCGTCCGTGCCGTCGGCCTCGATCATCGCCTTGTCGATGGCGTAGATATCGTAGGCATCCTTGCCGGCAAGCGCCTTGTTGATCGTGGTGTTGACGTTCTTGACTGCCTTGGAAACGCCCTTGCCGCCGTAACGCTTCTTGTCGCCGTCGCGCAGCTCAAGCGCCTCGAACTCGCCGGTGGAAGCGCCGCTGGGCGCCGCGCCGGTGCCGATGGTGCCGTCGTCGAGGATGACGTCCGCCTCAACGGTGGGGTTGCCGCGGGAGTCGATGATCTCGCGCGCGATGACCTTCTCGATCTTGGAACTGTACATAGTGATATCTCCTTTTCAGTTGATGATTCTTTCAGTAGGAACGGGGGTTTTCACAACAAAATAATCCTATCACATCTTACTATGGTTTGCAAGGCGCGATGGGAAAAATTGCAAAATCGACAAAAAGGCGTCACAGAAAGCGGGAAAAGATGAGCGGGGTGACGAACGCCTCCAGCGCGGCGGAGGCAATCGAAAGCGGCACGACGAAGCGCGTGTAGACCCGCAGGCACTCACGCAGCGTGCGTGAGACCGTGCGCCACTCCACCTTGCCGCCCGCCGCCCAGGTCGTCGCGCGGCAGACGTACAGCCCCGCGGCGCAGGAGAACACGAGCGCCGCGCCCTCCGTGATCCCATGCGGCAGCGTGCCGGCAAGATAGGCAAAAAGCCCGCGCCCGCTCGTCTGATACCAGGCGCCGAGCGCGCCGATGAGCAGGGCGTTGAGCCCCAGCATAAGCGCGGAGAGGTGCAGATACGGGACAAGCCCGACCGCGATCGCGAGCAGGAGCGAGAAGAGGTTGTTCGCAAGGATCGTGATCATCAGATCGAAGCCTTCGATTTGATAGAGGCCGATCTCCGCCGCCGCGTCCGTGAAGCGGACCATCAGCGGATCCATCGAGCCGGGGCGCAGCAGCCCCGCGGCAAAACCGATCCCGATGAGCAGCACAAGCGAGACAGCGGTGATGCGCGTCAGCTCCCGCATCGGCGCAGAGAGGGCAAAGAAGGAACCGCTTTGCTCGTTCATGAGAGCTTGGCGATGCCCGCCTTGACGCGGCGGAGCGTTTCGTCCTTGCCGAGGATATGGCAGATCTCGACCGCGCCGCCGGGCGTGACGAGCTTGCCCGCTGCGGCGATGCGCAGCGGCCACATCAGCGTCGCGTTCTTGACGCCGAGCTCCTCGGCGAAGGAAACGAGCGTATCGTGGATGGCGTCCGTCGTCCACTCGGAGATGCCTTCAAGCTTCGGCAGCACCTTTTGCAGCATGTCGAGCGACACGCCCGCGTCGGTCTTGGACTTCTTGTTGGTGTAGAACGCAACGTCGTAGTCGGGCAGGGCGTCGAAGAAATCGACCTTTTCGGGGATATCGGTCAGCTTTTCGCAGCGCGCCTGCAGCAGCGAGGCGATCTCCGCGACGGAATACGCCGGATTTTTGACCGCCTGGCGGATATACGGCTCCGCGGCCCTGGCGAATTCTTCGGCCGGCATGGAGCGGATATAGTTGGCGTTGAAGTAGGTGAGCTTTTCGATGTCAAAGATGGCGGGGGACTTGGAGATGCCCGCGAGGTCGAAGCACTCGACAAGCTCGCTCAGCGTGAAGAACTCCTGCTCCGCCTTGTCGCCGCGCGGCGACCAGCCGAGCAGCGCCACGTAGTTGAGGATCGCGGGCGTGAGATAGCCCTGCGCCTTCAAGTCCTCATAGCTCGGGTCGCCGTTGCGCTTGGACATCTTGTGCTGGGAATCGCGCATGACGGGGGAGCAGTGGACGTAGGTCGGGACCTCCCAGCCGAACGCCTCGTAGAGCAGATTGTACTTCGGCGCGGAGGACAGGTACTCGCTGCCGCGCACGACATGCGTGATGCCCATGAGATGGTCGTCGATGACGTTGGCAAAGTTGTAGGTGGGGAGCCCGTCGCGCTTTAAGAGCACCTGGTCGTCGAGCGTCTTGTTTTCCACGGTCACGTCGCCGAAGGATGCGTCGTGGAACGTGGTCGTGCCCTCGTGCGGGATGCGCTGGCGGATGACGTACGGCTCGCCGGCGGCGACGCGCGCCTTGGCATCTTCCAGGGGAAGGCTGCGGCAGGGGTCGTCCGCGCGGTCGAACTCGCCCGCGTCCTCGGCGGACTCGGTCTTTTCGCAGAAGCAGTAATAGGCGTGACCGCGCTCGCACAGAAGCTCGGCGTACCTGCCGTAGGTGTCGCGGCGCTCGGACTGGACATAGGGCGCGACGGGGCCGCCGACGTCGGGGCCTTCGTCGTGGGAGAGCCCGCATTCCTCCATCGTGCGGTAGATGACGTCGGTCGCGCCCTCGACGAGACGGCCCTGATCGGTGTCCTCGATGCGCAGGATGAACGTGCCGCCCGCATGGCGCGCGATGAGATAGGTATAGAGCGCCGTGCGCAGGTTGCCGACGTGCATGTAGCCGGTGGGCGAGGGGGCGAAGCGCGTGCGGACCTTCCCGTGCGGGATCTTGCCCTCCATGATATCGAAATAGGCGTTGTCGATGGCCATATTGGAATACCTCCGGAAAAAATATCTCAAATATTTTATATTTCTTGAGAAGAATTGTCAAGGAACTTGTACTTTTTGAAAAGGTGTAGTATAATACCGCAAATAATGGACGACTGTCGGTCGTTTACAGAAAGGAAACCAATATGGAAGGCAACACCACACAGACAAAAAAGACGATGCTCTCCGGCATCCAGCCCAGCGGCGATCTGCACCTCGGCAATTACCTCGGCGCGATCAAGAACTGGGGCGGGCGCTCGGATGAGTTCGACTGCTTTTATTTTATGGCGGACCTGCACGCCATCACGGTGCGCCAGAACCCCGCCGACCTGCGCCGCCGCACGCTCACGCAGCTCGCGCAGTACATTGCCTGCGGGCTCGACCCGGAGAAGAACACGCTCTTTATCCAGTCCCACGTCCACCAGCACGCGGAGCTCGGCTGGGTGCTCAACTGCTACGCGATGTTCGGCGAGCTTTCCCGCATGACGCAGTTCAAGGACAAGTCTGCCAAGCACACGGACAACATCAACGGCGGGCTTTTCACCTATCCGAGCCTGATGGCGGCGGACATCCTGCTCTATCAGCCGGATTTCGTGCCCGTCGGCGCGGACCAGAAGCAGCATGTGGAGCTCACGCGCAATATTGTCCAGCGCTTCAACGGCGTGTACGGCGACGTGTTCAAGATGCCCGAGTTCTACTCCACGAAGGAGGGCGCGCGCGTCATGTGCCTGACGACGCCGGAGAGCAAGATGTCCAAATCCGCACCGGAGGGCTGCGTGTTCCTGATGGAAAAGCCCGAGGAGATCGCGCGCAAGTTCAAGCGCGCCGTTACCGACAGCGACACCGAGCACTGCGTCCATTTTGACGAGGAGAAGAAGCCCGGCGTTTCTAACCTGATGAACATTTATGCCGCCGTTACCGGCAAAACCATGGACGAGATCGAGCGCGAGTTTGACGGCCAGGGCTACGGCGCGTTCAAGCCCGCCGTCGGCGACGCGGTGATCGAGCTGCTTCGCCCCATTCGAGAGGAGACGGAGCGCATCCTTGCGGACAAGGCGTATCTGGAATCCGTCTACAAAAACGGCGCGGAGCGCGCATCCTACGTTGCGGAAAAGACGCTGCGCAAGGTCTATAAAAAAGTCGGCTTTATTCCGCATTAAGGGGTGGGAACAGACATGGAAACAAGCATTTCCGGGCAGCTGCTGCTGCGCGTGGGCGAGGCGCTTTTGTGCGCGATGGCGGTCAGCTTTCTGATGAGCCCGCTTGTGAAGTCCTTCGCCTATAAGATCGGCGCGATCGACGTGCCGAAGGACAACCGCCGCATGCACAAAAAGCCCGTTCCGCGCCTCGGCGGACTGGCGATATTCCTCGGCTTTATCGTGAGCCTGCTCATTTTTGTGCCGATCGACCGGCAGCTGCGCGGCATCCTGCTCGGCACGGTCATCATCGTCGTGCTCGGCGTGGTGGACGATATTACGCCGCTTCGCGCCTACTTTAAGTTCTTCGTGCAGATCCTTGCGGCGCTCGTCGCCGTGTACCACGGCGTCGTGGTCGAGATATTGTCGAATCCCAACGTTTTCAGCGACGAGCCCTACTGGTTCCTCGGCTGGGCGTCCATCCCGATCACGGTGCTGTGGATCGTCGGCATTACGAACGCGGTCAACCTGATCGACGGACTGGACGGCCTTGCCAACGGCGTTTCGACCATCAGCGCGGTCACGATGCTTGTTATCGCGCTTTTGGTCTCGGAGGGCCAGACCGCGCTCATCATGGCGTCACTGGTCGGCGCGTGCGTCGGCTTCATGCCGTACAACAAGAACCCCGCGCAGATGTTTATGGGCGATACCGGCTCGACGTTCCTGGGCTATATCCTCGCGACCATCTCGATCCAGGGCCTGTTCAAGTATTACGCGGTCATTTCGTTTGCGGTGCCGTTCCTGATCCTGGGGCTTCCGATGTTCGATACGCTCTTTGCCATCGTGCGCAGGCTCGCCCACGGACAGAACCCGATGTCGCCGGACCGCGGGCACATCCACCACCGGCTCATCGACATGGGATTGAGCCAGAAGCAGGCGGTCGCGGCGCTCTACGTCGTGAGCAGTATCCTCGGCCTTTCCGCCGTGGTGTTGGCGACGAGCGGCGCGATGCGCGCGATGCTGTTTCTTCTCGCGCTCGGCGTCGTTGCGTTCCTTGCCTCGCGTGTGATCTTCCCGCGTGAGATCGCGGAAACGCGCCAGGCGAAGGAGCAGGAGGCGCACGCGCACGCCGCCCCGGCGGCAAGCGTCGCGGAGGAGATCGACCTCCATCCGGCGGTCGACGCGGACCGGCAGGAAGAGAACGCCGCAGCGGACGGCGAAACGAAGAAAAATGAGGAAAAACATGGATAAACTGCGCATTATGAGCGTGTTCGGCACGCGCCCGGAGGCGATCAAGATGGCGCCTCTGGTCAAGGAACTGAAAAACCGCGAGGGTATCGAGAGCCTCTGCTGCGTCACGGCGCAGCACCGCCAGATGCTCGACTCCGTCATGGAGGTCTTCGGCCTTGTCGCCGACTGCGACCTCGACATCATGACGCCGCGCCAGACGCTCTCGACGATCACAAGCAAGTGCCTTACCGGCATGGACGGCGCCATCGAGCGGCTCAAGCCCGATATGATCCTCGTCCACGGCGATACGTCGACGACCTTTGCCGGCGCGCTTTCAGCGTTTTACCATCAGGTGAAGGTGGGGCACGTCGAGGCTGGGCTTCGCACCTATGACAAGTATTCCCCGTTTCCGGAGGAGATGAACCGCAAGCTGGTCACGCAGATCGCGGACCTCTATTTTTGCCCGACGAAGAACAACCGCGACAATCTGCTCCGCGAGGGCGTGAAGGACGGTATCTTCGTCACCGGAAACACGGTCATCGACGCGCTCAAGACCACCGTGCGCGACGATTATCGTTTTTCCACCGACGTGCTCAACACGCTCGACTACGACGGCCGCAAGGTTGTGCTCGTGACCTGTCATCGGCGCGAGAACTACGGCGAGCCGATGAAAAACATCATGACCGCCCTGCGCGACCTCGCCGTGCAGAACGAGGACGTGGAGCTGGTTTACCCCGTCCATCTGAGCCCGGTCGTGCGCGAAGCGGCGCAGACTTACCTTGCCGGTACGCCGCGCGTGCATCTGATCGACCCGCTTCCGGCGGACGAGATGCACAACCTCATGGCGCGCGCCTATCTTGTGATGACGGACTCCGGCGGCTTGCAGGAGGAAGCGCCCGCGCTCGGCAAGCCCGTGCTTGTCCTGCGCCGCGAGACCGAACGCCCCGAGGCGGTCGAGGCGGGTACGGTCGCGCTCGCCGGCGTGCGCTACGACGATATTTTGCGCATGGGCAACGAACTGCTGCGCGACAAGAACGCCTATGCGAAGATGGCGCACGCGGTCAACCCCTACGGAGACGGCAACGCCTGCCGGCGCATCGCGGACGCGATCGAATGGCATTTTGGACGCCGCAGCGAGCGTCCTGCGGATTACCTGCCATGAAAAAACACCGGATATCCCTGGTCGGCGCGGCGTTTGCGGCGCTGATCATACTGGTCATCGCGTTTCTCGCACGGCTGACGATGTACCAGTCGCCCGAGGTGCGCCTTCCGGAGCCGGAGAGCGGCACGAGCGGCGGCGACGTCGTTTCGGGCGTGGGGCAGGAGTCGATCCGCCGCGTCGAGGTGACGCCCGAGACGGTGCAGCTCGTCATCGAACGGCTCAAGCGCCCGGAGAGCTACAG
>SVKM01000089.1 GCA_015068465.1 Oscillospiraceae bacterium | reverse complement strand
TCGTGCCGGGAAAGCGCCGGTCGAATTCCAGCAGATACTTTACGTTCGCGCCGCGCCAGGTGTAGATCGTCTGATCGGGGTCGCCGACGATGAAAAGGTTTTTGTGGTACGCGCACAGCGCCTCCATCAGCTCGTACTGGATCGCGTCGATGTCCTGGAACTCGTCGATCATGATGTACTCGAGGCGCTTTTGCCATTTCAGGCGGATGTCCGCGTCCTGCGAGAAGATGTAGAGCGTGAACTTGAGCAGGTCGTTGTAATCGAGGCCGAAGCACTTCTTCTCCTGATAGAGATAGCCGTAGAAGATGATCTCCTTCGTCTCCGTCGCCGCCATGTATTTTTCATGCAGCGCCTCGAGCGACATGTTGATGAGGTCGAGGTAGTACTCCGGCTTTTTGTCGAGCTTCTGCATCTCAATCATGTCGCGCGCGGAGGCGAAGGTCATGTTCCGCAGCGTCAGCCCGCGCTCGGCGTAGATGATCTTGAGCATGTCGTCGATGTCGGCGTTGTCCAGCACGAGAAAGCTCTTGGGATACTGCACGGCATGGCTGTCCTCCTGCAATACGGAGACGCAGAAGCCGTGGAACGTGGAGATATAGCCGGTGTCGTTGTCGCCGGTGAGGTTGTGGATGCGTTGGCGCATCTCGTTCGCCGCTTTGTTCGTGAACGTGACGCAGAGGATGTTCCCCGGCAGGATGCCCAGCTCGTTCACGAGATACGCGAAGCGGTGCGTGAGCGCGCGCGTCTTGCCGGAGCCCGCGCCCGCGATCACGCGCACGAAGCCCTCCGTGGTCGTCACGGCCTCGCGCTGCGCGTCATTCAGTTTTGCAAGCAGTTCTTCCATAGCCGTGACGTTCACTCACATCAATAGAACCAGATCAAACGGTTGCCGCGCCGCATCATCAGCCATTCGCTGTAATCTCCGTAAAGCGAGGGCATCCGGCAGAGGTTGAGATAGATGTTCTCTTCGTCGGTTTGCAGGAAGAGCCCGCCGTCCATGGGCTCCCAGTGGACGTCCATGCTCTCGCTGCCGAGCAGAAGATGGCCCGTGCCGTCTTCGTTTAAGTCAAACGTGGCGATCAGCGACGGCATCGTGTCCTGCCCCATCAGACCCGGATACTCCGTCGCCCCGGATTCGGGGTCCACGACGGAAAAGCCGATCCAGTTTGTGTGCCCGTTCATCTCCTCAAAGGGGAGAAGCTCCATCTCCTCGTAGTTGAAGCCGTGGGACTCCTCCAGCGTCATCTCCCGGTCGGGATACGACAGGATCTCGCCCCACACGCAGTTTTCAAAAGAGGCGTCGTTGTGGAAGTACCAGCTTGTCGTCGCCCCGTCGTCGAAGCTGCACCCGACGAACGAGAGCCGCGACGCGCGGTTCGCTTCATAGTTTCCGCCCCAGCCGCAGCCGGAGAACGAGCAGGCGGTGAAGGTAAAATCGCCCGCGCAGTCCTCAAGGTAAAGCGCGCCGTATTCGCAGTCGCGGATCGTGGAATTGCTGACGTAGATACCGCCGCAGCTGTTCACGGCGCAAAGTCCGAACACGCCGCAGCCGTAGAGGTCCATCGTGCGGAGGTACACGTCATGGCAGCTGTCAAAGTCCAGCACGTTGCCGGAGCACTCGCCCGTATCGGTGTGGCCCATCGTCAGGCAGGCAAGCTGGATATCCGAGCAGTTTTCAAAGTTCAAAACGGCGGCGTAGCGCGGCTGCGTGACGATCTCGGTTTCGGCGGGATCGTCGGCGCCGCCTGTGATCGAAAGGCCGTCAACATCCTTGAGCGTGATCTCCGCGCCGTCGTACACAAGCCCGAGCTTGACATACGGGTGCGCCTCGTCCCAAGTGTCCTGATCCTGCGCGTTCGGGTAATCCTGCAGGAAATCCGTGAGGTCGTAGCGCCCCGGCTCCAGAACGATCTTCGCGCCCGGCGCGATCGCCTCGAGCAGCGCCTCCACGGAATCGACGCGGATCGAATCGTCCTGCGGCGGCTGCGGTTCGTCGGCGCCGTCCGCCGCGCCCTGCGGCTCGGCGGCGCCCGGGGTTTCGACCGCCGCGGGCGTCTGCGCGGGCTCCGGCGCGGCAGGCTCACTCTGCTTCTGCGCGCAGCCCGCCGGGACGGCGAGGGACAGCATCAGCAGCAGCGCGACGGAAATGCGGTGCAGAGACAGCTTTTTACTCATGTGGAATTCCCCCTTGAATGCTCATAATCAACACCAGTATATCACGCAATGCGGCAAAGTGCAAAACGATTTCCGAAGAGGACAAAAATGCATACGGTTCGTTTCCGTCCGGAAACGAACCGTATGCATACAAATGACTTTTCCGCTCAGTTGAGCGCGTCCTTCAGACCCTTGCCGGCCTTGAAGGCGGGCGCCTTGGAAGCTTTGATCTTGATGGGCTTCTTGGTCTGGGGGTTGATGCCCGTGCGCGCGGGGCGCTTGCGGACCTCAAAGGTGCCGAAACCGACGAGGGAGACCTTGTCACCCTTCTTCAGAGCGCCTTCGACGGAAGCGGTGAAAGCGTTGAGGGCCTTCTCGGCGTCCTTCTTGGTCAGGCCGCTCTTTTCGACCATAGCGGCAACGAGATCAGCTTTGTTCATTTGTGATACCTCCATCATAAAATTGAGATTACCTGTGTTATAGCGCATTTGCGGGAAAAAGTCAATATAGAACCGAAAAAGTTGAAAAAAAGGTTTTTTCGGGGCGTCGGAAACAATTAAATTAAGAAAAACCAAAAAGAATTGTTGCAAAATCCGAGCAGCTTGTGTAGAATAGCATCGGCATTCTGAATCGGGAGAGGATACAATGGCTATGGATACCAAAAACGCTGCCGCCCGCGAAGCGAGCGATAAGACGTATTTTGCACCGGGCACCTCGTTCGAGGGCACGCTCACCACGCCCGGAGACGTGGAGATCGCCGGAGAGTTCACCGGCGAGATCGTCTCGGACGGCAAGGTGTCGCTGCGCAAGGTGGGCGACGTGGCGATCTCGGCGAGGGATCTTGAGCTCCTTGCCGCGGTGTTCAAGGGCGATGTGACGGTCGTCGGAGACGTGATCGTGGACGCGCAGTCCTCGCTCGAGGGCAACATCCGTTCCGGAAGGGTCTTGTGCGAGGGCGAGATCCGCGGGAATCTCAACGTGCGCGAGGACGTGGTGCTGGGCGAGGGGGCGCGGGTGATCGGAGACGTCACCACGCCGAGCATGGACGTTGCGCTCGGCGCCGTGATCCGCGGCCAGCTGCGGATGACGGAAACGTAAAAGGAAAACGGGACAGCGGACGGCTGTCCCGTTTTTTTGCGCCGGCGCCGCGTCAGGCAAGTGGGGCGGCGTCGTAATGCAATTCAAATTCGCCCTGGCTGTAGAGCTTGAAAAAGTCGGTGAGGATACGGTCGATGCGCTCCGGAAGGGACGCGGCGGAATGCTGCGTCGCAAAGAGGGCGAACTGCGTGCTGCTGTATTTGACGACGACGTCGCCCGTCAGCGCCGCCTCGGCGACGACCCCGCGCAGCAGCTCCATGACGCGGTCACGCTCGTCGACGGCGGGCTTTTCGTTTTTGGCGCTGCGGATGGTGAAAAGGACGACCCTGACGAACTTCTCGTTTGCCCGTGCCGCGCCGGAGAGCGCTTCGCGCAGCGTGCTGCCGTCGGAAAGCACGGTGTCCGCCCCGGTTCCGGCGCTCACCTCGTTGACCAGCCGCGCGAGATCCGCGGAGATCACTCCGTCGCCCGATTCCTCCTCCGCCTCGACCTGGTGGCAGTAGTAGGTGCCGCCGCCGCGCTGCTTCGCCACGTACAGCGCCTTGTTCGCGTGTTCGTAGAGAACCATGACGCGATCCTTTTCGGTGAAGATCTCGGTCATGCCGATCGAAACGGAAAGCCCCTCCGACACGCCGTCGGGAAGCAGCGCCTTGTCAAACTGGCGGTAGAAGCGCTGCGCGAGCGTTTCCGCGGCGTCATCGCCGCCGCCGGGGACATATACGGCAAATTCGTCGGAGCCGAAGCGGGCGATGATGCACTCGTCGTATGCCGCCTTGATCTGCTCGGCGAGCAGCTTGAGACAGGCGTCGCCCACGGCGAAGCCGCTGACCTGGTTGAGCCGATGGAAGTGGTCGATGTTGAACAGCAGCAGCCAGCCGCCGCCGGTCTGATAGATCGCACTTTGGATGGCGTCCCGTCCGGCGTCGCGCCCGTAGACGCCCGTCAGCTCGTCGCGGCCCATCCGCTCGCCGGCGGCGGAGGTCTCGGCGACGCTGATCACGCGCGTGAGGATCGTGGTTGCGTGACGGACCATATCCGTTTCCGGACGCATCTCCGGCAGACGGTTTTCCTGCAAAAGGCGCAGCAGCGCGTTGACGCAGTCGGGATCCCACTGCACGCCGATCCCGCGCTTGAGCTCGTCCGTGACGCGGGAGGGATCCAGGTGCCGGCGGTAGATACGGTTGCTCGACATCGCGTCGTAGGCGTCCGCGACGGCGATGATGCGCGCAAAGTAGGGAATGTCCTCGCCCGAGAGCCCGTCGGGATAGCCGTGCCCGTCAAAGCGCTCGTGGTGGTACTTCGCGCCGGTGTCCAGCCCCTCGATCATGTTGATGTCCTTGAGGATCTCAGCGCCGATGGTGGTGTGGCTCTTCATCACTTGGTATTCCTCGTCCGTCAGCTTTCCGGGCTTGTTGAGCACGGAGTCGGGAATGCCGATCTTGCCGATGTCGTGCAGAAGGCCGATGAAGCGGATGTCCGAGACCTCGTTCTCGGAGAGGCCGAGTTCCTTGGCGATGGCGGCGGCGTATTCCGATACGCGGCGGGAGTGGCCGCGCGTGTACTCGTCCTTGGCGTCGATCGTGTTGGCGATGGTCATGATCGTCTGGATCGTCATGCGCTGGATCTCTTCGTTCTGCGTGCTGAGGCGGGAGGTGTATTCCTCGTTTTTGCGGTGGATGTCGTCATACAGCCGCGTGGCGAGGTAGGCGCCCAAAAAGCACACGAACAGCACCGCGACCTGGATTTCGGCGTCCTTGCTGTTGTGCAGCGTCAGCTCGCCGCGCACGACGCGGTTCAGAATGGTCAGCAGGTTCAGCGCCATGGACGCGGTGCCGACGTACAAAATGAGCTTGGGCTGGTGGTAGAGCACGAGCAGCGAGAGCATGGGGAGGATGTAGGTGAAAACCAGGCTTGTGCTGCCGGTGAGCATCACGAAGGTGTAGAAAATGAAATAGCCGGTGACGATCACATAGCGCAGATCGTAGCGATCCGGCTTTCGCCGGTAGAACACGAGCGCGGCGTCCGCAGGGAGCGCCGTGAGCGCGGTAAAGCACAGCAGATATCCGATGGAACGCTCCCCCTTGACGACCTCAAGGGTATAGCAGCAAAAGAGGATGATGACGATCAGAAACCAGCCGCATATCAAGCTGCGGTTGATCCGTTTGATGTGTTCGTTCATAACAATGTTGTGCTTCTCTCTTTCCGTCATAATGCTCACCTCGGCCAAAAGACTGTAAGGTTCGCTGTCAGTATACAGCACAGAAGGGGTTCTGACAAGTGCTCCGGCAAAAAAAACAAAGACGCCCGGCGGGAGTTGACATTGTGCCGCGCCGCATTTATACTATAGCGTAATACAATAAGCGGGCATATCCGCTGAGAGATATAGAGGTGTATTGGGATGGGACTCCGCAAGGATATCGGCATCGACCTCGGCACGGCTTCCGTCGAGGTCTACATCAAGGGAAAGGGCATCGTTTTGCAGGAGCCCTCCGTCGTCGCCATTGAGCGAAGCTCCGGAAAGCTCCTGAAGGTCGGCAAGGAAGCGCAGGATATGCTCGGCCGCACGCCGGACAGCATTCTGACCATCCGGCCGCTGCGCGACGGCGTCATTTCCGACTATGACGTGACGGAGCGGATGCTGCGCGACTTTATCCGCAAGTCGGCGGGCGTCCAGATCCTCAAGCCGCGCATCATCGTCTGCGTCCCCTCCGGCATCACGGAGGTCGAGGAGCGCGCGGTCATCGACGCCGGCATCCAGGCGGGCGCGTCCAAGGTCTATCTGATCGAGGAGCCCATCGCGGCGGCGATCGGCGCGGGGATCGACATTTCCCAGCCGAACGGCAACCTCGTCATCGACATCGGCGGCGGCACGGCGGACATCGCGGTCATTTCGCTCTCCGGGGCGGTCATCACCGAGTCGATCAAGGTCGCGGGCGACCGCTTTGACGAGGCGGTCATCAAGTATATGCGCCATGAGCGCGACGTGCTCATCGGCGAGCAGACGGCGGAGGAGATGAAGATCAAGATCGGCTGCGTCTTCCCACCGGAGGAGGAAACGTCGATGGACGTGGTCGGGCGCAGCCTGCAAACCGGGCTTCCCGAGCGCGTGACCGTCACCTCGACCGAGATGATGGACGCTTTCGAGGAGCCGGTCGAGCGCATCATGGAGGCGGTGCTGCAGGTGCTCGAGCGCACGCCGCCCGAGCTGGTGGCGGATATCTCGGGCAACGGCATCGTGATGACGGGCGGCGGCAGCCTTGTACGCGGCTTTGACCGGCTGATGGCGGTGCGAACGGGCATTCCGACGGTCATCGCGGACGAGCCGATCCTGTGCGTCGCAAAGGGCACGGGCATGAGCCTCGACAGCCTGCGCGATATGCAGGACGGCACGCTTAACCTCTCGCGGAGAAAGCGCTTTGGCTGAGAAGACCCGAAACGGGAAAGACGGGCGGAGAGTTCGCTATGAACGCTATGAAAAAGAACGGGAAAAAAGCGTATAACCCAAATGTGCCGGTTCTCCTGCTTTTGAGCATCTGCATCATGGCCGTGCTGCTCGGCATCGAATACCTGACGACGACGACGGGCAGGCGCAATCAGGCGTATCAGACCTCCGCCATGCTGGTCGACCAGGTGCGCAGCGTCCTTTTGAGCAACGAAAAGAAGGAACGCTCGCTGACGGATTCGCTCAAGGAGGACTACATCGCCAAGGCGAAGGCGGTTTCCTATATCGTTGACAACGTGCCGGAAACGGAAACCGATATCGCCGAGCTGATCCGCATCGCAACGCTGATGTCGATCGACGAGATCCACCTTTTTACCGAGGACGGCATGATCTACGGCGGCACCGTGCCGCCCTATTACGGCTTTACCTTCGATTCGGGCGAGCAGATAGCGTTTTTCAAGCCGATGCTTGCCAACAAGGCGCTGTCCATGTGCCAGGACGTCACGCCCAACACGGCGGAGGGCAAGGCGATGATGTACGCCATCTGCTGGAACGACGCGGGCACACGCATGACCCAGATCGGCATTGAGCCGCGCCGGCTGCTCGACGAGATGCGCACCAACGAGATATCCGAGGTCGTCACCGATATGCCCGTCTACAGCGGGGTCGATATCATCGTCGCGGACAGGCAAAGCGGGGAGATACTCGGCGCGACCATGTCGCGCCAGATCGGCAGCACGCTTTCGGAGATCGGCATCGACCTCGAGGGGCGCGACCTGTCGGGCATCTGCGATTTCAGCGCCGTGGTGGCTCGCAAGGTGTCGTACTGCTCCGCCGGAGAGCTGGACGATTATGTGATCGTGGTCACGCAGGAGCGCTCCCACGTCAACCGCGACGTTCCCACCACGATGCTGATAGTGTTTATCTACCTGCTGCTGGCGGCGATCGTCATTGCGCTCGTCGTGCGGCATACGACACGGCGCATCCTTGCCGAGCAGATCAACGCGAACACGGACCCGATGACCGGCTTTTTGAACCGCCGCGCCTACGAAACGGACATGAAGCGCCTCGACAAGGACGGCGGCGGGGAGGATCTGGTCTATATCTCCATCGACCTCAACGGCCTCAAGGAGATCAACGACAATTTCGGGCACGAGGCGGGCGACGCCCTGCTGATCGGGGCGGCGGAGTGCATGTTCCGCGCCTTTGGAGAGTACGGGAAGCTCTACCGCATCGGCGGCGACGAATTCGTCGTGCTCCTCAACGCGGATACGGCGCGCCTTGCGGAGCTCCGGAAGAGCTACGAGGGCTGCCTGCGGGTATGGTCGGAACGGCACGGCAGAACGCTGAGCACCGCCTGCGGCTATGTGCGCGCGGCGGAAGCGCCGGACAAGAGCATGGTGGAGCTTGCCAAGCTCGCGGACCAGAGGATGTATGAGGCAAAGGCGGAATACTACCACGTGAACGGGAAGGACCGCCGCAAGGGTTGAAAACGCCGGACAACAAAAAAGGAAGCCCGAAGCGTTCTGAACGCTTCGGGCTTCCTTTTTTTCAATCAATTGTCACGGCAGTATTTTTCCACGAATTCGGGGATGGGCAGGGGCTTGGAAAACAGGAAGCCCTGCAAATAGTCGCAGCCGATGGCTGCCATGGACGCCGCCATTTCCTCCGTCTCGATGCCCTCGGCGGTCACGTTGTAGCCCATCTGCTTGAACGCCTGGACGATGCCCGGGAGCAGCTGATCCTGCTCGTGGAAGTAGTCCCAGACGACCTCGGTGTCCAGCTTGATGCTCACGAAGGGATAGTGCTTGACGCGGCTGAGGTTGGAAAAGCCGCTGCCGTAGTCGTCGAGCGCGAAGTGGAAGCCGTTTTTGTGCAGCGTCTCGATGTGCTTTTCCAGAAGCGGGATATCGACGACCGCCTGCTCGGTGATCTCCAGCCGGATCAGCTCGGGGGCGACGCCGTTGCGCTCCAGAATGGCGAGGAAGCGCTCGCTCAGGTCGCGCTTCATGCATTGGATGGGGGAGAGGTTGACGTTGAGCCAGGAAAGCCCCATCGCGGCGAGGTCGTTGTCGCGAATGAAGCGGCACGCCTTTTCCAGCACCTGCTCGCCGAGCTGGTTGATCTTGCCGTTGCGCTCCGCGATGGGGATGAAAAGGTTGGGCGAAACGATCCTGCCGTCCGCGTCGCGGATGCGCGCGAGCACCTCCGCTCCGACGGGTTCGCGCGTTTTGCTGTCAAACAGCGGCTGGAGATAGATCTCCAGCTGATCCTGCTCAAGCGCCTGCTCGAGCGCGCGCTTGACCTCCGATTCCTTGTCGAGCTCCCGCACGGTATCGAGATTGATGGTGCTGTCCACCGCCTGCGAGGCGCGCCCGAGCGCGCTGACGAGGTTGTTGACCACCTTGTCGGCGTCGTCTATGCCGGCGTCCGGGCCGACCTGCACGAACGCGACCGAGAGGTACAGCTCCGCGTCGTCCGCTTCCCAGGAGTTCTGGAAGCGCTCGACGATCGCCTCGCGCACCTCCTCCCAGAACATCGAACGGGGACCGAGCAGGGCGAAGCAGCCGTTGCGCAGGTAAAACACCCGGCAGAACGGGAAATTGACGGTCAGATAGCGCGCGATCATGTCCACGCCGCGGTCCGTCTGCGCGCCGCCGTAGATGCTGCGCGTGTCGATGTAGTCCTGGGTCACAAACGCGAGAATGCGGAACGGGCGCTTGTGCTCGAAGAGGTCGACGAGCTCCTCGCGCAGCGCGGACATGTTGAACGCGATGCGCCGGTTGGACAGATACAGGTCGGGATTCTCAAACGAGAGGTAGATGGAGAGGATCGCCGGCATGCAAAATGTGTTCATGATCAGCAGGCGCGGGAACAGGAAGCGGACGACGTTTCCCGCGAGCAGAAGCAGGTTGTAGACAAGCGCGCTGAAGAATTCGTACCGGCTCAGTACCTTCGCGCGGCGGAAGATCAGCGCAAAGGAGCAGAGCAGATAGAAGCCCCAGCAGACATAGAGGATCGGATAGAGAGGCCCGCGCTCATAGCCGGCTTCGCTGATGCGGAACACCGCGCCGGTAAAAAAGCTCGAGAGCGCGACAAGCTCGGAAATGACGAAGACCGAGGCGAAGAGCGCCGTCCGGTGCGGCTTGACGCTCGGCTTGATGCGCAGAATGTCGCAGGTGAGGACAAAGAAGCAGAACGCGCGCGCCAGATAGAACACGAAAAACCCCGTATTCAGGAGATACAGCCAGAATGCGGGGATGATCTCGAACGCCTCGTCCGCGCGGCTGGCGAACACATCGAAAAGCAGCGTTGCGAGCTGCAGGTTCAGCAGCGTCAGGAAGGTCCGGTTGATCCTGATATTGGCGCGCGGCATGGCGGCATAGTGGCACAGAAGGACAATCAGGACCACAAAACCGGGAAGCTCATAGCTGTAATTCCACATAATATCGCTCCTCGTCGG
>SVKM01000088.1 GCA_015068465.1 Oscillospiraceae bacterium | reverse complement strand
GCACCGCCTTCTTTTCTGGTGCCTCTATTATATCATATCTGCCCTCGTTTGGGGTAGATTAAATCAGCGCTTCCCTAGGTACGGCAATTCTATTGAGCAGCGTCCTGTTTCGGTTGCTTCGCGTGATACGTTTGGTCATTGGGAAATGGATTCTGTCGTTGGTTCTCGCTCTGGCGTTGGTGAAACGCTTCTTGTGCTGACAGAGCGTAAAACGCGCTTTGAATTGATATTCAAGGTTCCATCAAAGGAAAGCGCTTCGACCGTCTCTGTGCTTGACTATCTTCAAAGGCGCTGTGCTTTTCGTCAGATATTCAAGACGATCACAATGGATAACGGTGTGGAGTTTGCCGATTCTAGGCGCTTGGAGCGTGACAAGAGCGGTCGGCGGCGTACATACTGCTTTTATTGTCATCCATACACATCTTGCGAACGTGGAAGTAATGAGAACAATAACCGTTTGATTCGCCGATGGTTTCGAAAAGGGCAATCTCTCCGCAACGTTACCCAGGGCGATGCCGTCCGTGTCGCTCGGTGGATGAACAACTATCCTCGCGCTATTCTAGGGTGGAAAACCGCAACAGAAAACTTCATTTCGTGCTGTGAGGCAGAAGGAATAAAAATTTCTCCCTATTTTTCGCAATTTTTATCTTGACAAAACAAAAATTTTCGATAACCAGGAACTGCCGCTTCAAAACCGCCGTTTTTTGCCGCGCGGCGGCGGCTCCGCCTCGCGGCGCGGGAACTGGTGCTCGATGAGGATCACGTCGTCGCCGATGCGCTTGATGCAGCGCCAGGAGATGTAATACTCCTCGCCGCGCCCGAACAGCCCGAAGAATTTGAGCGGCCCCGGCACGATGATCGCCGTGATCTCGCCCTCCGGGATGCGCAGGTCGAGGTCCCCCACATAGCCCAGGCGGCAGCCGTCGCAGATGTTGATGACCTCCTTGCACCTCAGGTCGGTAAAGCGCTGGTCCATCTTCCCACCTCTTTCTTCTGTTCCCCATCCTATGCCGCCGCAGGGCAGTCCGATACTCTTTTTTCCCTCAAAAATCCATCGAAAGTACGCGAAAAGAAAAGAGTATGTTTCCGATGCCCGCGGAAAGAATAGAAGCATCAAAACGGTACGGAGGCGTGACGATGCTCGGCAAGGTCGATATCTGCGGCGTAAACACTTCCAAACTTCCGGTGCTGTCTTCCGCCGAAACGGATGCGCTGTTCCGGCGGGCAAAAGACGGCGACAAGGCGGCGCGGGAAATGCTGGTCGAGGGAAACCTCCGGCTCGTACTGTCGGTCATCCAGCGCTTTGCCGGGCGCGGCGAGAATGCCGACGACCTTTTTCAGGTCGGCTGCGTGGGGCTCATCAAGGCGATCGACAACTTCGATGTTTCGCAAAACGTCCGTTTTTCGACCTACGGCGTCCCGATGATCATCGGCGAGATCCGCCGGTATCTGCGCGACAACAGCTCCATCCGCGTCAGCCGCAGCACCCGCGACACGGCGTACCGCGTCCTGCAGGCGCGGGAAAAGCTCCAGCGCGAGCAGCAGCGGGAGCCGACGGTCGAGCAGATCGCGAAGGAACTCGATATCCCCCGTGAGGAGGTCGTGTTCGCGATGGACGCGGTGGTGGACCCCGTTTCCCTTTTCGAGCCGGTCTACTCCGACAGCGGCGACACGGTGACGGTGATGGACCAGGTGCGTGACACGAAGAATACCGACGAGGACTGGCTGGAGCGCATCGCGCTCAAGGAGGCGATGGCGCAGCTCACGCCGCGCGAGCGGCGCATCCTAGCCCTGCGCTTTTCCGACGGCAAAACGCAGATGGAGGTATCCGACGAGATCGGCATCTCGCAGGCGCAGGTCTCAAGGCTGGAAAAGAACGCTATCAAGGCGATCAAAAAGCAGATATAAGAACCGCGCGGCGTTTGCCGCGCGGTTTCTTCATTCAGTCGAGATTTTCCTTGATTTTTTCCTTGAGCCGCTCGGCGCCCGCCTTGACCTTTTCGTCGACGTCGGTCTTGTCCAGCGCGTTGCGGACCTTGCTCTTCAGCTTGTCGGCATTCTCGCGCACCTCCGCCTTGAGCGCGTCGGCTTCCCGATCCGCCTTTTCACGCAGATTGTCCGCGCCGGCCTTGATCTTTTCGTCAAGATCGGTCTTGTCCAGCACTTCCTGCACCTTTTGGCGCATCTCGTTCGCCGCTTCGCCGACGGCTTCGTCGAGGTCGGTTTCGCGCAGCGCCCGCTTCGCCTTGCCCTTGAGATCGTTTCTATCCATGACAGGTTCTCCTTTCCGTGTGGGGATACCTGTCTAGTATGCGCTTACTTCTTAAAACTATCCTTCAGGGAAACGCTGCGGTTGAAGACGATATGTTCCGCCGTGGAATCGCGGCTGTCAAGGCAGAAATAGCCCAGGCGCATGAACTGGAACGTCGGCGCGGTCTTGCCCGCCTTCTCGGTCTTGTCGTACGCCGCTGCCGCCTTTGCAAGCTCCGGCTCGATCTTGCATCCGTGCAGGACTTCCAGAGAGTCGGGGTTGAGGCAGTCGAGGAAGTTCTTGTCCGGGCCGTCCGGCGCGGGATCGCTGAAGAGGTAGTCGTACAGCCTCACCTCGGCGTCGACGGCGGTGGCGGCGTCGACCCAGTGGAGTGTCGCACCCTTGACCTTGCGCCCGTCGGCAGGATCGCCGCCGCGGGATTCGGGGTCGTAGGTCGCGTAGACCTCGACGATATTGCCCGCGCCGTCCTTCTTGCAGCCCGTGCACTGGACGAGATACGCGCCCTTGAGGCGGCACTCGGGGCCGTTGGGGGTCAGGCGCTTGTACTTGGGCACCGGCTCCTCCATAAAGTCGTCCGCCTCGATCCAGAGCTCGCGGGAGAACGTGATCTCATGCGTGCCGGCGGCAGGGTCGGTCGGGTTGTTCTCGACGGCAAAGGTTTCGCTCTTGCCCTCGGGATAGTTGGTGATGACGAGCTTGACCGGGTGCAGCACCGCCATCGTGCGCTCGGCGTGCTCGTTGAGGTCCTCGCGCAGGCAGTGCTCCAAAAAGCTGTACTCGATCGTGGACGGGGCTTTCGCAACGCCGATGCGCTCGCAGAAATTGCGGATGGACGCGGGCGTGAAGCCGCGGCGGCGCAGGCCGCAGAGCGTCGGCATGCGCGGGTCGTCCCAGCCGGAAACATAGTGCTCCTCGACGAGCTTGCGCAGCTTGCGCTTGGACATGACCGTATAGTTGATGCCAAGGCGCGCAAACTCGATCTGGCGCGGCTTGTGGTACGGGATGGAGACGTTGTTCACGACCCAGTCGTAGAGCGGACGGTGCTCCTCGTACTCCAGCGAGCACAGCGAGTGCGTGATGCCCTCGAGCGCGTCCTGGATGGGATGTGCGAAGTCATACATCGGGAAGATGCACCACTTCGTTCCCTGGCGGTGGTGGTCGATGTAGCGGATGCGGTACATGACCGGATCGCGCAGATTGAAGTTGCCGGAGGCGAGGTCGATCTTCGCGCGCAGCGTGCGGCTTCCCTCGGGAAACTCGCCGTTCTTCATGCGCTCGAAGAGGTCGAGGTTCTCCTCGACGTCGCGGTCGCGGTACGGCGAAACGGCGGGCTTGCCGATGTCGCCGCGGTTTTCCTTGAATTCCTCGGGCGTGAGGTCGCAGACGTAGGCAAGCCCCTTCTTGATCAGCTCAACCGCGTACTCGTAGTCCTTCTCAAAGTAGTCGCTGCCGTAATAGAAGCGGTCGCCCCAGTCGAAGCCCAACCAGTGGATGTCCTCCTGGATCGCCTCGACGAACTCGGTGTCCTCCTTGGCGCGGTTCGTGTCGTCCATGCGCAGGTTGCAGATGCCGCCGAACTTCTCCGCCGTGCCGAAATCGATCGTCAGCGCCTTGCAGTGCCCGATGTGCAGATAGCCGTTCGGCTCGGGCGGAAAGCGCGTGTGCACCTGCATGCCTTCAAAGCGCCCGCCGGGGCCGATGTCCTCCTCCACAAACGCGTGGATAAAGTTCTTGCTCTCGCCTTCGGCGCTCTCGATGGTCTTGACTTCGTCCGCCATAGTGATTTCCTCTCTTCCGTTGGTAAAAATGATGATAGATTATAACTGTTTTTGTGCGGTTTGGCAAGCGTTTCTTAACCCCGCAGCAGCTCGCCGTGAAAATACTGCTCCTGAAAGCGTATTTTGTCCAAAATTTCCTCGTCCGGATAGTCCCGCCCGTCCAACGAGACGATCCACTTGTCCTCCACGTCGTCGATGCGTCGGTAGACGGCGATCACCGTGCCCGTGAAGGTTTCCAGCGGCTCGTCCGCGCCGAGGACATAGACGTCCTGCTCCGCGCCGTCGGGCGCGAAAATGCCCTTCACATAGCCGTAGTTGACCGGGTAGATCATCTCTGTGTGCCGCGGATGGCGCGAGCCGACGGGCCGGTCGATCCGACCCGAGACCGTCAGCCCGACGGCGCATCTTTGCCAGAATTCCCGCCGCGTCCACAGCAGGTTCAGCACCTCCAGCAGCGCGTTCGGCGCCAAATGCTCCGGCAAGTTCAATTCCTTTACAAGCTCGGCGCGCTTTGCGCTGCTGCCGTCTCCAATCAGACCGGCGTCCAGCATATCCGCCTTGGTGATGGGCTCTCCCCTGTCCTGTGTTTCCTCGCCTTCAAACGTCGCACCGGCGCGGCGGAGCGCGTCCAGCAGCACGTCGGGCTTCATGCCCTCCACGCCGAGCTTGCCCTCTTTTCCGCCTTTGCGCTTACGCTTTTCCTTGCCGTAGACGTCCGGGACGTAGGCGTGCTTGACGCCGCCTTTGGGAAGCGCCCCTTTGAGATGGTTGCGGATCACGAAGCCCGCTCCGTCCGGGTCGGTAAAGATCACGACGCCGCGCGTATCGGCAAGACGCCGCAGCAGCGAGAGCTTCTCCGCGTCGTTGAACACGCCGAAGCCGCCCACGTCGACGATGGCGGCGTCGACGACCTGCGAGAGCGTATTCTTGTCATAGCGTCCCTCGACGACGATGACCTCCTTGATCTTCGGCTTGCTCATATCTTTTGCGCCAGCTCCATCAGCAGCAGCTTGATCTCGCCCTCGTCGTCGATGCCCTTCTCGCTCTTCAATCGCAGGTCGAGCTTCCGGCAGAGCCTGACGCTCCGCGCGCACCATTCCCGCGTCGTGCGGCGCGCCGCGTCGAGCAGCAGCTTGGCCGGATAGTCCGAGCGCATGCCCCACTGCTCCATGAGCCAGAACTTGTCGCGCCCCTCATCGAGCGCGATGCGCGCGGTGTAGAGCCGCCGCAGCTCCTTGCCGATGACGGCGAGGATCATAAACGGCTCCTCCTGCTTTTTGAGAAGCTGCCCCAAGATCTCGCTCGCGCCGTTGTAGTCGCCGCGCGTGATGGCGTTCGTCATGTTGAATACCACGGCGTCGAGCACGGGATCCGCGACGGCGTTGATGTCGTCGACCGTGACCGTCTTTCCCTTGGCGTAGGCGCCGATCTTTTCGATCTCCGGCACAAGTCCGGTCATAAGGCTTCCGCAGGTGAAGATCAGATGCTCCGCGGCATGGGCGTCGATGTCCTTGTCCAACGCGCGGAAGCGGCGGCGGATCCAGTTGATGAGGTCCGCCTTGTCCTGCACGTCGAATTTGACGACCTGCGCCTGCTTGTCCAGCGCCGCGCAGAGCTTTTTGTAGGTCTTGTTCGGCTTATACTCCAAAAGGTCGTACACGAACACGAGACAGCAATACTCCGGAAAATCCTCCAGCATGGAGATCAGCATCGTCCGCGCGTCCTCCGCGAGCTTAAAAAGGTCGCAGTCGGTCACCACGACCATCGTGCGCTCCGCCATCATCGGCATCGCCTCGACCGCCTCGGAAAGCTCCGCCATCGTGATCGTCCTGCCGTCCAGCTTGTGGTAGTTGAACTCCTCGAAGCCCGCCGGCACGAGCGCCTTTTTCACCTCGCCGAGGTAATATTCGCGCAGGTAGCTCTCCTCGCCGTGGAAAATGTAGACCTGCCCGAGCCCGCCCGCGGCGAGGTCGCTTTTGAGTTTTTGATAGCCCTTGTCGGGCGCCATCTTTGCCATGGCTTCTCCTAATCGACGATGATATGTATATTTCCCTGCAGATCGGTGCGATAGACCTCCGCGCCCGCGTCGCGCAGACGCCAGAGCGCCTCCTTATGCGGGTGTCCGTAGCTGTTGCCCCTGCCGCAGCTGACGATGGCAACCTCCGGCGTCACCTCGGCGAGCAGGTCCCCGCCCGTTGAGTAGCGCGAGCCGTGATGCCCCGCCATCAGCACCTCGACGTCGGGCAACTGATTTGTCGCAATGAGCATGTATTCCGAATTCGCGTCCATATCGCCCGTGAAGAGCGTGTCGAACGTCCCGGCGGTGCAAAGCGTCGCCAGACATTCCTCGTTCATATCGCCCTCGCCCGCCGGCGGATAGACCGTCAAAACCGCCTCACCGAGCGGAAAGGCGTCCGTCTGGCGCACAAAAGTCACCGCAATGCCGTATTTCTCCGCAAGCGCAAGCACCTCGGCGCGCTCCGCGTCGCCCTCCTCGACGTCCGGCAGCACGAGCCGCTTCGCCCCGATGCGCGCAAGCAGCACCGGCAAGCCGTTGCAGTGGTCCGCGTGATAGTGCGACAGCACGATATAATCGAGCTTGTTGACGCCGATGCCCTTGAGATAGTCCGCCGTCACATCCCCCGCGTTCAGGTAGGATTTGCTGCCGCAGTCGACGAGCGCCGCCGCGCCCTTCGAGCACAGCACCACGCTCTGTCCCTGTCCGACGTCCAGCGCGATCACATGCAGCGCGCCGCTGTGCATCGGCGATACGTTCAAAAAGACCGCCAGCGCAAGCGTCGCAGCCGCGAGCACGGACGCCGTCAGATACCGCATCCGCCCCTGTTTGAACAAAAGGCACGCGCCGAACATGGCATAGACGTAGACCAGCCAGTATTTGAGATAACTGTTGGAAAAATACACGGCGTGGTACGGTATCTTCGCAAGATACCGCGCCGCGGTCAGCAGATACAGCGCGCCAAGGTGCGGCAAATAGGCGAGATAATGCGCCAGCGGCAGATACAAAAGCCCGACGAGCACCGTGACAAGCCCCGTTGCGAACGTCAGCGTCGCCGCCCAGAGGCACAGCAGGTTGCTCAGCGGCGCGATCAGCACCAGATTGCCGAAATAGAACGCCGTCAGCGGGATCGTAAAGACCAGCGCGCCGGCCGTCGCGGACAGCGAGCCGAGCACGAACCAGGCAAGCCTCCCGCGCTTTTTGGCGCGGATGCGCTCATAAAGCCGCGCCGTCAGCAGGATCAAGCCCGCCATCGCCGCAAAGGAAAGCTGCAGCGAAACGCTCTTTGCCGCAAACGGGTTCGCCGTGAGGATCAGAAACAGCGCGAACGCGAGCGAGGTCGGCGGATCGCTCTCACGCTCAAAAAGCGGCGCGAGCAACAGCATGATAAGCATCACGCAGGCGCGCACGACCGAGGGCGTCGCGCCGACGGTGAGCGCATAGAGGATCAGCACCGGGATCGCGACCGCCGAGAGGAGCCTCCGCCGGTGCTTCCCGATCAAAAAGCTCAAAAGAGAGAGCAGAAAGGCGCAGTGCAGGCCGGAAACCGCCGTCACATGGTAAAGCCCCGCCTCGCTGAGGTATGTCCCGTCCTCGGTCGAGAGCTCGTAGCGGTCGCCGAGCAGGATCGCGTTCATAAACGGCCGCGTCCGCTCGGGAAAGCTCCGCTCCACGATATCCAGCAGGCGTTTGGAAAGCCGCTGCGGAAGATACCGGAACGCTCCGGCATTCCCGTCCGACGCCTCCGCTTCGCCGCGCGCATAGAGCAGCGCGTATACGCCGCGGGACGTGTGCGTCGTCACGGCGGTATCGCGGATCGTCGCCGAGGAGTTGATCTCGACGGGCGCGAGCAGGCGCATGCCCGGCTCGAGCGACAGCAGCGATTCTTTCCCGTAGTAGATCGCCTTGCCGTGCAGCCCGCGCTCCAGCACGCGCACCTCGACCCGGCAGCCGTAATCGGTCTGCGCCGGGTAGTCCGCGACCTCCAGCGTCAGCGTGTCGGTCGTTCCCGCAAGCGCCTCATACGGTTCCTGAACGTATCGGACATACGCCCAGTCCCAGCAAAGCGCGAGCGCAAGCCCGGCGCCGATCAGCGCCGCGCGCCGCCGGGCGTCCTCGCGCAGCGACCATGCCCAAAGCGCGCCTAGCACGGCGCAGCCCGCCGCGGCATACGGCAGCAGCCAATGCGGCAGCCAATACTGCGTGGCAAAGACGCCGAGCGCGAACGCAAGGCAAAATGTCGCCAGCCGCCTCATCCGAACAGCGAGATCTGGCTCGTCTCGCTCATGCCTGCGAACGCCCCGAGCGCGCGGAGCTGCTCGATGTGCGTTTTGGAGAGCTTGTTGCAGGTCATGGCAAACTCCTCGATGGAGATGAAATCCTTCCCCACGCGCTTTTCCACCGTGTCCTGCGCCGCCGCCTCGCCGAGGCCGCGCACGCTCGTAAACGGCGGCAAAAGACCGTTTTCGGTGATGAGAAACTTCGTCGCGTCGGACTTGAAGATGTCGATGTTGTCAAAGTGGAAGCCGCGCAGATAGAACTCGTAGCAGACCTCGAGCGTCGTCATCAGATCCTCCTCGACGGCGGTTGTCTCCTTCTTGTTCTTTTTCTCCTCCAACTCGCGGATGCGGCGCTTGGTCTTCTCCGCGCCCTCCTCGGCGTTCGGGAAGCAGCACTCCTGCGCGTCGAACGCCTTGGCGCGCACCGAGAAGAACGTCGCGTAGAACGCGAGCGGCTCGTGCACCTTGAACCACGCGATGCGGAAAGCCATCATGACGTACGCGACCGCGTGCGCCTTCGGGAAGAGATACCCGATCTTCGAGAGCGAGTCGATGTACCACTCCGGCACCTCGTGGTCGTGCATCGCGTCCACCCAGCCGTCCTCGAAGCCGTTTTTCTTGACCTTGCCCTTTCGGACGGACTCCATGATCTTGAAGCTCATTTTCGGCTCAAGACCCTTGGAAATTAAGTACAGCATGATATCGTCACGGCACCCGACCGTCTCCAGAACGCTTGCCGTTCCGCTCAAAATAAGGTCCTTCGCGTTGCCGAGCCACACGTCCGTGCCGTGGGAAAAGCCCGAGAGGCGCAGCAGCGTGTTGAAGTCCTTCGGTTGCGTGTCGACGAGCATCTGGCGCGTGAAGCGCGTGTTGAACTCGGGGATCGCCACCGCGCCCGTGGGGCCGAGCAGGTCGTCGTCCTCGAAACCGAGCGCCTTGGAAGACGTAAACAGGCTCAGCGTATCCGGGTCGTCGAGCGGGATCTGGCGCGCGTTGACGCCCGTGAGGTTTTCGAGCATGCGGATCATCGTGGGATCATCGTGGCCGAGCATGTCGAGCTTTAAGAGGTTGTCCTCCATGCAGTGGTACTCGAAATGCGTGGTGATGATGTCGCTGTCGGGGTCGTCCGCGGGGTGCTGCACGGGACAGAAGTCCTCCACGTCCAGATCGTCCGGCACGACCACAAGGCCGCCGGGGTGCTGTCCCGTCGTGCGGCGCACGCCGACGCAGCCCGCCGTCAGGCGGTCTTTTTCGGCGGACGTGACCTCCCTGCCGTTCTCCTCCAAATACTTGAGCACCATGCCGTAGGCGGTCTTGTCCGCGAGCGTGCCGATCGTGCCCGCGCGGAACACCTGCGTCTCGCCGAACATCTCGATCGCGTGGCGGTGCGCGCGGGACTGGTACTCGCCGGAGAAGTTGAGGTCGATATCCGGCACCTTGCCGCCGCCGTACCCCAAAAACGTCTCAAACGGGATGTCAAAGCCGTCTTTTACGTACTTTTCCCCGCACTTGGGGCAGACCTTGTCGGGCATGTCCGCGCCGCAGCCGTAGCTGCCGTCGGTCACAAACTCGACATTTTTGCACTTGGGGCAGCGGTAGTGCGGCGGGAGCGAGTTGACCTCGGTGATGCCCGCCATGTACGCGACGAGCGACGAGCCCACGCTTCCTCGCGAGCCGACGAGGTAGCCGTTTTCCAGCGAGCGCTGCACCAGCTTCTGCGCGCTCATGTACACGACGTCGTATTTGCCGAGAATCGAGCCGAGTTCCACGTTCAATCGGTCGGTGATGAGCTGGGGCAGCTCGTCGCCGTAGAGCGCGTGCGCCTTCTCCCAGACCATGCGGTTGAGGTCTTCCTCGGAGTTTTC
>SVKM01000087.1 GCA_015068465.1 Oscillospiraceae bacterium | reverse complement strand
ATCCGCTTTTGCTCGGGAGCATCGAGCTGACCAACGGCGTCGCGGCGCTTTCCCCGGGCCGCGGCGGCTTCGTGCTCTGCTCGGCGCTGCTCGGCTGGGGCGGCTTGAGCGTCCACGCGCAGACGCTCTCGGTGCTCGAGGGCTCGGAGCTTTCGGCACGGTGGTATTTCCTCGGAAAAATAATACAAGCGGCGCTGTCCGCGCCGCTTGCATGGCTGGCTGCAAATTGGCTTTTTTAAGCCTCACAGAGTTTGACGCCAGCAGTTTGAAATGTTATCTCTGGCCCTTGTCGTACGGGATGCCCTCCGCCTTCGGCGCGCGGGAGTTCTTCGAGGTGAACGCCAGCACGATCAGCGAGATGATATAAGGCAGCATGTTGTACACCGAGCCGGGGATCTTCAGCGCCATGAGGAACGGGAAGCCGAAATAGACGTTCGAAAGCGCGCGGAACGCGCCGAACAGCAGCGCCGCAAGCGCGATGCGCGTCGGTTTCCACTGGCCGAAGATCATGACCGCGAGGGCGAGAAAGCCAAAGCCGGCGACGCCGTTTTCAAACTTCCACGCCGAAACGCCCGCGAGGATATAGCAGATCCCGCCAAGCCCGCCGTAGACGCCGGAGATCAGCACGCCCGCCCAACGCATCTTGTAGACGTTGATGCCGACGCTGTCCGCCGCCTGCGGATGCTCGCCGCACGCCATGAGGCGCAGGCCGAACTTCGTCTTATAGAGGACGACATAGGCAACGACAAGCATAACGACCGCGATGAGCATGAACCAGTTGAACTCAAAGCTGCCGAGGTTCACCAGGAATTTCTTCTTCGCATCGACGTACTGGATCTCCGAGGAGACGTCATCGGGATTGGCAGCGGTGTTGATCGCCTTGACGAACACCGTCGCCGCCGCAACGCCGAGCATATTGAGCGCCGTGCCGACAATGGTCTGATCCGCCTTAAAGTTGATGCAGGCAACGCCCAACAGCGCCGAATAAACGACGCCGAAGAGGATCGCGCCGAGCAGCACGCAGAGGATCAGCGGAAACGACGCCATCGTACCGGGCAGGTAGCGCATCATCAGCGCGCCGCCGAGGGCGCCGATGACCATAATGCCCTCAAGACCGAGGTTGATAACGCCCGAGTGCTCCGCGAAGCAGCCGCCGAGCGCGACAAGCACGAGCACGGAAGCAAAGATCAGCGTGTATTGGATCAAAAGCAGCATTACTGGTCGCCTCCTTTCTCACCGGACGCCTGCGCAGCCTGTTCTCTCTCCTTCTGGATCTGCTTTTCTTCGCGTCTTGCGATGCTTGCGTTCATCGCGTACTTGATGAAGAGCACGAAGCCGCAGAGGTAGATGATGAGCGACGAGATCAGATCGGAGATCTGGGACGAATACATGGTCTTGTCCACATACGCGCCGCCGACGGTGATGTGCTGGATAAAATAGGAGGCAAAAATCGTACCGATCGGATTCAAGCCTCCGAGGAACGCCGCCGCGATGCCGTTGAAGCCCATGCCGGGCACCGAGGACTGCGTGACCGACCACTGCTCAAAGTCCGTCAAATACAGGAACGCGCCGCCGAGCGAAGCGAGGCAGCCGGCAATGACAAGCGTCAGGATGATGTTCCGCTTTTCCGCCATGCCCGCGTACTTCGCCGCGTTCTTGTTGTTGCCCGTCGCACGCAGCTCATAGCCGAGCTTCGTCTTGTCGAGCAGCACCATGATGACGATGGCGAGGATGATCGAAAGCGGGATCGCGATCGTCACGTTGCCGTTGTTGTTGAAGAGCTTGCCGAGGCCCATCGTCGGCAGCATTGCCTGCGGGGCGTCGGTCTTGAGGTGGAGCGTATAGGGGCTCGTCGACTCCTTGACGCTCGCGAGAAGCATATTCGTCGTATAGAGGCCGATCCAGTTGAGCATGATGCCCGAAATGACCTCGTTGACGTTGCAGTACGCCTTGAGAAGACCCACCAGCGCGCCGTAAACGCCGCCGACGATAAACGCCAGCAGCAGGCAGCCCAGCCAGCCCCAGTGCAGCTGAAGCGCCGCGTACAGGCAAGCGCAGGAGCCGACGACGTACTGGCCCGCCGCGCCGATGTTAAAGAGTCCCACCTTATAGGCGAACAGAACGCTCAGCGCGCACATCAGCAGCGGCGCCGTCTTGACGAGCGTGTTGCCGAAATTCTTGATCTGCAAATTCGCGCGGGAGTAGTTCCAGAAGTTCTTGATGACCGCCATGATGGCTTCGCCCGCGCCGCCGGGATTGATAAACAGCAGCACAACGTAGCCGAGCAGCAGTCCGAGCACAATGCACAGCAGCGACGCGATCAGCGACTGGACGGCATTGCTCTTGAGAAGGTTGCGTTTCTCGTTCATGCCCTCACCTCATCTCTCTTCGCGCCCGCCATGTAGAGGCCGAGCTCCTCCTGCGTGGTCTTCTTCGGGTCGAGCTCGCCGACGATCTCGCCCTCGTACATCACGAGGATGCGGTCGGGCACGTCCATGACCTCGTCGAGCTCCAGGCTGATGAGCAGGACCGCCTTGCCGGCGTCGCGCTGCTCAACCAGCTTTTTGTGGACAAATTCAATGGCGCCGACGTCGAGTCCGCGCGTCGGCTGCACGGCGACAAGCAGGTCGGGGTTCTTGTCGACCTCGCGGGCAATGATCGCCTTCTGCTGGTTGCCGCCGGACATCGCGCGCGCCTTCGTGACCGGCCCCTGGCCGGAACGCACATCGTAATCGGCGATCAGCCGCTCGGCATACTTGCGGATGTTGTCGCGGCGCAGGAAGCCCGCGCCGTTGGTAAACTCCGGCTCAAAATAGCGTTGGAGCACAAGGTTGTCCTCGAGCGTATAGTCCAGCACGAGGCCGTACTTGTGGCGGTCTTCCGGAATGTGGCTCATACCGGTCACGCTGCGCTCGCGGATGGACGCGCGCGTGATATCCTTGCCGTCAAGCATGATCTTGCCCTGCGTGACCGGCTCAAGACCGGTAAGCCCGTAGACAAACTCGCTCTGGCCGTTGCCGTCGATGCCCGCGATGCACACGATCTCGCCGCGGCGCACCTTGAGCGACACGTCGTGTACAGCGTCCTTTTTATGTACCTTCGAGGCAACCGACATATGCTCGATGTCGAGCACGACCTCGCCGGGCTTCGCCTCGCCCTTTTCCACGTGGAAGTTGACGTTGCGCCCGACCATCATCGCGGAAAGCTCCTCGGGAGAGGACTTCGCGGTCTCGACCGTGCCGACGTATTTCCCCTTGCGCAGCACCGTGCAGCGGTCGGCGACCGCCATGATCTCGGCGAGCTTGTGCGAGATAAAGAGGATGCTCTTGCCCTCCGCGGCGAGGTTCTTCATGATCTTCATGAGCTCCTCGATCTCCTGCGGCGTCAGTACAGCGGTCGGCTCGTCAAAAATCAGGATCTCATTGTCGCGGTAAAGCATCTTGAGGATCTCGGTGCGCTGCTGCATACCGACGGTGATATCCTCGATCAGAGCGTCCGGGTCGACCTGCAGGCCATACCGGTCGGACAGCTCCAGAACCTTTTTGCGCGCCTCCTGCTTTTGCAACAGGCCCATCTTACCCGTCGGCTCCACGCCGAGGATGATGTTGTCGAGCACGCTGAAGCATTCGACAAGCTTGAAGTGCTGATGCACCATACCGATGCCGAGCGCGTTAGCGTCGTTCGGGTCGCGGATCTCGACCTCTTTCCCATCCTTCTTGATCACGCCCTCCTCAGCCTGATACAGGCCAAAGAGCACGCTCATGAGCGTGGACTTGCCCGCGCCGTTCTCGCCGAGCAGCGCGTGGATCTCCCCGCGCTTGAGCTGCAGCGTGATATTGTCGTTGGCAATGATGCCGGGGAAGCGCTTCGTGATGTTCAGCATCTCGATCGCATACGGCGTTTCCAACTTGACTCCCCCCTTTTTCGTTTGCGGCACTCAGCCGGTTTCCAAGGTTATAATCTGCTAAAGCATATTATATAACGTTTCTATCTATAATGCAAAGAAAACTTGCGCGGCGCATCGTCTTTTTGCGTGATCGCACAAAAAAGGACGCGACCCGAAGGCCGCGTCCTTGCGTATAAGGGGAAATTACTTGATGTTGCCGAGATCCTCGACGCTGATGACGGTCGCGAAGTCCGCGGCGTTCTTGTCGATGTCGTTGGAAACGGTGATGGCGCCGGAGAACATATCGGAAACGAGCGCCTTGTAGTCGTCCTGCGTGAAGGTGTCAGCCCACTGGGTGCTGTTCATCGGGATCTGGACGAAGTTGGACTCGGGGTCCGCGGAGACGAGGCCGAGGTTGTCGACCACGCCGCCGACGAAGCTGCCGTCCTTGACCTGGGTGAGCAGGGTGTTGACAGTCGCGGCGAGGCCCTTCATGGCGGAGGTGACCGTCATACCGGCGCCGTACTTGCCATCGATGATGCCGGCCTGGTCAACGTCGACGCCGATGACCTTGGCGCCAACCTTGGCAGCAGCCTCAGCAGCGGAGTCATAGATGCCGCCGCCGCAGGCGAAGACGACCTCGGTGCCGGCCGCATACCAGGTATCCATCGCAGCGGTGATGTCGCCGTCGCCATAGAACTGGTTGCCGTAGGCGTACTTGATGCTCACGTCGGTCTTGCCGTCGGCAGCCGCAGCGGCGTCAGCGCCCTGCACGAAGCCATAGCCGTAACGAACGACAGCGGGGACAGCCATACCGCCCAAGAAGCCGAGCTTGGTGTAGCCGAGCTTCACAGCGGCGTAACCGGCCATGTAGCCGCAGAGCTCTTCCTGATAGACCGCGGAGTAGAGGTTGGCGGGAAGGGTGGCGAGACCGGCGCTGTTGAGGTCGAACTCGGAAACGTCGAGCGCGATAAAGGTGACGTCGGGATACTCGCCGACGGTCGCAGCGATAGCGGGCGCGAACGCGAAGCCGGGCATCACGATGACGGTGTAACCCTCGTCGATCGCCTTCTCGATCATGGCGACACGGTCGTCGTCAGAGTCGGAAGCGGGCTTGAAGTAGGTGAAGTCGGCGCCATTGTCTTCGGACCAGGACTTCGCAGCCTCATAGGTGGTCTGGTTGAAGGACTGGTCGGTGATGTCGCCGTAGTCGGTGATCATCGCAACGCGCATGTCGCTCGCCTCGGGAGCGGCGGGAGTGGTGTCCGCGGGAGTGGTGTCCGCGGGAGCCGCCGGAGTGGTGTCCGTGGGAGCCGCCGGAGCCGGCTCATTGGTGTTTTCGGGCGCCTTCTCGCCGCAGGCCGCCAGAGCGAGGACCATCACGACAGAGAGGAGCAGTGCAAGAAACTTCTTCATGACATATACCTTCCTTATTATTTTTCCGAGCCTTCTCAGCCCGTGTACAGTTTAGTATAGCAAAGCCTTCCGGCGTATTCAAGCGTAAAATTAAATTTTTCGGCATTTTCCACGCTTTGTACAAACAACCGGAAAGAAGCGCGGTAAAAATAGCGCTTCTTTCCGGTCGCGTCCTTTATCCTTCCAGCTTCAGGTCGCCGTCCTTGACCCAGCCTGCCTTGCGGCAAAGCTCGTTGATAAGCGGGCAGATGACCGCCGGCAGCACGATGCACACAAGCGCAAGCCCCAGCCAGTCCATGCCGGTCGGCGCGATCGCCGCCGCGCCGTTCTCCAGCGCCTTTTCGCTCGGCGCGAGCCAGCCGGTCCACACGCCGATGGGCCCGCAGAGGCCGCAGGTGCCCATGCCGGAGTTGATCGGCGCGCCGTTCATTTCAAGACGGAACAGGCAGGTCGCGACGGGGCCGGTAATGGCGCTCGTGACGATCGGCGCGATCCACACGCGGGGATTTTTGACGATGTTCGGCATTTGCAGCATCGACGTGCCGAGGCCCTGCGAAACAAGGCCGCCCCACTTGTTCTCGCGGAAGCTCATCACGGCGAAGCCGACCATCTGCGCGCAGCAGCCCGCGACCGCCGCGCCGCCGGCGAGACCGGTCAGCCCCAGCACGGCGCAGATCGCCGCCGACGAGATCGGCAGCGTCAGCGCGACGCCGACGAGCACGGAAACCGCAATACCCATCCAGAACGGCTGGAGCTCGGTGCTTCTCATGATCAGGACGCCAAACGCGTTCGCCGCCGCGCCGATGGGCGGCGCGATCCACTTCGCGAGCGCCACGCCGATGAGGATGGTCACGGCGGGCGTGACAAGGATATCGACCTTCGTCTCCTTGCTCACCGCCTTGCCGAACTCCGCGGCGACGATGGCGATGATCAGCACCGCGAGCGGGCCGCCGGCGCCGCCCTCGGCGTTCGCCGCCCAGCCGACCGCCGCAAGCGAGAAGAGCACCATCGGCGGCGCCTGGAGCGCGTAGCCGATGGCGACCGCCATCGCGGGGCCGGAAACCTTCATCGCGTAATCGCCGATGTCGGTGAGGAACTGCACGCCGAGCTGCGCGCCGAGCGTCTTGATGATCGTGCCGATCAGCAGCGAGCAAAAGAGGCCCTGCGCCATCGCGCCGAGCGCGTCGATGCCGTAGCGCTTGCCGGAAAACTCAATGTTTTTGCGCTTGAGAAACGCCTTGAACTTCTCCATACCGTTCACCTTCGCTTTCTTGTTTTTGTCAGAAAAAAGTGAGGCCCACGAGGTGTCTTGACACCTGTGAACCTCACTATACAGACAATCCCCCGTCCTGTCAAACGACATTTCAGAACGCTGCTATCAAAAATATTGAACTGTTTTCAATTTTCGAGCAAAAAGCCCAATTCATGCAGCATATCGCGCACGCGCGCGAACGCCGCCTCGTCGGGGCAGGCGAGCGTATGCAGATGGATGCCGTCGGTCAGGTCGCTGAGCGGCTTCGCGTCGGATTCTCCGCAGCGGCGCAGGAATTCGCCCACGTCGTAGCGGCTCTTGAGTTGCAAAGCGCCCGTAAGCTGCCCGTAAACGGGGTGCTCCACGATCACGTCGAGCACCGTGCAGCCCTGGTCGACGATGGCGTTGAGCTCGCGCTCCATGTCCGCGTCGCTGTGGCGGCAGGCGATGCGCCGCACCACGCCCTCGGGCGCGGTTTGCAGCACATATCCCCGCGGCGTCGCCGCGATGTCTGCGCCGCCGGCGCGCAGCAGCGCCACGTCGCCGACGATGACCTGACGGCTGACGTGATGTTCCCCCGCCAGCGCGCTCGCGCTCAGCGGCGCGTCCGCGCGCTCCAGCGCGTCGAGGATCGCTTCGCGGCGTTCTTCGGAGCGCATCAATACTCGTAGATGCTGCCGCCGATGAACTCGCGCACGAGGGAGTTCTTCGGCACATAGGGCGTAGTCAGCGGCGGGACGGACTTGATGACGCGCATCAGGTCGGTCAGGCCGTGCTCTTCGATGAACGCGTCGTCAAGCTGCTCATGGAACTCGGGGAGCTCGAGCAGATACTTCGAGAGGATGCACGGCTCATAGTCGTGGAACGTGTCGATGTGGATCTGCGCGTTGCCCTTGTTCGGCTGGATGTAGTTCAGCTCGCCGCGGTCGACGCCCTGCGCGCGCTCGATCGTGCTGCGCAGCGTGTGCCCGCGCCCGAGCAGGTCGCGGATCATGCGGCGCGCCACGCGCAGCTGCTCGGGATTGACGATCTTGTCGTCGTGCGTGATGATGCGCGTGCGCGGCGCGACGTAGATGCCCGTGTACTCGCCCTTCAAAAGGTCGAGGATCAGCGGGTTGAGCATGTGGATGCCCTCGGCGATGACGATGCCGTTCTTGTCGCCGTGCAGCGTGCGGTAGCCGCCGACGTCGCCGGATTTGAAGTCGTAGATCGGCGCCTCGACGTCCTCGCCGTCGGCAAGGCGCAAGATGCAGTCGGCGAGCGCCTGGCGGTCCACACAGTAGGGGGACTCCCAGTCGGACGCCTCGGGCGGGCGCTTGCTCAGCGGGAGGAAGAAGTTGTCCATGCTCACGAGCCCGACGGGTACGCCCATGTTCTCCAGATACGTCTTCAGGCGCATCGCCGTCGTCGTCTTGCCGGAGCCCGAGGGCCCGGTCAGGCAGACGATGGGCTTTTCCTCCTTGTTGTGCAGGATCTTCGCCGCCGCGGTACTGATCTTGTCGCGGTAGACCTCCTCGCAGTGCAGCACGAAGCGGGTCTGGTCGTTCATCGACTCAGTAATGTCCTCAATATCAATGACGCGCATGGTGGTTCTCCCTTCTTCTTTGTCGACCGCCTTGCCGGCAGTTTACTTGCTCGCGCCGTTGCCCGAGCCGACAAGGTCGGGCAGCTTCGTCGCCTTGACGGCGACCTCGAGCGCGATCTTCATCATGTTGGTGAACGTGTTCTGGCGCTCGTCGGCGCTGAGCTCCTCGCCGGTGACGAGGCTGTCGGAGATCGAGCAGATCGCGAGCGCGCGCTTGTGCGTGTACGCCGCGTTGCAGTAGAGCGCCGCCGCCTCCATCTCGACCGCGAGGCAGCCCATCTTCGCCCAGTCCATCGAGGACGAGGACGCGTCGTAGAACGTGTCGGACGAGAAGAGGTTGCCGACCGGCATGCGCACGCCGATCTCGCCCGCCGCCTCGACCGCCATCGCGAGCAGGTCGTAATTGCAGATGGGCGCAAACGTGCCCGGCAGGCGGTACTGGTTGGCGAAGGACGAGTTGGTGCACGCGCCCATGCCCGCGACGACGTCGCGCAGCTTGAGGTCGGCGGAAATCGCGCCGGCGGAGCCGATGCGCAGGATGTTGTCCACGCCGTACTGCGTGAACAGCTCATAGGAATAGATGCCGATGGACGGGCAGCCCATGCCGGACGCCATCACGGAAACGGGCGTGCCCTTATAGGTGCCGGTGTAGCCGTGGATGCCGCGCACGTTGTTGACGAGCTTGGCGTCCTCCAGAAACGTTTCGGCGATGAACTGCGCGCGCAGCGGGTCGCCGGGCATCAGTACGGTCTTCGCGAACGCGCCCTTGTCGGCGCTGTTGTGAGGCGTTGCCATATTCTTTTCTCCTTTTTTATTTTTCCAGTGCCTTCACAGCCTTGACGATGCGGGACGTGCCGAGGCGGTCCGCGCCGAGCGCAAGGAAGTCCTCCGCGTCCTTGAGGTCGGCGATGCCGCCCGCCGCCTTGACGAGCTTGCCCTTGCAGTGCTCGACCATCAGCTTCACGTCCTCGCGGGTCGCGCCGCCGCCGGCGAAGCCGGTCGAGGTCTTGATGTAGTCCGCGTCGGAGCGGGAAACGGCCTCGCAGACCTTGATCTTCTCCTCGTCCGTGAGCAGGCAGGTTTCGATGATGACCTTGAGCACGCGGCCGCGGCAGGCAACCTTGACCTCGTTGATCTCCTTCTCGACCAGATCGTACAGCCCGTCCTTGACCCAGCCGACGTTGATGACCATGTCGATCTCGCCCGCGCCGTCAGCGACGGAGTTGCCCGCCTCCAGGCACTTGATGGTCGTGGGGCTGTAGCCGTTCGGGAAGCCGATGACCGTGCACACGGGCAGCCAGCTGCCCTTCTCGCGCCAGGAAGCCGCAATGTAGCGCGCGGCGCGGTTAACATAACTCTGCGGAATGCAGACCGACGCGCAGCCGTACTTCATGCCGTCGTCGCAGATCTGGCGGATCTCGTCCCAGGTCGCGCCCTGGGCGAGCAGCGTGTGGTCGACGTGGCGCAGAATCTCCTTCACATCCATTAAAAAAACCTCCTTATTTTGGAACATGATCATAGACAGTATAACAGAGGCGCGCGTATTTGTCCAGCGGGATTTCGGGCATAATGCACAAAGAAGGCAAGGCGTGCGCCTTGCCTTCTCCTGTCCCGTCGGAACGTTTTACTTGAAATAGCGATTGAGCATGCCCTCAAGCGCCTTGCCGTGGCGCGCCTCGTCGCGCGCCATCTCGTGAACGGTGTCGTGGATCGCGTCGAGGTTGTTCTTCTTCGCGCAGGCGGCGAGGTCAAACTTGCCCTTCGTCGCGCCGTACTCGCACTCCACGCGCCAGGCGAGGTTTTTCTTGGTGCTGTCGGTCATGTTCGCCTCAAGGTCGCTGCCGAGGAGCTCGGCAAACTTCGCGGCGTGCTCCGCCTCCTCAAACGCCGCCTTCTCCCAGTAGAGCGCGATCTCGGGATACCCCTCGCGCGCGGCGACGCGCGCCATGCACAGATACATGCCGACCTCGCTGCACTCGCCGGTGAAGTTTGCCTTGAGCTGCTCGAAGATGTACTTCTTGGTCTCGTCGTCAATGTCGGGGTTGTTCTTGACCGTCTTGGCATAGACGCCGAACTCATG
>SVKM01000086.1 GCA_015068465.1 Oscillospiraceae bacterium | reverse complement strand
TCGTTTATCGCTTTTCTGCCGGTTTTCCCGCAATTCTTTTTGATTCAGCTACTTGACTTCATACCACTGGACTAAAATTATCAATAATTGTATTGCATTTTCGATAAGAATATGTTATAGTAATAATAAATGGAGGTGACCATATGCCTCGGGAAGCGAAAGAATATAAAGCATTCAGCTCCAGAATGGATAAAGCGACTTTTGAACGACTGGAGCAGTTTTGCAAAGAAGCGGGGCAATCGAAAACGGTTGCCATAGAGCGCGCAATCAACATGTATATCGACGATTACGATGAAAAAATGAAAAAGCTGAATCGCAAGTCATGACCATGCTCTAAATGCTTGTTCCGTGTTTTGTTTTAGGGTTTGTTTTGTTATTATATCTCAAAGGCAATTTACAAAGTCCCCGCAAACCAAAACAAAACGAATGGAGGAACAACACATGAGCAGAGGGGCCGGATTGCAGAAGACCTACAACCTCAATGAGATGCAGGAGATCAGGCCAACGCCGCATCTCAACCTCGAAGGCATACGTGAAATCGCATGCTACGAACCTCTTGACGGCACAAGATACCGTTACTTTGTCTGCGAAACAGAAGACCGTTATAAGGGCAGGTGTCCGTATTGCGGCTCAGCCGTGTTTCACAGCAACGGTTATGCGCCCAAAGAAAGACTGATCCACGACATCAACACGGGCGTCACCCAAAACGATATTGGTATCAAAATGCGCCGCTATCTGTGCCAGGGTTGCGGAGCTACTTTCACGCAGCCTATCGCCTCGATTGCTGATTCCCGTCAGATGACCAAGCGTCTTGTGGAGCAAGTCAGATACGAGGCGTTCAAGATGGACTTTCTGACCGTAAGCAAGCAACATCGGTGTTCTGACAGTACCGTAGAAAAAATATTCGACGAATATGCCGCTGAGCTGGAGGAAGAACATAAGCTTAACGGCATTGATGCCCCAAGGGTATAGGTATCGACGAGAAGCATATCCAGCACAAAATGCATGGTATTTTCGTCAACGTCGAGACCGGCGACGTGCTGGAGCTGTCGGAGAACAACTCTGCCAACACAATGAAACAGACTATCATGAGCATGAATGACTACGAGAACATCCAGGTCGTTACGATGGACATGGCCAACGGCTACAAAGGCATGATTGAAGAAATCCTGCCCTACGCCACCATCGTGATCGACAAGTTCCACGTCGTGCAGGACATGGCCGTTAAGGTGCGCACCGTCCGCAAGAGGCTGTTTGAATCCTTGAAAGGCTCTGCTGTTGCCGGCTCTGATGAGGCAAAACTGCTTGCCGCGGCATCGATGGACAACTATCTGTTCCGATACAGCGACAACGAGATCAAAACTAACCCGAATCTGGCCGACAAAGCCATACTGATGGCGGAACTTTGCAGCAAGTTCCCGGAATTTAACCGACTCAGGAACCTAAAGCGGACGTTTGAGGCTATCTATTTGTGTGAGTCCTACGAGGAGGCCAGCAACGCGCTCCTCAAATGGGATAACATGGTTGATCAAAGCGATAAAGAGATGTTCAAGGAGTTCCACACCTTGAAAAACTCCATGCGCTATTGGCGAGAGAACGTCCTCAACTACTTCAAAGACGGCTGCCAGTTTACCAACGCCATCACCGAGAACCGTAACGGTTTTCTGAACCGGTTGAACATCATTGGCAACGGGTACAGCTTCAAGCGGCTCCGAGCAAAGGTGTTGTTCTACTATCTCGCCACGCAGCCGCAGGAATACGTTTCCCAGAAATGCAAGGTGGAGAGGGAAGTACAGGAATCGGCTACAACAGCGTTCCTTACCGGCCGCTTTGACTTTTCTGGACAAAACACATGGCAGACGCGGCGTGTTACGGAATACGTTGAAAGCGTCGTGCCAACCGACGACGATCGACGGTACGCACCGCGGCCGTCGCTGGTGGATATCTGTCGTACGATGCCGGTGTTGTTTGAAAATCCGGAGCTCAACGCACCGGACAGCAAGGTGGACGAGGAACTCAACGAGGAAGAAGTGGAGTGGTACGAAGCAAACATGGAGACGCGATTTGGTGGTACAAAATAGAAGACACCAGGGGTAGCCCTGGTGTCTTTTGCGATTTTTATGAATTTCGGCTTGCTGGTGACAACAGAAGGGCAACAATACTGCCGCCCTTCTGTTGTCAAAGTGTTACTACTGTGGAATTGGAATTCCATTTGCTCTTAGAAGCTCTTTAAATTTGTTTGCCTGTGCTTCCATTTTGTCCGCACGAGCAGCTTGCTTGACTGCGCTTTCCTCCGCTTGTGCGAGGCGAATCTCAAGGTCTTTCTTTTCTTGATTCACAATTTCTTCAATGATATCACACATGATATTCACCCCTTCCTCCGTTTCTTTAAAGCGACGCTTTGATGCAGACGTGACTGGGAATTTTTCGCTGTATGCATTATCCTTCACAAACACATCCATCAGTTCAGACACATCGGAATTATCCTTGACAGCGGCGTTGACATATATTTCTTCGAAACCGTTGTCAATTGCGGTCTTCGTTTCACGAATAACCCTGTCAATGTGATATAACGCTCGTCCTTCGTTAAAAACGTCGAAGCGAGAAATGAATACAATACACACATTGGGAACATCTTTGAATTTGATGCCAGGGTCCGCGATATTGGCTGTCAGAACAGATCCATTGTAACGCACACGCCGCTGATGGTCGTCATCGTCCGCTTTTTGCACCTCGATATTGATTTTCCGCCCATCTCCTAAAATGCAATAGGCATCCAAAATTACTGAACGACCTTGCAGGTTACTGACAACATACTGTGCATTATTGCTGATGACTTTGAGATTCTTATCCCCAAGGATGACCTGAAGGATTTCTTCACAGAATTCCTTTTCTTCCGCCATTTTGCGAAAGAGCGCATCGTCAATGGGGTTTAGCTTTTTTGCTTGCTCACGAATTTTTGCTTTATTGCTCATAGCATTAAGCCTCTTTCCCTTTTAAAAATATCTATTTAAACAGGGAAAGCCTTTTGGCTCACCCTGATTGTTGTCCTCTTTGAGGTTTCAACCGGGCAAGCCCGATATTAAATTTGCAACCATTTCTGGATATAAATACCCAGAGTAAGCATCTTCCTTATTACGATACTATTATACAGTATCCTCCGTATTTGTCAAGCGATTTTATCAGACCGGCAAAAAAATGATATCATTCTTAGCTCTCAAGGTCTGCGAGCAATTTCAGCGCATCCCCGTAGGAAATTCCTGGTATATACATATCTGGGTGTCTTCGCTTGTTATAGATATCTGCCAGCTTTCCCGCAAGACTAATATCTCCCAGTTTGTCGGCTTTATAGATAAGACTGTGCAACTCGTTGAGCCTGATCGCAGCCGGATCGATTTTGCCATCGATAATGGCAAGCTGGCGGACAGAATACGTGTTAGCACACGGCTTTTCGTAATCCGACGCCTCTTTGTTCACAAAAACGCGAAAATCCATGCCGCCACATAGAGCTTTTTTCGTTGTTGCTTTTCTGGCTCCACCATACTTGATACCTTTTCGGCTATTAAACGATTTCATAATAGCACCACCTTTCAAGTATTATTTTACCTAGAAAGGCGACAAAAGCTACCCACAATATTGGGAATTTTGTACTATCTGGACAATTTTGGCCAATCCCACACTATTTTGGAACGAGAAGCCATGTTGCCCGCAGTATAGGCCAGACCAAAAAATTGCAAATCTTCCAAACTATTATAAATACGCAATTTGTGGAAAAATATTTACCCCACACTATTTTGGAAATCGCCGTTCCGGGGAACGGCTTGACAGCGCCCGGCCAACCAGCTATACTGTTTTCACGTCTGTCTTCGGTAAAATACACGATATTTTTCGCAGAGAGGAAGAAAACACCCTTGGATCTGTTCAAAAAATGTTACGAACCCTCCCTGGTCGACGAGATCCGGGAAAAGGGGATCTATCCGTATTTTCACGCGCTGGAGTCCCGGCAGGACACCGAGGTCGTCATGGAGGGCAAGCGGCGCATCATGCTCGGCTCGAACAACTATCTCGGGCTGACCACGAACCCGGATGTGGTCGCGGCGGGGATCAAAGCGTTTGAGGAATACGGCTCGGGCTGCTCCGGCTCGAGGTTCCTCAACGGCACGCTCAAGCTGCATCTTGAATTGGAAAAGGAGCTGGCGGAGTTTCTGCGCAAGGACGCCGTCGTCACGTTCTCGACCGGCTTCCAGTCCAACCTCGGCATCATCAGCGCGATCGTCGGGCGCGGCGACTATATCATCATGGACCGGGAAAACCACGCGAGCCTCTACGACGGCTGCCGCCTCTCCTACGGCAAGATGCTGCGCTACCGGCACAACGACATGGAGGATCTGGAGCAGAAGCTCAAGGCGGTCCCGGAGACCGCGGGATGCCTGATCGTGACGGACGGCGTTTTCTCCATGGGCGGCGATATCGCGAACCTGCCGGAGATCTGCCGCCTCGCGAGGCAGTTCGGCGCGCGCGTTATGGTCGACGACGCGCACGGGCTCGGCGTCATCGGCGAGGGCGGCCGCGGCACGGCGAGCTACTACGGCCTTGAGGACGAGGTCGACATCTACATGGGCACGTTTTCCAAGTCGCTTGCCTCCCTCGGCGGCTATATGGCGGCGTCGGCGCGTGTGACGGACTATGTGAAGCACGCCTCGCGGCCGTTCATCTTCTCGGCGTCGATCACGCCGGCGAGCTGCGCTGCGGCGCTGACCGCGCTGCGGACGCTCAAGGCGCACCCGGAGCTGCCGGAGACCTTGCAGGCGAGAGCGAAATACATGAGAAAGAAGCTGCGCGACGCAAACGTCCGCATGCGCGAATCCAACGGCGAGATCATCCCCATCATTCCCATCTACACCTATGAGGCGATCCCCACGCTGACGATCGCCAAGGAGCTGTACGACCGCGGCGTGTACGTGAATTCCTCACTGCCGCCTGCCACGGCGCCGACGGAGTGCCTGCTGCGCACGAGCCTGATGGCGACCCACACGGAAGCGCTGATCGACGAGGCGGTCGGGATCATTGCGGACGTGCTGCACCAGCACAAGATCGGGGAGTAAGCGGCGATGGACAAAGTCGTACTCATTACGGGCGGCACCAGCGGAATCGGGCTGGAAACCGCGCGTCAGCTCACCCGGCAGGGCTGCCGGGTATATGAGCTGAGCCGTCGGGCGGACGGCACGGACGCCGCCGTTCACATGAAGGCGGATGTGACCGACGAAGAGCAGGTAAACGCCGCCGTTCGCGAGATCATGGAGCGCGAGGGGCGCATCGACGTTGTGATCAACAACGCGGGCTTCGGAATCTCCGGGGCGGTCGAATACACGGACACCGAAGATGCCGTCAGGCAGTTCGACGTAAACTTCTTCGGCATGGTGCGCGTGAACCGCGCCGTGCTGCCGATCCTGCACAAGCAGGGCCACGGGCGCATCATCAACATGAGCTCGGTCGCCGCGCCGATCGCCATACCGTTTCAGGCGTACTACTCCGCGTCAAAGGCCGCGATCCGGACGTATAGCCTCGCGCTTCAAAGCGAAGTCAAGCCCTACGGGATCGAGGTCTGCTGCATCATGCCCGGGGATATCGCGACCGGCTTCACCGCGGCGAGAAAGAAAAGCCCCGCGGGAGACGCGGAGTACGGCGGCAGGATCTCCCGCAGCGTCGCGGTCATGGAGCATGACGAGCAGACCGGCATCAGCGCGGACAAGGCGGGCGAATTTGTCGCGGGCAAGGCGCTGGCCGGACGCGTGCCGGTGCTGTGCACGCTTGGCGGCAAATACAAGTTTTTCGTATTCCTCACCCGCATCCTTTCCAATCGGACGCTCACCGATCTGGTGGGGAAAATATACGCTTCGTGAGAGCGGCGCAAAGCCGCTTGCAGACCGGCGCGCTCTCATGCGGCGCCGGCTTTGCGCCGGAAACTGTGGACGAGGAGGCGAAGCAGCGCCGCGCATCTGCTGGAGGTGCGGGCTGTCCGCTGCGACGGGCGGTCTATATCAACTCGCTCGGACTGAACAACCTGACGCTTGAAATCACGGCGTAGACATACGACGCCAAAAGGACGGATGAAATGATCTATTTGGACAATGCGGCAACGACGCTCCAAAAGCCCCCGCAGGTGGCGGAGGCGATGCTTGCGGCGCTGCGGACGCTCGGCAACAGTGCCCGCGGCGCGCATGAGGGCGCGATGGACGCGGCGCACACGATCTACGGCGCGCGCGTGAAGCTCGCTGCTTTTTTCAACTGCCCGCGACCCGACCACGTCGTATGGACGAGCAATATCACAGAGTCGCTGAACATCGCCTTGACCGGCATGCTCGGGCCGGGGGATCACGCGATCGCGACCGATCTGGAGCACAACTCCGTGCTGCGCCCGCTCTACCGGCTGGAGGCGGAGCGCGGCGTCGCGGTCGATTTCGTACCCGCGGACAAGCGCGGCTGCGTCGACTACGCCGATTTTGAGCGCTTGCTGCGCCCGAACACGAAGCTGATCGTCTGCACGCACGCGTCCAATCTGACGGGCAACCTGGTCGACGTCAAACGCGTTGCGGCGATCGCGCACGCGCACGGCGCGCTGCTGGTCGTCGACGCGGCGCAGACCGCGGGCACGCGGCGCGTCGATATGCAGGATCTCGGCGCGGACGTTTTGTGCTTCACGGGGCACAAGGGGCTGATGGGGCCGCAGGGCACCGGCGGGCTGTGCGTCCGCGAGGGCGTGGAGATCGCGCCGTTCAAGGTCGGCGGCACGGGCGTGCAGACCTACAGCAAAACGCAGCCGGAGCAGTATCCGACGCGCCTGGAGGCGGGCACGCTCAACGGCCACGGGATCGCGGGGCTGTCCGCCGCGATCGACTATCTCAACGAGGTCGGCGTGGAGAAAATCGAGGCGAAGGAGGCCGCGCTGACGCGGCGGTTCTGCGACGGCGTCCGCGCGATCCCGGGCGTGACGGTCTACGGCGACTTTTCCGGCGGGCACGCGGGCATCGTGGCGCTCAACGTCAAGGACCGCGACTCCGGCGAGGTGTCGGATATCCTCAGCGGGGACTACGGCGTCGCGACGCGCGCCGGCGCGCACTGCGCGCCGCGGCTCCACGAGGCGCTGGGAACGAAGGAGCAGGGCGCGGTGCGCTTCAGCTTCTCGTGGTTCACGACCGAGAACGAGATCGACGCCGCGCTCGCGGCGGTGCGGGAGATCGCCGAAGAAGCGTGAAAAAAAGACGGCTTGCAGTGCAAGCCGTCTTTTTGCCGGTGAACGTTTTTTCAAAAGTCGATCTCTTTGCCCTGGCGGCGGTACATCGTCTTTTTGACCGCGCGGAAGATGTTTTCGTAGCCCGTGCAGCGGCACAGATGCCCGGAGAGCAGCTTGCGCAGCTCCTCGTCGGTGTAGAGCCGGTTCGTGTTGAGGATCTCCACCGCCGTCATGATGAAGCCCGGCGTGCAGAAGCCGCACTGGATCGCCGCCTCGTCCACGAACGCCTGCTGAATGTCGCTCAGCTCGCCGTCCGGGGACATGAGCCCCTCGAGCGTTTGGATATCCTTGCCCTCCGCCCAGACCGCGAGGTAGATGCAGGAGTTGAACGCCTCGCCGTCGATGAGCACGTTGCACGCGCCGCACTCGCCGACCTCGCAGCCCTTCTTGACGGACGTGAGGTGATACTCGTTTCGCAGCATGTCGGTCAGCGACGCGCGCACGTCGACCATCTTCTCGACTTCCTTGCCGTTGATCGTGCAATGCACCAGCTTATACTGACTCATGCCATCTCACCTCCCGCAAGCTCCACCGCGCGCGTCAGCGCGCGCTTTGCCATCTCGACCGCGATGTGCTCCCGGAACGCCTTGCTTGCGCGCCAGGAGTCGCGCGGATTGATGTCGGCCATGACCGCGCGGGCAAATTGCTCCACCAGAGCCTTCGTGGCCGCCGCGCCGTTCGCGACCGCCTCGGCGCCCGGGCAGCGCATCGGCACGGGGCCGGCGACGCCGTAGGCGATGCGGCAGCGCTCGATCGTCTTCTTGTCCGCCGAGAGGCGCACGTTGACGCTGCACCCGAGGGTGGCAATCTCCATGGCGTTACGTAAACCGTATTTGATGTAGTGACCGAAGGTATTTTCGTAGCTTTCTTTCGGAATGAGGATGGCGGTCTGGATCTCATCTGGCTTTATGTCAACTTGACCCGCCTTGATGTAAAAGTCATGGATGGGGAGGCGGCGCACGCCGTTTTGTCCGGTCAGCTCGACGATCGCCTCGTATGCGTGGAGCGTGGAGGCGGAGTCGGCGGAGGTCACGCCGTTGCAGGTGTTGCCGCCGATGGTGCCGATGTTGCGGATCTGCGGCGAGCCGACCTGGTCGACCGCTTCGCCGAGGACGTTGCAGTATTCTTGGATCAGCGGGTCGCGCGTGATGTGGGAAAAGCTCGTCAGCGACCCGATGCGGAGGCTGCCCTCCCCGTCGAGGCTTACGCCGCGCAGCGCGTCGACGCCGTAGATCGAGATCAACTCCTTGCCGGCGCGCTTTCCCTCGCGCATCTGCACCAAAACGTCCGAGCCGCCGGCGATGATCTGCGCCTCGGGGTGCTCCAGACGAAGCCTGACGGCGTCTTCTACGCTCTGCGCCTCATAGAGCGCTTTCATATCATACATGGTACGTTACGCCTCCTCTCGCCAGTCGTCGTGGATGAGCCCCGCCTTGGTGAACTCCGCGAACAGCACATGCGGGTTGATGGGGATGTGGTCGATGGCGACGCCCGTCGCGTTCAGGATCGCGTTGCGGATCGCCGGCGCGCCCGAGCAGGCGGGCGGCTCGCCGAGCGCCTTGGTGCCGAACGGCGAGGTCGGTTCGGCGTTTTCGATGAACTCCGCCTCCAGATGCGGGTGATCGAGGAACGTCGAGAGCTTGTAGTCGAGCAGGTTGCCGTTGAGCGGCCTGCCGGTCTTCTCGTCGAAAATGAGCTGCTCGGAAAGCCCGAAGCCGATCGCCATCGACATGCCGCCGTGGACCTGCGCCGCGGCGAGCGCGGGATTGATGAGCTTGCCGCAGTCGTGGACGTTGACGATGTTCTTGACCGTCACCTTGCACATCGGGATATCGACCTCGACCTCGGCAAAGGTGCAGCCGAAGGAGTAGGCGTTGTTGCGGATGGTATAGGTGCTCTCCGCCGTGATGTGCTCGCTGTGGACGGGGTTGTACTGCGCGGTCATCGCCAGCTCCGAGAGCGACATCAGCACCGAGCCGTCGCCCCTGCGGATGATGTTGCCGTCCACGATGTCCATGTTGGCGACCGCCTGGCGCGTGACCTCGTTGGCGTACTTGAGGATTTTTTCACGCAGCAGGTCGGCGGTCTGGCGGATGGAGAAGCCCGCGACATAGGTTTGGCGCGAAGCGTAGGCGCCGAGGCCCGTGGGCGTGATGTCGGTGTCCTGGCAGGATTTGACGTGCACGTCGCGGTAGCTCGCAAGGCCGACCGCCTCGGCGACCATCTGGGCGTAGGCGGTGTCGGCGCCCTGACCGATCTCGGTTTCGCCGCACTGGAACGTCACCGTGCCGTCGAGATTGAGGAGCATGCGGTTGGACGAGGTTTCCAGCGAGATGGGATAGACCGCGGTGTTGTACCAGAAGGTCGCGACGCCGATGCCGCGGCGGATATCGCCGGTGTCGTTCGCGAATTCCCGGAGCTTGCGCTCATAGTCGATGTACGCGGCGCCCTTTGCCATGCACTCGCGGTAGGTGTCGTAGTAGTTGGTGTTGCCGGAGAACGCGTCGTGGAAGCCCTTGGGCATGATGTTTTTCTTGCGGAACTCATAGGAGTCCATGCCGATCGCGCGCGCGCAGTCCTCGATGTTCGACTCGTCCGCAAAGCTCGCCTGCGGCATGCCGTAGCCGCGCATCGCGCCGGCGGCGGGGCGGTTGGTGAACACCGTCCACGCGTCGCACTCCATGTTCTCACAGGGATAGTGCTGCGGGAACGAGCCCATCGCCTTTGCGACGATCGAGTGGCCGTGCGAGGCGTAGGCGCCCTGATTGGAGAAAAGCTCCACCTTGCGCGCGACGATCGTGCCGTCGGCGCGCAGCCATGTGACGATGTGGAAGCGCATGGCGTGGCGCACGCGGTTGGAGACAAACGTTTCCTCGCGCGCGCAGTCGAGGCGCACGCAGCGCCCGCCGACCTGCGTGGAGCACCACGCGCACAGCGGCTCGTAGA
>SVKM01000085.1 GCA_015068465.1 Oscillospiraceae bacterium | reverse complement strand
CGTATGACGTGCCGATGGCGTTGAACCCCTCCGGCACGTCATACGCCTCCTTGACGACGATATCCTCGGGCGTATGCGTGTTGACGGCGAACGGCAGGCGGTCGATGGGGATGCGCGAATCGGTGTAGAAGTTCGCGATGTAGTGCTCGGCGTGAACGCCCGCGTCGGTGCGCCCGCAGCCGGTGAGCCGCGTCGCGCTGCCGCAGACCATCGTGAGCGCGCGCAGCAGCGTTTCGGCGACGCTGACGGCATTCTTCTGCACCTGCCAGCCGTGGTAGGCGGTACCGTTGTACATGAGCTTTAAGGCGATGTTTCGCATGAGAAAAAACCTTTCTTTTGAAACCGTTTCTCTTTTGCCGCGCCTGCTTTACAGCCTTGCGATCAAAAAGCCGTCGCGCCATTTGGCGGCGGCGCCGAAGGCGGCCTCCATGCGTCCTGTGTCCAGCTTCCAGGTGCTCGCGACGTAAAGCGCGCCGTTTGGCCTGCATACGCGCCTGCACTCCTCCTCGATCTCGTCCCATTGGGACTCGATGTGCGCGAAGGCGTTGTAGATCACAACCGTATCGAAGATGCGGTCGGGAAAGCTCATGTGCGCGGCGTCCATGATCTGAAAGCGGATCGCGCTGCCGCGCGCTTTTTGGCTCAAACGGCTGTCGTCTAGGTCGATGGCGGAAACGCTTTTCGCCGCGCGCAGCGCCGAGAGCGAAAACTCCGCGCCGCCGCAGGCGACCTCCAGAACGTCTTTGTCCCTGACGTCCGCGTCGAGCAGCGCAACAAGCTTGTCGGTCTTTGTCATGCTTCGCTCTCCTCCATAAAGGTGTCGGAACAACGTTCCTTTAATCAAATACGATAATCCCCGCCGCAAGGGCAACATAGAACGCCAGCACGAGGTAGTCCCGCGCGGCGAAGCGCAGCACATGCAGCTTTGTCCGCCCCTCGCCGCCGTGGTAGCAGCGGCACTCCATCGCCGTCGCCAACTCGTCCGCGCGGCGGAACGCGCTGACAAACAGCGGCACGAGCAGCGGGATCAGCGCCTTCGCGCGCTGCACGAGCCCGCCGGACTCAAAATCCGCGCCGCGCGCCTTCTGCGCCGACATGATCTTGTCCGTTTCCTCAATGAGCGTAGGAATGAAGCGCAGCGCGATCGACATCATCATCGCCAGCTCATGCACCGGCACATGCAGCTTCTTAAGCGGGCTCAGCAGGCTTTCCAGCCCGTCCGTGAGCCGGATGGGGCTCGTGGTGTAGGTCAAAAGGAACGTCCCCGTAATGAGCAGCGTGATGCGCGCGACCATTGCGACCGACATACGGACGCCCTCGCGCGTGATCTTGAGCACCCACCAGGTCCAGACGACCTCGCCGGGCGTATAGAAAAGGTTGAGCACCGCGGTAAAAACGATGATGAACAGCACCGGGCGCAAGCCGCGGAACAGCGCCTTCGCGCCGACCTTCGACACCCGCGCCGAAACGATCAGCGTCACGATCGCCGCGCCGTAGCCCCAGACGGAGTGGCAGGAGAAGATGGCGACGATGTAGCACACGACCGCGAGCAGCTTCGTGCGCGGATCGAGCTTATGCGCCAGCGTATTGCCCGGGAAATACTGTCCGAGCGTAATGTCCTTGAGCATCAGCGCGCGCCCCCCTTCTTCAGGGCGAGCAGCGAGCGCGCCAGTTCCTCCACGGTATAGACCGCCGGGTCGATGGGAAGCCCGCGCTTTTGCAGCTCCATCGCGATGCGCGTCGTCTGCGGCACGTCGAGCCCCGCGCGCACCAGCTCCTGCCCGCGCGCGAAGACCTCGCGCGGCGTGCCGCTCATCAGCGCCTTGCCGTGCGCGAGCACGACGATGCGGTCGGCGTAGCGCGCGATCTCCTCCATGCTGTGGCTCACGAGCACGACGGTGTTGCCGCGCTCCTCATGATACGCGCGGATATGCTCGAGCAGCTCCTCGCGCCCGCGCGGGTCGAGTCCGGCGCTCGGCTCGTCGAGCACGAGCACCTCCGGCTCCATCGCGATCACGCCCGCGATGGCGACGCGGCGCTTCTGGCCGCCCGAGAGCGCAAACGGTGACTTTTCGAGCAGGCCCTCGTCCAGCCCCGCGAAGCGCGCGGCGTCACGGATGCGGCGGTCCAGCTCGTCGCCGGAAAGTCCCATGTTCTTCGGGCCGAAGGCAATGTCCTTGTAGACCGTATCCTCAAAGAGCTGGTACTCCGGGTACTGGAACACCAGTCCCACGCGGAAACGCACGTCGCGGATCTTCTTGGGTTCTTCCCAGATGTCCTTCCCGTCCAGCAGCACGCGGCCCTCGGTCGGCTTCAAAAGCCCGTTGAGGTGCTGGATCAACGTGGATTTGCCGCTGCCGGTGTGCCCGATCAGGCCCAGCAGCTCGCCGTGGTACACGCTCACGTCCATATGCTCCACCGCGCTGCGGCAAAAGGGCGTGCCCGCGCCGTAGGTATGGGTCAGATTTTCTACTCTGATGATCTCTTCCAAAACGGTATCCTCTATTCAATATGCTTGACATACACGCGGGACGGCTCGCCGTCCATGTCGTCCATCATGCGGTAAAATTCGCAGCCGTACTTTTCGTAAAGCCCCGTGTGGTTCGTGGAGATGTAGACCGCGTGGACGCCCTCGGCTTTCGCGAGGCGTTCGACCTCGTCAAACAAAAGCCCCGCGTACCGGTGCCCGCGGCGCGCCGGAAAGGTATAGACAAAGCCAACCCACGGCGTCAGGTCGGTCGGTTGGATATCATCTTTTTCAGCGTAGGTGCAAAAGGAAACCAACTCGTCCCCGTCGACGAGCAGCAGCACCCGCGTGTGCTCCCCTGTCGCCTCAAAAATCGTCCCCTCGGAGAGCAGCTTGTGCAGAAACGCGCCCGCGCGCCAGTCGCTGCGCGCGATCTCGCCGAGCCAATGCGCTCGATCGGCACTGTCAAAATAGTTGATGACCTGCATCCTACCCGATGGCCTCCATGATCGCGTCCGCGCAGTCCTCGACCGTCACCGCGTCGACCGGCACGTCCAGACCGCCGTCACGAAGCTCCCGCAGCAGCGAAATCGTGTCCGGCACCGTGAGGCCGAGGCTCTTGAGCTCGTCCGCGCGGGAAAAAACCTCCCTGGGCGTGCCGTCCATCGCGACGGTTCCGTCGTTCATCACGATCACGCGGTCGGCGTGCTCCGCCTCGTTCATGTGATGCGTGATGAGCACGACCGTCACGTCCTTTTCGCGGTGCAGGCCCTCAATGACGTTGAGCACCTCGCGCCGCCCGCGCGGGTCGAGCATCGCCGTCGCCTCGTCGAGCACGATGCACTCCGGCAGCATCGCGAGCACGCCCGCGATCGCGATGCGCTGCTTCTGCCCGCCCGAGAGCAGGTGCGGCGCGTGGAGCGTAAACTCCGTCATGCCCACCGCTTCGAGCGCGTCGTCCACGCGCTGACGGATCTCCTCCGTCGGCACGCCGAGGTTTTCGGGCGCGAACGCCACGTCCTCCTCGACCACGTTCGCGACGATCTGGTTGTCCGGGTTCTGGAACACCATGCCAATGCGCCGGCGGATCTCCAGAAGGAGCTTTTCGTCCTTCGTGTCCATGCCGTCGACGTACACCGTGCCGCCGGAGGGCAGCAGCACCGCGTTGAAGGTCTTGGCAAGCGTCGACTTGCCCGAGCCGTTGTGCCCCAGCACGACGACAAAGCTCCCGCGGGCGAGCTTCAGCGTCACGCCGCCGAGTGCGACGGTCGCGGCGTTCTCCTCGCTGCCGGGATAGGTATAGGTCAGATTGTCCGTTTCGATAATCGTTGACATCATTCGACTACTCTTCGTTGATTTTTTGCAAAATTCTTCCGTGCGTTGTCATTCCGAGCACCAGCGCCCGGTCGAGCCGCAGGGCAGCGCGAGGCCCGTATCGGTCACCGGAAGCCCCAGCTCGTCCCACGTCACCTTGCCGCCGTACTGCTCCGCGACAAGCAGGTGGAGCATATAGCCGAGCACCGAGGGCGCAAGGCCCGTGGTGTAGCTGTTGAGGACGACAAAAAGCGGCTTGTCGGAGAGCACCTGCGCGCAGAGCTTGAGGAAAGGAAACAGGCTTTCCTCCAGCTTCCACACCTCGCCGCCGGGGCCGCGCCCGTAGGATGGCGGGTCAAGGATGATCGCGTCGTAGCGCTTGCCGCGCCGGATCTCGCGCTCGACGAACTTCGCGCAGTCGTCGACGATCCAGCGGATCGGCGCGTCCGCGAGGCCGCTCGCCTTCGCGTTCTCCTTTGCCCAGGCGACCATGCCCTTCGCCGCGTCGACGTGGCAGACCTGCGCGCCCGCGGCGGCGCAGGCGACCGTCGCGGCGCCGGTGTAGGCAAAGAGGTTCAACACCTTGACGGGCCTTCCCGCCGATCTGATCTTCTCGCGCGCAAAATCCCAGTTGACCGCCTGCTCGGGGAACAGCCCCGTGTGCTTGAAGTTCATGGGCTTGACGTTGAAGGTAAGGTCCTTGTACTTTACCTGCCACTGCTCGGGCAGTCTGTCCTTTTCCCAGCGGCCGCCGCCCTCCGAAGAGCGGAAGTAGTGCCCTTGCGCCCGCTTCCAGCCGGGGTCCTCTCTCTTCGACTCCCAGATCGCCTGCGGGTCGGGGCGCACGAGGATATGCTTGCCCCAGCGCTCCAGCTTTTCCCCGCCGCCGCAGTCCAAAAGCTCATAATCCTTCCAGCCGTCCGCGATCCACATAGGCCCGTTCCTTTCTTTTCCGCAAACAACAGTTGTCCATAATAAATCAATGTATTATACGCCACAAGCGCGGGTTCGTCAACGGAAAAAGGGCGCAAAAAAGGAGGCGCTTTCGCGCCTCCCGTGTGGTGTTATTCCCAAAAAAGCTCGTCGAGCGTCTTGTCCAGCGCCTTGCAGATGGCGACGCAGAGGTTGATGGTCGGGTTGTAGTCGCCCTTTTCGATGGCGTTGACGGTCTGGCGCGAGACGCCGACGAGGTCGGCGAGCTGCTGCTGCGAGAGGTCCTTCGCCGCGCGCGCGGACTTGAGCTTAAGATTCTTCATCGCGCGCCTCCTGTCTCTTGTCCGCCGCCAGCTTAATGAGCGCCGTCACCAGCACGACCGCCAGGACCGCGCCGCAGGCAAGCGACATCCCCACCGTCATGCGCAGCTTTCCGTCCGGCAAAAGCCCTTCCTCCTCGATGCGCCGTCCCGCGACGAGAAATTCCGCCGCCGCCATCGAGCCGAGCAGGATCAGCGTGGCGCGCGGGCTGCGCGAGATGTTGAAGTAGGCGTCGCGCAGCACGCAGATGACCGCGTACACGCCCACCGAAAGCGCAACGCCGAAGAAAATCGCCGTCGGCACGTCGAGCCACGCCGGACTCCAGCCGGCGGAGAACGCGATGCACACGCCGGCGTATACCATATGCGTATACATCGCCGCCTTTGCCGCTTTTCCCTGCGCGGCTCTCTGGCGCTCGTCGTACTGCTGCGCGCAGCCGTCTTTTTTCCGTCTCGCCGCCAGCGCGAAAATGCCATAGACGCCCAGCGCCACTATCATACCAAGCCCCAAGCCCATTGCGTAATCGTTCATTGCTGTGCCCTCCTTGTTTCGTTGTGTCCCCATATTAATCCGTCAATAGCGTTTTGTCAAGTATAATTTACATATTTTCCAAAATATTTTTCTTTCTGTCGTTCCAATATGCCATTGCCAAGCGTCTGCGTGCGTGCTATACTGATGAAAAACAGGGAAAGGAAGGGTTCCATGGATCGCGTTTTGCTGCACTCCTGCTGCGCGCCGTGCTCTGTCTATTGTATTGATACACTAAGACAAGAACACATTGAGCCGACGTCGCTGTGGTTCAACCCCAACATCCACCCCTATCAGGAGTACAAGGCGCGGCGCGACACGCTGATCGACTACGGCGCGAGCGTCGGCGTCGACGTGCGCGTGCTCGACGACTACGGGCTGCGCGATTTTGTCCGCGCGGTGGCGAACGACATCGACCGCCGCTGCGCGCACTGCTATATGATCCGCCTCGGCACGGCCGCGAAGTACGCCGCGGACAACGGCTTTTCCGCGTTCACCTCGTCGTTGCTGATCTCGCCGTACCAGAACCACGAGCTGCTGCGGCAGACCGGCGAGGAAATGGCGCGGCAGTACGGCGTCGCATTTCTCTACCGCGACTTCCGCCCGGGCTTCCGGGAGGGGCAGGCAAAGGCGCGCGAGCTGGGGCTTTACATGCAGAAATACTGCGGCTGCGGGTTCTCCGAGGAGGACCGCTACCAAAAGCAGATCTTGAAGGACAGAGAACGCTTCGGAGGTGGTGCGGTATGACGCCGGTGTCCGATTTCGTCAATGCCTTTTCCGCCTATCCGCTTATCGCGCTGCTCGGCTACGTGTTCGGCGCGTCGAACATGGCGATCTATCTCGCGAAATGGAAAGGCGTCGACCTCGCCGCGGGCGGAAGCGGCAACCCCGGCGCATCCAATGCGCTCATTCTGATGGGCTGGCGCGCCGCCGTGCTCGTGTGCGTCCACGACCTCATCAAGTGCAACCTCGCGGTGTATCTCGCGGGGCTGCTGTTCCCGGAGGTCGCCTGCGCCCGCGCCGTCGCGGGCGTCGCCTCGATCCTCGGGCAGATGTACCCGTTCTACACGCACTTTCGCGGCGGCAAGGGGTTTGCCGCGTACCTTGCGGTCACGCTCGCGCTGGACTGGAAATTCGCGCTGTGCCTGTACGCGGTGCTGATCGTGGTGCTGATCGCAAGCAACTACGTCGTCGTGTGCACGTTCACGACGATCACGGTCGTGCCGATTTATTTCGCCTGCACGGGGCGCGTCCCGGAGGCGCTGCTCCTGTGCGTCGCAACGGCGGCGATGCTCTGGAAGCACCGCGAGAACATCACACGGCTCAAAAACGGCACGGAGATCGGCGTGCGCGCCGCAAGCCGCGGCGAGCACCGGGTCAGGAGCAGAAAACAGGGATAAAAAAACCGCCTCGGCTGCCAGCCGAAGCGGTTTTCTTTTGTCAGGATGACGTCGACATTCCGTCGACCGCCGGGCACAGCGGCGCATAGGTCGTCTTGTCCACGAGAAAGAGCTTGAAGCCCGTCCCCGTGCCCCGCAGCGTCAGGGTCCCCTCCCTCGCTTCGTCGTCCGCAAGGTCGAGCGTCTGCACGTCGGTCATTTTGCCGCCGTCATACCGCGCGGCGATTATCAACGCGTTTTTCGGCGCGCCCTGCACCGAATAGCGCACCGTATTGTTTTGAACGGAGCTGTCCCCGCTGCCGAAGCCGATGACCGGCAGCGTGGTCTCCTGAAACGCGCTCGCGTAGTTGCTGAATTTTGCGCCGTTTCGCTGCTCGTTGCACACATACAGCGTATAGCGTTTCGTATCCAGATTCTCCGGCAGCGTAAACGTCACCGTGCCGCTGGACTGGCCCGCATTCGTCAGCGGCGCGCTGACGCCGTAGCACACCGCCGCTCCGGTCTCGTCGCACAGCAGGACGGACACGTACTCGTTGCTGTCGGTCTTTGCATTTTTGTAGCGGATCGTCACCGTGCCGCCGCTTCTGCTCGCGTTCGACGCTGTTACCTCCGCCCAAAAACTGTCGCGGCTGCTGTCGTGCAGCGTCAGCTTCCAGGCGCTGTAATCGCTTGTTGTTTGGATCTTCTCGACAGTATTGACGGCAGGCGTGATACCGTCGGCGAGTTGCGTGAAGAGGATGGAAGCGGCGTCCAGATTGCACGCGGGCCGCGCGTAGGTATTATCGTAGCCGAGCGACGCCGTAGCCAGCGCGCCCCCGCCCTCCACGCGGCCCATAAGAAGCGAGTCGGTACTGATTTCGGGTGAGCGAAGCCACCAACCAGCGGAGGCGCCGCTTGGCTGGCGGGCAGCATTCGTTTTTAAATAGGTGGCTGCCTCTTCAGCCGACAGGAAGAAAAGGCGATCTGCGCTCAAGGGAGCGGCGGCGAAATGAAAATATTTGTAATCATAACAGTATGGTTTGTTTTGGTAGGTCTTGTCATTTTGCTCATCGAGGGTGGTTTCCGCGATCGCCGCTTTCTCCAGATCGTTGAAGTTGTCTGTATAGAACTTCTTGCACCACTTCTGCGCGTTGCTGTCCGCCCATGCTGTGCTTGCATTATCGAAGTTGATCACTTCCCGCGCCACCGAGCTGATCAGCAGCACGCGGTCTGTGCCGCTGACCGGCAGCGTACTATTAACGCCGGCGGGCGAAAGCACGCGCCAACTGCGCTGATACTCGTTGTCGTGCTCATTGCCGAAATAGATTATGTTGTCCTTGATCAGGCCGCTCGCGCCGAGCATGAGCTGTCTTCTCGTAACCGCCGCCCGCGCGGGGACCGCCGCCCACGGCAGCAGCGCAAGCGCCATACACAGCGCCAAAAGCGCGCTCAAAGCCCTCTTTTTCATCTCGTCCTTCCCCCTCGGTAAAATGAAGCGCCCTCGCAGCTCCTTATTTTTTGCCGGGAGGTATCATATCACAGACGCCGCCGTTTGAAAAGAAAAATTTTCATTGTCCCTATCATTTTTTCAGAACTGAAAAAAACGGGAGGCGCTGCGCGCGCCTCCCGCAAAAGCCGTATCCTCTTCGGTATCACACGTATCGCTGGTTGGTGACGTCGAACACGCCGCGCGTGGTCAGGCGGAGCGTCGGGATGACCGGCAGCGCCATGAACGAGAGCGTCATGAACGGGTCGACGCCGCGGCTGACGCCGAGCGTGAACGCCGCCTCCTTCGCCGCTTCCAGCTTGTCGTTGACGGCCTTGAGCGGTTCCTCGCTCATAATGCCCGCGATCTCCAATTGCAGCTCGCCCTTCGCTTCTCCCTTGTCCCACACGACGATGCCGCCGTTGAGTTCAACCACGCGGTTGACCGCCGCCGCCATGTCCTCCTCGTTCGTGCCGACGACGATGATGTTGTGGCTGTCGTGGGAGATCGACGTCGCCACCGCGCCGCTCTTGAGCCCGTAGCCCTTGATGTAGCCGACGCCGATGTGGTGCGTGTTCTTGTGGCGCTCGACGACCGCGATCTTGAGAATGTCGTTTGCGACGTCGATCTTGTCGGCATAGCCCGCGTCCGAAGTCACGATCTCGCCCGGAACCATGCCCAAAACGCCGCGCGGGCGCGTCTCGGCGAAGTCCGCCGCCGTCAGGCGCGCGACGTGGAAGGTCTCGTGCGCGTGCTTGACGAGGTACGGCTCGATCTCCGGCGCGGGCACGTCGGCGAGCTTCTCGCCGTCGTACATGAGCCTGCCCTTTTTATAGACCGACAGGATGTTGAAGTCGTCGAAGTTGTCGATGACGACAAAGTCGGCGAGGAAGCCCGGCGCGATGGCGCCGCGGTTGTTCAAAAGGAAGTAGCGCGCCGCGTGGTGCGAGGCGCATTTGACCGCGATGATCGGGTCGACGCCCGCCTTGATCGCGCGCTTGACGATGTAGTCGATGTGCCCCTTTTCAAGCAGGTCGTTCGGGTGCTTGTCGTCGGTGCAGAACATGCAGTAGGTGTAGTACTGCGGCGTGAGCAGCGGCAAAAGCGCGTCGAGATTGCGCGCGGCGGTGCCCTCGCGGATCATGATGTACTGTCCGCGCTCGAGCTTTGCAAGCGCGTCGGCGACGTTCGAGCACTCGTGGTCGGAGTAGACGCCCGCGGCGATGTAGGCGTTGAGCGCGTTGCCGGTCAGGTCGGGGGCGTGGCCGTCGATCTTCTTGTGGTGCGCCTGCGCCGCGACAATCTTCTGGAGCACCTGCTCGTCCGCGCCGACGACGCCGACGAAGTTCATCATCTCGGCAAGGCCCTCGACGCGCCCGTGCTCATAAAAAGAGTCGATGGCGCGGTAGTCCAGCGACGCGCCGGACTCGTCGAGCGGCGTCGCGGGCACGCAGGAGGGCAGCATCACGCGCACGTCGACGGGCAGGCCCTCGGTCGCCTGCAGGATGTACTCGATGCCGTCGGTTCCCATGACGTTGGTGATCTCGTGCGGGTCGGTGATGACCGTGGTCGTGCCGTGCGGCAGCACCGCCTTGACGAACTCGGTCGGCGAAACGAGCGAGCTTTCGAGGTGGATGTGCGCATCGACAAAGCCCGGCAGCACCAGCTTGCCGCCCACGTCGACCTCGACCTTGCCGTGGTACTCCTCGCCCATGCCGGCGATCAGGCCGCCCGCGACCGCGATGTCGCCGTGGCTGAGCTGGTTGCAGAACACGTTGACATAGGTCGCGTTCTTGAGCACCAGATCCGCGCTCT
>SVKM01000084.1 GCA_015068465.1 Oscillospiraceae bacterium | reverse complement strand
GCTGCGTGGTGAGGCTCATGATGCCGCCGGCGATGTTCGCGAGCGTGTTTTGCAGCGCCAGCGACACGGCGAGGCCGGCGACCGAGAGCAGCGCGATGAAGCTCGTCACCTTCACGCCCAGCGAGTCGAGCACGACCAGCACCAGCACGATGACGAGCATGGTCTTGACGATCGGGCGGATGTGCTTTTTCAGCGGCGAGAGCTTTTCCGAGCGCTCGAAGCCGCGGTCGAGCAGCGTCAGCAGGACGCGGATGAGCACGACGCCGACGACGAAGCTCAAAAGCGCCTTGCCCGCGGCGGCGAGCGTCAGCGTGCCGAAGCTGACGCCGGATTCGGAAAGAAGGGTGGAAACGTCCATAAAACTACCTCCTGTTGTGTTTTGTCGAAAGCAGTATAACAGCATGTGGGAACGACTGCAAGACGGCGGAGGGTAAACCGGGCAAAAATTTTGCAAGTTTTCTTGCAAAATTAGCGTCTGGAACGCAGGGTAAGCCCGTTGTCCATACACGGAAGCGACAAAAATGCAAACGAAATTTTGGTCAGTTTTTTCAATCGTTCCGCCGTATTTTCCATTGATAAAAAAATCACATTCCACTATAATGTAAGATGAATTTAAATCGGGAATCAGCGCGTAAATTTTTGACGGAAACGTTGCAAATGCGCGCCGGAACATCCGATGGAACAGGGAGGTATTTATTTTGAGCAAAGTAATGTCACTGCATGATGCCGTCGCGAAGTACGTCGAAAACGGCGACGTACTCGCCACCGGCGGCTTCACCACCAACCGCAAGCCCTACGCGGCGGTCTCCGAGATCCTGCGCCAGGGGCAGAAGGACTTCATCGTCTACGCCGGTCCCGGCGGCGGCGAGGTCGACATGCTCATCGGCGAGGGCCGTGTGGCGGCGTACATCAACTGCTACACCGCGAACTCCGGCTACACCAACGTTTCCCGCCGCTTCCGCGCGGCGATCGAGCAGGGCAAGCTCACCTACGAGGACTATTCCCAGGACGTGCTGATGCTCATGCTGCACGCGTCCTCCCTCGGCCTTCCGTTCCTGCCGGTCCGCCTGATGCAGGGCAGCGGGCTGATGAAGTACTGGGGCATCAGCGAGGAAAAGCGCAAGGCGATGCCCAAGATGGAAAACCTCAAGTGCGCCGAGATCGAGAACCCGATGGTCCCCGGCGAGAAGGTCGTCGCCGTCCCCGTCCCACGCATCGACACCGCGCTCATCCACGTCCAGCAGGCGAGCCCCGACGGCACCTGCATCATCTGCGGCGATGAGTTCCACGACATCGACATCGCGGTCGCCGCGCGCAAGACCATTGTCACCTGCGAGGAGATCGTTTCCGACGAGTACATCCGCCGCGACCCCACCAAGACCCGTATCTTCGGCGAGTGCGTGCAGGCGGTCGTGAAGGCGCCCTACGGCGCATGGCCCGCCCAGTGCTACGACTATTACGACGATGACGACGCCGCGCTCAAGGAGTACGACAAGGCGTCGAAGTACCAGAACGCCGCCGACGCCGTCGAGCAGCTCAAGAAGGCCGCCGCCAAGGCGCAGAAGGCGCTCGACGCCAAGCCCGGCGACGAGAAGCTGACCGAGGCGCTGGAGAAGGCGAAGGCCGCCGCCGCCGACGCCGAGAGCGGCGCGAAGATCCCCGAGACCTTCGAGGATTATCTGAACAAGTGGGTCTACGGCTGCAAGGACCAGGCAGAGCTGCTCGACAAGATCGGCGGCAGCCGCCTGATGCGCCTGAAGAACGAGCCGCACCTCGGCTATTCCACGACGCACTGAGCAGGAGGGGGAAAATATCATGTCTGATTATACGAAGTATACCAAGCAGGAGATGCAGGCGTACGCCATCGCCAAGAACATCAAGGAAAACCAGATCGTCATCGTCGGCACCGGCCTGCCGCTCATCGGCGCGTCGCTCGCCAAGCGCGCGGTCTGCCCGAGCTGCCACCCCATCGTCGAGTCCGGCCTCATGGACTGCTCGCCCGTCGAGGTGCCCCGCTCCGTCGGCGACAACCGCTTCATGGCGCACTGCGCCGTGCAGTGGCCCAACATCCGCTTCGTCGGCTTTGAGGCGAACGAGTGGCTGCACGACGAGGACCGTCTGGTCGCCTTCATCGGCGGCGCGCAGATCGACCCCTACGGCAACGTGAACTCCACCTGTATCTTCGGCAAGGGCGATTATCTCCAGCCCACCACGCGCTTCACCGGCTCCGGCGGCGCGAACGGCATCGCCACCTACTGCAACACCATCATTATGATGCAGCATCAGAAGCGCCGCTTCATCGACCATGTCGACTACATCACCTCCTGCGGCTGGATGGACGGCCCCGGCGGCCGCGAGCGCGCGGGCCTGCCCGGCAACCGCGGTCCCCAGATGGTCGTCACCGACCTCGGCATCATGAAGTTCGACGAAAAGACCAAGCGCATGTACTGCGCGTACCTGTTCCCCGGCGTCACGCCCGAGATCGTGCAGGAGAATACCGGCTTCGAGATCGACTGCTCCCGCGCCGAGACCTTTGAGGCGCCCAGCCCCGAGATCATCCGCCTTATCCGCGAGGAGATCGACCCCGGCCAGGCGTTCATCAAGGTCCCCAAGGATTGATCCCATCAACAAATAAGAGAAGGAGAAACAGTTTATGAGCGAATATTCTATGCCCTCTTATTTCCAGAATATGCCCACCATCGGCAAGGAGCTCTCCGGTATCAACGAGGAGAACATCGCCGAGATCCAGGAGGTCGAGCAGGAGATCCATGAGCTGCGCGAGGCGGCGCTGGAGGCCGGCCGTTCCACCGAGTCGCTCAACGAGAGCGGCCAGTGGACCGCGATGCAGCGCGTGCTGGAGCTGGTCGACGAGGACACCTGGTGCCCGCTCAACAGCCTCTACAACCCGGACGACAACAAGGACGGCAGCGTCGGCATCGTCAAGGGCCTGGGCCGCATCGACGGCAAGTGGGCGGTCATCATCGCCAGCGACAACAAGAAGCTCGCCGGCGCGTGGGTCCCCGGCCAGGCGGACGCCCTGCTGCGCGGCAGCGACACGGCGAAGCGCCTGCACATCCCGCTGGTCTACGTCCTCAACTGCTCCGGCGTCAAGCTCGACGAACAGGAGAAGGTGTACCCCAACCGCCGCGGCGGCGGCACGCCGTTCTATCGCAACAGCGAGCTCAACCAGATGGGCGTGCCCGTCATCGTCGGCATCTACGGCACCAACCCCGCCGGCGGCGGCTACCACTCCATCAGCCCCACCATCCTCATCGCGCATGAGGATGCGAACATGGCGGTCGGCGGCGCCGGCATCGTCGGCGGCATGAACCCCAAGGGCTACGTCGACCTCGAGGAGGCACAGAAGCTCATCGAGGCGCAGAAGAACCTCAAGGCGGACATCCCCGGCACCGTCGCCATCCACTACAGCGAGACCGGCTTCTTCCGCGAGGTGCAGGTCGACGAGGAGGGCATGATCGACGCCATCCGCAAGTACATGGACTACCTGCCCGCGTACGACCCCGAGTTCTTCCGCGTGGACGACCCCAAGGAGCCGCTCTACGACCCGAACGACCTCTACTCCATCGTTCCGTTCAACCAGAAGCGCAGCTATGATATGTACGACGTGATGGCGCGGTTGTTCGACGGCTCGGAGTTCATGGAGTTCAAGCACGGCTACGGCCCCGAGATGATCACGGGCCTCGCCAAGATCGACGGCATGCTCGTCGGCGTCGTCGCCAACATGCAGGGCATGCTGATGAACTACCCCGAGTACAAGATGGCGACCTACGGCCAGGCGATGGGCGTCGGCGGCAAGCTCTACCGCCAGGGCCTGATCAAGATGAACGAGTTCGTCACCCTCTGCGCCCGCGACCGTATCCCGATGCTGTGGATCCAGGATACCACGGGCATCGACGTCGGCAACGACGCCGAGCGCGCGGAGCTGCTCGGCCTCGGCCAGAGCCTGATCTACTCCATCCAGTCCAGCAGACTGCCGATGATGGAGATCACGCTGCGCAAGGGCACCGCCGCCGCGCACTACGTCCTCGGCGGCCCGCAGGGCAACGACAACAACGCGTTCTCCCTCGGCACGGCGACGACCGAGATCTACGTCATGCACGGCGAGACCGCGGCGACCGCGATGTACGCGCGCCGTCTTGTCAAGGAGGAGAAGGCGGGCAACGACCTCCAGCCGACCATCGACAAGATGAACAAGCTCATTCAGGAGTACAGCGACAAGTCCCGCCCGAAGTACTGCGCGAAGCTCGGCCTTTGCGACGAGATCGTGGACATGAACGACATGCGCCCGTACATCCAGGCGTTCGTCAACTCGTGCTACCAGAACCCCGAGAGCATCTGCCCGTTCCATCAGATGCTCCTGCCGAGAATCATCAGAGATTTTGATAATTTGTACGCCAATAAGTAAGCGCCCCGCAGGGGTTTCGCGCCCGCAGGCGCGAAATGGGGAAGATCGCTTTTTCTGACGACATGCGCGTCAGAAAAAGCACCCTGCGCGCAGCGCCCGCGCGCCGGAGGCGTGCGGGAAGCGAAGCGAGAACCCACTCGTTTTTTACGCGGAACGCGTGAAAAACGAAAGGAGTCAATATGAGCATTTACACCATGGGCATCGACGTCGGCTCGACCGCGTCGAAATGCATCATTCTCAAGGACGGCGAGGAGATCGTCGGCAAGTCCCTTGTCGCCGTCGGCACCGGCACGTCGGGCCCGCAGCGCGCCATCGAGGGCGTGCTCGTCGACGCGCAGATGACGCGCGAGCAGATGGATTTCGTGCTCGCGACCGGCTACGGGCGCAACTCGCTCGAGGGCCTTGCCGATATGCAGATGTCGGAGCTCTCCTGCCACGCGCGCGGCGCGACGTTCCTCTTCCCGGAGGTGCGCACGGTCGTCGACATCGGCGGGCAGGACGTCAAGGTCATCGAGATCGAGAACGGCATGATGAAGAACTTTGTCATGAACGACAAGTGCGCCGCCGGCACGGGGCGCTTCCTCGACGTCATGGCGCGCGTGCTCGAGGTCAACACCCGCGACCTCGGCGACCTCGGCGACCGCTCGACCCGCGAGATCGGCATCAGCTCGACCTGCACGGTCTTCGCCGAGAGCGAGGTCATCTCCCAGCTCGCGATGGGCACCGACAAGTGCGACATCATCGCGGGCATCCACCGCTCCGTGGCGGCGCGTGTGGTGGGGCTGTGCCACCGCGTCGGCGTGCGCGACATGGTCGTGATGACCGGCGGCGTCGCGCAGAACCACGGCATTGTGCGCGCGCTGCAGGACCAATTGCAGCACGACATCCACACAAGCCCCCTCACGCAATACAACGGCGCATTGGGCGCCGCCTTATTTGCCTTCCAGAAGGCAAATAAGTGAGAAATGCCATTTCGCTCGCCGCTTGCCTCGCGGTATGATGCGGAGTCTGCGCGGCAACCGCGAAATATGGCGCGCCCGCCTGCGGCGGGCGAACAGCACAGTCAACCAGCAAAACTCAAAAATCCGATAGGAGGAGATCACTATGCCTAAAGAAGTAAGCCCCGGCGTGCTCGCGCTGCGCAAGGTCGTCGACGACGTCTATGCCGACGCCCGCGAGGCAAAGGCGCAGGGCAAGCTTGTCGGCTGGTCCAGCTCGAAGTTCCCCTGCGAGCTGGCGGAGGCGTTCGACCTGAACGTCATGTACCCGGAGAACCAGGCGGCCGGCATCGCCGCCCAGCGCGACGGCGAGATCATGTGCCAGGCCGCCGAGGACCTCGGCTTCGACAACGATATCTGCGGCTATGCCCGCATTTCGCTCGCGTATGCCGCGGGCAAGCGCGCGAGCCGCAAAATCGACCTCGAAACCGGCGAGTTCGTCATCGACCCGAACAGCGGCAAGCCGCTCAAGGACGAAAACGGCAACGTCGTCATCGACGAGGCCACCGGCAAGCCCAAGAAGGACCCCAAGACCATGAAGCCCTACATCGTCCTCGACGACATCCATGAGATCGAGGCGCTGCCCGACGGCCGCGAAAAAGAGCTGCGCATGAACGCCATCCAGCCCTACAAGCAGATGCGCATTCCGCAGCCCGACTTCGTCCTTTGCTGCAACAACATCTGCAACTGCATGACGAAGTGGTACGAGAACATCGCGCGCATGTGCAACATCCCGCTCATCATGATCGACGTGCCGTACAACAACACCGTCGAGGTCAACGACGACTATGTCGCCTACATCCGCGCGCAGTTCGACAACGCCATCAAGCAGCTCGAAAAGCTCACCGGCAAGAAGTTTGACGAAAAGAAGTTCGAGGAGGCGTGCAAGCACGCCAACCGCACCGCGCAGAACTGGCTCAAGGTCTGCGACTATCTCCAGTACAAGCCCGCGCCCATGAGCGGCTTCGACCTGTTCAACCACATGGCGGACGTCGTGACCGCGCGCGGCAAGAGCGCCGCGGCGGACGCGTTCGAGCTTTTGGAGAAGGACCTCGACAAGAACATCAAGGAGGGTACCTCGACGCTCCCGTTCCCGGAGCAGTACCGCGTCATGTTCGAGGGCATCCCCTGCTGGCCCAAGCTTCCCAACCTCTTCAAGCCCCTCAAGGCGAACGGCGTGAACGTCACCGCCGTCGTCTACGCCCCCGCCTTCGGCTTCGTCTACAACAACTACGACGAGATGGTCAAGGCGTACTGCAAGGCGCCCAACAGCGTGTGCATCGAGCAGGGCGTCGACTGGCGCGAGGGCATCTGCCGCGACAACAAGGTCGACGGCGTGCTCGTCCACTACAACCGCTCGTGCAAGCCGTGGTCCGGCTACATGGCGGAGATGCAGCGCCGCTTCACGAAGGACCTCGGTATCCCCTGCGCCGGCTTCGACGGCGACCAGGCGGACCCGCGCAACTTCAACGAGGCGCAGTATGAAACCCGCGTGCAGGGCCTGGTCGAGGCCATGCAGGCGAACAAGAAGTAAGGGAGGGCGGAAGAAATGAGTATCGAAACGATGGTCCAGGAGTTCGCAGCCGTCGCCGCCAGCCCCAAGGCCCAACTGAAGAAGTATAAGGACGCCGGCTACAAGTGCATCGGCGTGCTGCCGTACTACGCGCCCGAGGAGCTGGTCGAAGCGGCGGGCATGGTGCCGCTCGGCATGTGGGGCAGCAACAGCAAGACGATTTCCAAGGCGAAGGAGTACTGCGCGACATTCTACTGCACGATCGCCCAGCTCGATCTTGAGATGCTGCTCGACGGCACCTGCGATTTGCTCGACGGCGTCATCACCCCCGCCATCTGCGACACGCTGCGCCCGATGACGCAGAACATCCGCGTGGCGATGGAGGGCAAGCTGCCGACGATCTTCCTCGCGCACCCGCAGTATCGCCGCCCCGAATTTGGCATGGAGTTCTGCCGCGCGCAGTACACCCACGTCAAGACGGAGCTGGAGAAGATCCGCGGCAAGGAGATCACCGACGAGGAGATCCGAAACGCCATCAAGGTCTACAACCGCTCCCGCAAGGCGCGCCGCGAGTTCGTCAAGCTCGCGAGCGAGCACTGCGACGTGATCGACCCGATCATGCGCAGCGCGGTTTTGAAGAGCGCGTTCTTCATGCGCAAATCGGAGCATACCGAGAAGCTCGAAGCCCTCAACGCGGAGCTCAAAGCGCTGCCCGCCGCGAAGTGGAACGGCGTCAAGATCGTGACGTCGGGCATCGTGGTCGACTCCCCGGCGCTTTTGAAGGTGCTCAAGGACAACCATGTCGCCATCGCGGCGGACGACGTCGCGCACGAGTCCCGCGGCATCCGCGTGGACGCGGACGAGACCGGCGACCCGATGATGGCGCTGTGCAAGCAATTTGCCGACCAGGACTACGACGTCCTGCTCTACGACGAAGCGAGCGAGCAGAACCGCCGCGGCGAGTTCGTCGCCAAGCTCGTCGAGGAATCCGGCGCGCAGGGCCTGGTGCTCTTCATGCAGCAGTTCTGCGACCCCGAGGAGATGGAGTATCCGTACCTCAAGAAGGCGCTCGACGCCCACAAGATCCCGTTCATCAAGCTCGGCGTCGACCAGCAGATGCGCGACTTCGGGCAGGCGGCGACCGCCATCCAGGCGTTTGTCGACGTTCTGGCGATGAATTAAAAATCCTTTCAGAAAGGAGAAAATATATGCCAGCAGCAGAATACGGCAACCTCTTTGTCGTTCTCATGGGTATCGGAACGGTGTTCTTCGGTCTGATCTGCATTATCTTCCTTACGTTGCTTATGGGCAAGATCATGTCGAAGGTCGCACCGCCGCCCGCGCCGAAGAACGACACCCGTGCCGAGGTACAGAAGGTCGCCCAGCAGCACCCGCAGCAGACCGCCTCCGGCATCCCGACCGACGTGGTCGTGGCGATCATGGCGGCGCTTTCGGAAGAACCCGGCATTTCCTCGCGCGGCTTCAACATCACGAACATCAAAAAATCTATCTGACAGAAGGAGAAAATCACTATGGTTAAGCAGTACAGAGTCACCGTCAACGGCGTCAGCTACGACGTCACCGTGGAGTCCGCCGGCGGCAGCCGCGGCGGCAGCTACGCCCCCGCGTATCATCCCGCTCCCGCCGCCGCTCCGTCCGCTCCTGTCGCGGCTCCCGCGCCCGCTCCTGCGGCCGCTCCCGCCCCCGCCGCGGCGCCCGCGGCCGCTCCCGCTGCCGGCGGCGCCGCCGGCGCCGTGACCTCCCCGATGCCCGGCACGATCCTCGACGTCAAGGTCAGCGCCGGCCAGAGCGTCAAGGAGGGCGACCTCCTGTTCATCCTCGAGGCGATGAAGATGGAGAACGAGATCTTCGCTCCCGCCTCCGGCACGGTTTCCTCCGTCGCAGTCCAGAAGGGCGCCACCGTCAATCCCGGCGACACGCTCTGCGTGATCGGCTGATGGCGACCGCCTCCTCTAAAACTGTGATGAAAGGAAAGCTGGAATATGCAAGCTATTATTAATTTCGCGCAGCAGACCGGCTTTTATCAGTTCTCTCAGGGCGGCAACTGGAAGATGCTCATTATGATCGCCATCTCCTTTGTCCTGCTCTACCTCGCGATCGTCAAGCAGTTCGAGCCGCTGCTCCTTCTGCCGATCGCCTTCGGCATGCTGTGCACCAACCTCCCCGGCGCGGACATGTTCCACGAGATCTTCTTCGCCGGCGGACACGTCCACTGGGAGCTGCTCCACGGAGAGCCCATGACGGCGGAGCTGTTTAACGAGCTGAAAGCCTCGGGCGTCGCGGACGCGGTCCTTGCGACCTGTCCGGTCGGCGCGTCGATCACGGCGGGCCTGCTGGACATCCTCTACCTCGGCGTCAAGCTCGGCATCTACCCGTGCCTGATCTTCATGGGCGTCGGCTCGATGACCGACTTCGGCCCGCTGATCGCGAACCCGAAGTCCCTGCTCCTCGGCGCCGCCGCGCAGCTCGGCATCTTCATGACCTACGTCGGCACGCGGCTGATGGGCTTCACGGCGAGGCAGGCCTCCTCCATCGGCATCATCGGCGGCGCGGACGGCCCGACCGCGATCTATGTCACCTCCCGCCTCGCGCCGGAGCTGCTCGGCCCGATCGCCGTCGCCGCGTATTCGTACATGGCGCTCGTGCCGGTCATTCAGCCGCCGATCATGAAGGCGCTGACCACCAAGGAAGAGCGCATGATCAAGATGCGCCCGCTGCGCGCGGTCAGCCAGAAGGAGAAGATCATCTTCCCGATCATGATCACCGTGTTCGTCGCGCTGCTGGTGCCCTCCGCGGCGCCGCTGATCGCCTGCCTGATGCTCGGCAACCTCGCCAAGGAATCCGGCGTGGTCGACCGCATCACCAAGACGATGGGCAACGAGCTGATGAACATTGTCACGATCTTCCTCGGCTTCACCGTCGGCGCGACGGCGACCTCCACCACGTTCCTGTCCTGGCAGACCATCAAGATCATGGTCATGGGCGTTGTGGCGTTCGGCTTCGGTACCGCGGGCGGCCTGCTGCTCGCGAAGCTCATGAACGTCTTCCTCAAGGAGAAGATCAACCCGCTCATCGGCTCCGCCGGCGTTTCCGCCGTCCCGATGGCGGCGCGCGTTTCCCAGGTCGTCGGCCAGAAGGAGAACCCCTCGAACTTCCTGCTGATGCACGCCATGGGCCCGAACGTCGCGGGCGTTATCGGCTCCGCGATCGCGGCCGGCGTGCTGATGGCGCTGTTCGGCTGAAAAACACAAAAAAAGAAAGGCTCTTTGAGCAATGTCATTAAGATAATGGCATAAAAAATTGAAGAGTCGGGCATCTTGCTTGGTAACAGCCAGCAAGATGCCCGA
>SVKM01000083.1 GCA_015068465.1 Oscillospiraceae bacterium | reverse complement strand
GGTCGAGAGTGACATAGCGGCCGGATTCAATCGTCAGCGGCTCGTCGACGGTCACGTTCGCGAGCAGCGTGACGGTTCCCGGAGAATTCTCATAGTCCGAGCTCGCCGCGTTGATCGCATCTTGCACGGAGGTGTACGGCGTCTCGTTGACCTGCGCGACGGGGAGCGCCGCGAACGTCGCGCTGACCGTGACGTTGCTGCCGGGCATGGTGAAGGTGCGCGTATTGCCCGTGCCGCCGACCTCGACGTTGTTGCTGCTTGCATCCTTCACCGTCAGCGTGTCGAGCTGATAGCCCGCGTCGGGCGTGACCGTCAGCGTGACGGTATCGCGCTCGGCATAGTAGCCGGTCGTTTCGTCGGTCCACGCGGGGTCGCTGCTTACCGCGACCGTGCCGTTGGCGGCGGAAGCCGTCACGGTGGAGATCGTCTGCGCGGGTTTTCCGTAGTCGACTTCAAAATTGCCATAACACCGGGCGGAGCTGCCCGATTTGCTGTAAAAGGCTGAGTAGGGTGTGTTACATATACTCTTGCCGCTTTGACCCTCATAGCCGATCGTGCCGCCCGTCATCACGAAGGTACCGCTGTTATTCACATCGGAAACTGGACCGCTGTTGTGTGCGATCGTGCCGCCCGTCATCACGGCTGTCCCCTTGGTAGAGATATTCACGCCGCCGGCATCAGATGTGGCGGAGTTGTACGAGATCGCGCCGCCGGACATGGTGAAATTGCTTGCCCTCACGCCGCCACTGGATTTCGCCTTGTTGCCGCAGATCGTGCCGCCTTCCATAGTGAAAGGTGAGGTGAAATAAATACCGCCACCAGTCGACACCGATCCGCCCGTGATGTAGCCGCCGTCGACGGTGAGGTAGTCCGTACCTTCGGTGCCGCTGGGCGCACCGTCGCTGACCGCCGTGCCGCGCCCGTCCGTCAGCGTGATGTAGTAGGTGGCGCGACCCGGCGTGCTGTCCTTCAGCGTCAGGCTGCTGCATCTCCAGAAGGGGGCGATGACGCTGCCGTTTTCGCCGGCATAGCGGATGCCGTAGCCGTTCAGGTCGAGGACGTAGGGCCGTTCGCTTGCTTCGCCAAAGGCGATTTCCAGCTTCGCCGTCAGCTTGATGCAGGCATTTAATGTGATGGTGGTGACGCCGTTCACCGTCGTCACCGTCGCCGCGCTGCTATTGCCTTTCAGCGCCGCCCAGTCGGCGACCTCGATTTCCGTGACCGGCGTCGCGTCCGCCCGTGCGGGCAGGACGCTCCACGGGGCGAGGCCGACGATCATGCAGAGCGTCAGCAGGATGGATAGGGGCTTTTTGGTGTTCATGGTGTGTACCTCCTCTGTGCCGTGAAACGCCTGTTTTATCTCGGGGGCTCGTCCAGAGGGAGAAACCATCCTCCGCCGCCCGCCACCTTGTCGAGGTCGTCGTCGCTCAGCTCGATTTCCGAACGCTCCGCGGGAGCCTTTGCTTCCTCGGCATTTTGGAGCGTCTCGCTTTTTTTCGTCTTTTTTTCCATCAGGTTCATCTTGTTTTCCTCCGTCAGTGATTTACTGTGTACCGCGCGAGCAGCATTTCCTTCATCGTCAGCAGCTCCTGCTCCGGCTCGACGCCCGCGTCGTAGACCAAGCCCACGGCGTAGCGCGTCACCACGGCGAGCATCAGGTGCAGCGTCGCGGAGAAGATGACCTCCTCCGGGTAGTCGGTGCGCAGCGTCCCGTCCTGTTTGCCCTTGCGATAGACGGCGCGGAACCGCTCGCGCAGCGCGTCGATCATGCCGCCGTAGGGCTGTAACTGCCCGGCGTCGATCTTCTCCGAGCGGACGTAGACGTTGAAGAACTGGTTGAAGCGCAAAAGGTCGCTCCGCTCGCGGTACAGGCGCAGAAACGAGTCGAGGAAGAAGGCGTAGACGTCCGCCGCCGTGCCGCCGGTCTGCTCCGGATTGCGCTTGCGGTTCTCCGCCGTGAAGGTCTGAAACGCCCACGTCGCGGTCTCGATCACCAGCGTGTCCTTATCCTTGAAGTAACGGTAGAAAGAGCGGATCCCATAGTCTGTTTCCGCCGCTACGTCCTCCATCGAAACCGAGTCGATATTGCGTTCCGCAAACAGCCGGAACGCTGTTTGCAGCATGATTTGACGGCGCTCCGCCATCTGTTCCGCGCTGAGCTTCATGGCGTCTCCCTTCTGTATTGACATTTTTGCTGTCATAAAACCATGGTATTCTACCACAGGAGCGTAAATATTGCAAGTTGTAAATCAAACTCATTCAACCTTTCTCCGGCAGCGGCACAAACACCGTCACCCTCGTCCCGCCCGCCTCGCGCGGCTCGATGGAGAGCGTGCCGTTGCACATCGTTTTCAGCCGCTCGCGGATATTGTCGAGGGCAAGCTGCGGCTCGCCCTCCGAGGGCGCGAAGCCGGGACCGGTGTCCTCTACGACGATCCGCACGCCGCCGGGCACCTCCTCCGTGACGACGGAGACATACAGCGGCTCCATGTCGGGGTCCAGACCGTACTTGACGGCGTTTTCCACGATGGGCTGGAGCGTCAGCGGCGGGATACGGAAAAACGTGTTCGGTGTGTCGAACTCCACAAACAACTGACCTTCGTAGCGCACCTGCTCCACCGCGAGATACGCCCGCGTGTGCTCCAGCTCCTCCGCGAAGGGAACGGTCCCCTCCTTGACGATGGTGGTGAAGTTGCTTTGCAGATACCGTGAAAAATCCTTGATGACCTGCTGCGCCTTTTTGGGGTCCTGCGCGCAGAGGTAATAAATGCTCATCAGCGTGTTGTGAATGAAATGCGGGCGCATTTGCAGAACGGCGACGCGCGTCCTTTGCCGCGCCGCCTCATCCTTCTGTTCCGCGTAGCGCCGCACCAGCTCGATCAACAGCAGCAGCTCCACGAGTAAGCTCTGACCATAGAACGGCGTGAAGAAGGAAATCAAAAAAACGAAGCGCTGCACGTTCGCCAGCTTTTTCCATCTCCGCAGCAGGGCAGCCAGCAGGAGTATTGTAATCGCCACGATAATGAGCAGGCAGGAAAACGCCCACGGCCTGTCGAGAAGGATTTCATATTCCGGCGTGACAACGAATCTCCCGCTCAAACGCCCGACGACCTGCACCGCGATCAGTACGGCGGAAAGCACGCCCTGTATGTGCATGACCCTGCTTTTTCGCCAATCCTCCCCGCAGCAGGAAATGAAATACGCCGTTACGGGCAGGGCGTTGAACGTGGAGGCAAACGAGGTGGAGAGCGTCATCGCGAGGCACACCGGAATTGTCGCGTGGTAATACAGAGCGGCGGTTTTCAGCAGGTCGAAGACCGAGGCGATGATCGACGAGAACAGGATAGCGACGCACAGGCGGCGCGGCCACCCGTCCACGCCGCGGGCAATGTGCGACACGACCAGCCCAAATACGCCGAACAGGATCGCCGCCGCCTCCATCAATGACGAAAAGTTAATCCACTCCATCACAACAGCCCTCCCACGGGATAACGCAGATGGGCGAGCTGCGCGCGCACCGCCCCAACCTCCAGCGGCTTGAGCAGAAACCCGCACGCACCCGTTTCCCACGCGTCGAAAGAATACTCCCGGAACGCGGTGAGAAAGGCCACGTTGGTGCGCGGGCGGATACGCAGCAGCTCCCTGCACAGCTCAAGTCCGCTGGCGCGCCCCAGCTCAATATCCAGAAACGCCAGCGCGACCGGATTCTTTTTCAGAAAAGCAACCGCCTCCATCGGCCTGGTAAAGCCGACGACATTCGCGCACGGCAGCGCCTCGCGCAGAACGGGCAGCCCGCCCGAAAGAACGATCGACTCGTCGTCCACCAGAATAACGTTGGGCGCTTCGTCCGGTTCCTCGGCGGCGGCGAGCAGCGCGGCGGAATCCATGCCCAGCGCGGAAGCAAGCTGGGAGATCATCGCGGCGTCGGGCATGCGGCGGCCCGCCTCCCAGTTGGCGACGCTGGAGCGCTCCACATGGAGCCTGTCCGCCAGCTGCTGTTGAGACAGGCCCTTTTCCATTCTCAGACAGCGCAACGTTTCTCCGATGGGCTTTTTCATGGCAAATCGCGCACCTTTCCGCAGTCTACGAAAAAAGGATAAACAATTCTGAGATAAAGCGCAAGGGGAGGCTCAAAAAAATATGTTTCATTCTGAAACGTCCCCTTGTTTTGGCTGAGACGATTCGATATAATTACATTTATAATCTCGAAAACAGTCGGAAAGACAACGGAAAACCTATCTGATTTGCGGGATACAACCGAAATATGATGCGGTTTTACAGGGAGCGCGTGAAGGTGGGAGCGAAATGAACGTATATGATTTTGACGGTACGATTTTTCCGGGGGATTGTTCGATCGGCTTTTGCTTCCGGTGTATGAACCGGCATCTGAAGGAGGATGAAGAATGGACGTGACGGAGAAAAAGGTATTAACGACGCCGTTAAAGCGGAGGATGAGCAAAAACATGAAAAGGTGCAGCAGCCTGCTTTGGGCGCTGGCGCTTGCTTTGAGCCTCGCCGCGCTTCCCGCGCGATCGGCGGCTCCGGACGCCGCCTCGTCCGCGCCCGCCACGCGCGCCATGCTCTGCGCCGCGCTCTGGGAGCGCGAGGGCAGACCGGACGCCGGCGACGCGGCGGATTTTTCCGATGTTCCGCGAACGGCGCCCTATGCCTCGGCCGTCCGCTGGGCGGCGGGTAAAAAGCTGGTGAGCGGCGTCGGCAACGGGGCGTTTTTGCCGGACGGCGCGCTCAGCCGCGAGCAGATGGCGACAGTTCTCCACCGCTGCGCGAAGTACCTCGGCCTGGACGTTTCGGTAGGCGAGGACACCAATATTTTGAGTTACAGCGACATGCTCCAATGGTCGGACTGGGCGGTGGGCGCGCTGCAATGGGCGGTCGGCTCCGGGCTTCTGGACGCGAAGGCGGACGGGCGCCTCGGCGCGTGGGATACCGTCACGCAGGCAGAGCTGACCGCGGCGCTCTCGCGCTTCAACGCGCTGGCGATCCACGCCGACCTCTTACACGCGTGGACGGAGGACGCGGCGGCGAAGAACGCGCTTACAGCGTATATGGCGAGCATCACCGATCCGAAAAGCGAAGCCTATATCCCCGTGGAGGACCGCGTCGCCGTGTTCGATCTCGACGGTACGCTGATGTGCGAGACCTATCCGCGCTGCTTTGAGTACATGGTGTTCGTGGACTTTGTCCTCAACAACCCCGACTACACGCCGACGGAGGAGGTCAAAGCGGTCGCGCAGGAGATCGTCGACACCCGCTGGCAGGAAAAGCCGTCGGGCATCAGCACGCGGCAGGCAGCCGCGGCGGCGATCGCCTATCAGGGCATGACGCCCGCCGAGCTGGAGGCGTATGTGACGAGGTTCATGGACTCCGACGCGGAGGGTTTTAAGAACCTCAAGCGCGGCGAAGCGTTCTATCTCCCGATGGTGCAGCTGGTGAAATTTCTGGAGGCAAACGATTTCACGGTCTACATCGTGACCGCGACCGAGCGCAACATCGTGCGCGCGCTCGTGAAGGACACGCTCGGCATCCCGCCCGCGCGCGTCATCGGCACGGAGTACGGCTACACTGCGACGGGTCAGGGCGAGGCCGCGGACGGCGACTACACCTTCCAGGCCACGGACAAGGTCGTGTTCGACGGGAGCTATTACGGCGAGAACGCCAAGATGAGCAAGGTGGACGCCATCGTGCGCGAGATCGGGCAGCAGCCGGTGCTCGCGTTCGGCAACAGCTCCGGCGACGTGGCGATGTGCGCATACGCGGTCACGAACAACCCGTATGCCGCGCTTTCCTACATCGTGCTCGCGGACGATGAGGCGCGCGAGTGGGGCGATACCGAGGGTGCGCAATCAAAGATCGCGGACTATGAAAAGCTCGGCATCGGCACGATCTCCATGCGCGACGATTTTGCGACGATCTACGGCGACGGCGTGGAAAAGGACGCCGGCGCGCCGCAGAAATAAAGAATCAGACGCTTTTTGTGCACATAAGCACATGTTTGGGAGGACAACGTATGAATTTCATGTCTATTATTTCCACTTTGGTGACGATTGCTTTTTTGGGCTTTTTGTACTGGCGAATGGTCAAAAGAGAGCTCCCGCAGCCCGTCGGAGCAATGCAGGCGTTGCTACCCATCGCGCTGGGGCTGCTTTCCCATCCTCTGACGCTTCCTTTCAGCATGGCCTATATAAAGAGCCAGGCGGCAAGCGGGACCGCGTTGAAGCTGAGCGAGTTGAGCTTTGCGCAGTCTTTGGAACGCTCCTTTATCGTCGCCGGCGGCTTGGAGGAGATCGCCAAGCTGGTTCTGATCATCGTGGTTCTGCTCGTCTTCCGCGGCAAGGTCAAAAACGTCTATGAATACGTCCTCATCGGCGCGTGCGTGGGCTTCGGCTTCTCTATTATCGAGGAGTTCAGCTACGGCGCTGACGACGCGAGCGTCTTTTCCACTGTTATGCGAATGATCTCGGTGCCGGCGCACATGACGTTCAGTATGATCATGGCGGAGTTTCTGGGGCGCGCCAAATACAGCAAGCTGACCGGCAAGGGCTCCGCGGCGCTCAGTTATGTGCTGGCGGCAGTCGTCCCCGTGGCCGTCCATACGCTGTATGATGCCTGCACGGCGTTCAATCCGGGCTTGGTCAAAGGCGAAATGGCCGGCATTGCCAAGGCGCTGATCGGCTATGTGGGTCTTATGGCCTATGAGATCGTCGTGCTGATCCGATTCAAAAAGAAGACGCGGCAGCTCTGCGAAATGTCCCTGTTGCGCGGGGATACGTCGGTCGAAAGCGCGCAGAGCGGCGAAGACGTGAAATGACCCGACAGGGGGTTGTTCATAGTAGAAACATTTTAGGAGGTATGCAGCATGAAGTATGAAATCAAGGGAGAGCCCATGCCCGTAGTCGTCTGCCAGCTGGAAAGCGGCGAGAGCCTGAAGTGCGAGTCCGGCGCGATGAGCTGGATGAGCCCCAATATGCAGATGGAGACCAGCGGAGGAGGCGCTGGCAAGATGTTTGGCCGTCTTTTCTCCGGCGAGTCCCTGTTCCAGAATAAATACACCGCGCAAGGAAACGGGATGATCGCCTTTGCCTCAAGCTTCCCCGGCTCGATCCGCGCGGTGGAGATCGGTCCGAGCTGTTCGGTCGTGGTGCAGAAACGGGCGTTTTTGGCAGCCGAAGAAGGGGTGGAGCTGTCTGTGTTCTTCCAGAAAAAGGGTATGGCCGGGTTCTTCGGCGGCGAGGGCTTTGTGATGCAGAAGCTCTCCGGTCACGGCACCGCTTTTCTGGAAATCGACGGCAGCGTGGTGGAGTACGAGCTCTCCGCCGGCCAGCAGATCATTGTGGACACAGGCAACGTCGCTATGATCGACGACACCTGCACGCTGGATGTGCAGCAGGTCAAGGGCGTCAAGAACATCCTCTTCGGCGGCGAGGGGCTTTTCAACACGGTCATCACCGGGCCGGGCAAGGTGCTCCTCCAAACTATGCCCATCAGCGGATTTGTGAACACTATTGCCGGTATGCTCCCCTCCAAGGGCGGGAACTGAGCGGCATAAACGTGAATTGCCCCGATAAGGGTTATTCAAAATAAAAAGATTTTTAGGAGGAAACAAAACATGAGTCTGGAAAAGAGTCAGAAGATCATCAAGGTGTTCGGTATTCTCAGCATTATCTCTGCCATTTTGGCGTTGCTCGGCGGTCTCGCCATGCTCGGGATCGGCGGCATCGGCGCCGCCACGGCAGGTGAAACGGCCGATCAGGAGCTCGCAATGGGGATCGGTGTGGCCCTTTTTGCGGGCGTCGCGGCGCTTTTGACCGGCGTCGTCGATCTGGTGGAGGGCATCTTCTGCATGAAGGCGGCGAAAGACGCCGGCAAGGCGCAGCCGCTGTGGATCGTTTCGATCATCGCCGTGGTATTCGCCGCGATCACGCTCATCACCAGCTTTAAAAACGGCACGCAGGAGATCCTCTCCGCGGTGTTCTCGCTTGCCGTCAACTGCTTCGTTCTCTACTTAGCCAACAACATCAAGAAGCACGCCTGAGAGCGTATGTGAAGCCCGGCGGCGGAATGGAGAAGCCATTCCGCCGTCGGGTTCTGCAAGCGGGGAATTGCCCGGAGTCTCCCGCTGAACCACTGAGGCTCGCTCGGCGGTTCAGCGGCGGATTTTGACCTTTCGTGCGGAAGAAAGAACATGGAAAGCAGAGGGAAATACGATGGAAGTGAAAGCGAATCTTTCGCAGCTTGACACAGCGGTAGATTATGTTCGCGATACGCTGAGCAGGAAAAAGATCAACTCCCGCGAGGTGATCCGCGCGGCACTGACTACGGAAGAGGCTTTTCGGGTTATGACGGAGTGTGCGGAAAGCCCGGAGGAAGTCATTTCCATATCCATCGTGTCCAGACTTGGAAACACCCAGATCCGCATCAGCGGAAGGACGAAGGAATTCACTGAAGACAGGATAGACATTTCCGGCCAATGGAGCTTTGACGATCTTACGCCCGAGCAGGAAGATATATGCAGATCGCTGAACAAACGTATTCTGGGGGATCGGCTGTCCGTTCGTTTTCGCCGCGGCATCTCTGTCATAAAGATCGGCGTTTCCGGCTCTCAGTTCGCGCAGCTATATCTTACATTTGCCGGATTGCTTTTGGGCGTGCTGGCTGGTATCCTGATGGGGAAAATCCTTGCGCCTTCCGTCAATACCGCGGTGTCGAACTATTTTTTCGACCCCGTATCCACCATGTTTATGAACGCGCTTAAAATGATAGTGGCGCCGCTGGTATTCTTTTCCATCGCCTCCAGCATCGGCGACATTCAGGATATGAGGACGCTTGGGCGTATTGCCGGGAGGATCGTGGCGTATCTTGTCGGCTCCGCCGTTGTGGGGATCGTTCTGGGATTTTGCATATGGCATGTGTTCCCAATCGGTGATCCGCAGCTCAGGGAAATGGTTTCCGAATCGGCGGCCGCCTCAGCCGCTCAGTCCGGCGGATATTCCATTTCCTTGCTGGACACCGTTGTCGGGATCGTGCCGTCAGATGTGATTTCCCCATTTTTGAGATCCGATATGCTGAAGATCATCTTTATGGCGATTCTGCTCGGCGTTGCCTGTGGAACCTTATCCGACCGCATCAGGGTGTTGAAGGATTTTTTGGCGGACGGGTATATCATTGCCGAAAGGATCACGCAGATCATTATTCAGGTGATGCCGCTCGCAATATTCTGCTCTATGGCGAAGATGGTTCTTTCCATGGATGTCAAAACACTGCTTGCTGTGTTCTCGTGGGTTCCGGTGACGTTTATCGGCAATGCCGCCATGATATTCCTGTACGGCGTGATGGTGCTTGTTTTCGCGCGATGCAATCCAATTACGTTTTTCAAAAAATACTATCCCGCCATGTTGACGGGCTTTACCTTCGCTTCATCTAACGCCGCGCTGCCTACCGCAATGGATCTATGCGGCCAAAAGCTGGGCGTCTCCAAGAAAATTTATTCCATCGCTCTGCCATTGGGATGCACCGTGACGCCGGGGGGCTCATGCATAACACTGGCCATCAGCGCGTTGTTTATGGCAAAAATTTTTGAAGTTCCGGTTACACTTTCTCTGATGACAAGCATCGCGATCACGCTTTTGATCATCGAAAGCGGCGCGCCGGGATTGCCGGGCGGAGCGTTGTTGCTGTTCTCCATTCTGCTTCCGGAAATCGGCATACCGTCCGAGGCAATCGGGATTGTGATGGGATTGTTCTCCATCGTCGGCATGATGCTGGTATGCGGCAATGTCACCGGGTTGGGCGCTATTACGCTGATCGTAGCCAGGCGGGAAAACATGCTGGACAAAGAGATATATGACGGTTAAATGGACGCCGGAAGGCATGCCGAAAGGACTGTGCAGGGCAAAGAAGCTGCACTATGTCATGACTGCGGACGGAACATATGTACCGGAAGAATACGGCTTCGTATTGGAACTGACCATAGTGGTCGATGACAAGGAGATATTCTAATGAACAAGAAAAACGTCCTTTCCGTCCCGACGGCCTGCTTTTGGGCGGTCGTCGCCGCGTGCGTGCTGGGTATCCTCGTCGGCTCGTTTGCGGACTTTTCCATCAACGAGGCGCTCGCCAACAAGACCTCGCTCGGCTCGTTCTTCGCGACCTACGGCTCCTATTTTTCCTACTGCCTCTATCCAGCGGCGGGCGCGTGTTTGTACGCGGGGCTGCGGGAAAAGGGAGAAAAGTACCGGATGCTCGCGTGGACGCTGCTGATTTTGGGCTTTTTCATGGCGGTGTACTACTCCAACAGCTACAACGGCAAGGCGGTGCGCGCGCTCATCGGCTATCAGGCGGGGGAGAGCGCCCCAGCGCTCTCCATCGTCAGCTGGCTTT
>SVKM01000082.1 GCA_015068465.1 Oscillospiraceae bacterium | reverse complement strand
TTTCGATGTAGACGCGATCCGCGCCTGCGCCCTTGCGCACGAAGAGGTCGCCGGCGTCGACCTGCTGCGCACGCGCGAGTTCGGCAACCGCGTCTACATCGAAATGGAGATCTCCGTCGACGGCAGCCTGCCGCTCACCAGGGCGCACGCCGTCGCCGAGCGCGTCCACGACGATATCGAGGCCGCCTTCCCCAAGGTCAAGCACATTATGATCCACGTCAATCCCGCGGAATAAGTCCACGAAAAACGCCTTCGGAGCCCGAAGGCGTTTTTTTGGTTCCCGGCGGTTGGCAAAAAGCGGGAACTGTCCTTGAAAAAAATGCCGGAGCGTGATATGCTAAGGGTGAAGAGTTATGCGCATGCGCAAAAACTCTCGCATTCGGGGAGGATTTCATGCGAAACATCCTTCAACGTATCGGAAAAAGAGGCCTTCCCCTGGGAAAGCTGAATTATATCATGGCGACGTTCACGCTGCTCATTTCGGTTCTGCTGCTCTTTGCGACCCGCAGGACCTCGAGCGGCTATGCCGCCATGCGCAACATGGAAAACAATTACATCGAATGGCAGCAGTGCGCGAACGACCTGCTCGCCGCCTCCGACTATCTGACCGAGCAGGTGCGCGGCTTCGTCACGACCGGCAACCGCGACTATCTCGACTGCTATTTTGAGGAGATCAACGTGACGAAGCGGCGCGAGGCCGCGCTTGAGACGCTGCACGAGGGACTCGGCGGAACCGACTCCTATCTCCGCGCGAAGGCGGCGGTGAAACAGTCAGAATCCCTGACCAGCCAGGAGATATACGCTATCCGCCTCGCGCTCGACGCCTTCGGCGAGGACCCGCAGACCTATCCGCGGGTCATCAGGACACTTTCGATCCTCCCGCAGGACGACGCCCTGGGGCAGAGGGAAAAGCTGGATCTGGCGCGCAGCATGGTCTTCGACAACTTCTATGTGCGCAAAAAGGCCGCCATTTCCGAAAACATGCAGCTGTGCTTCGCCGATCTTGTCAAGCAGAACGAGCGCCAGCAGACCGCCGCGGAGGGCGAGATGAATCTGCTGCTGCACACGCAGCAGACGCTCATCACGCTTCTCATCGCGATCATTCTGATGATCGTAGCGATGACCTCGATCCTCGTGATCAATCCGCTGATCAGAAGCGTTCTGCACATCCAGGACGAGGAAGCCATCCCGATCAGGGGCTCCTCCGAATTCCGCTTTCTCGCCTCGACGTACAACATCATGTTCGAAACGAACCGCGAAAAGAAGGAAAAGCTCGCCTATGAGGCGTCGCACGACAAGCTCACGGGGCTTTACAACCGCGCGGGATACGATTTCCTGCTGAAAAACACCGTGATGGACACCTGCGCGCTGCTGATCATCGACGTGGACAAGTTCAAGAACGTCAACGACACCTACGGTCACGACATGGGCGACCGTGTGCTCGCCCACGTCGCCTCCGTCCTGCGGGACAGCTTCCGTCCCACCGACTACATCTGCCGCATCGGCGGCGACGAGTTTGCGGCGATCATGGTTCGCTCCGGCAGCCAGTTCAAGGGGCTGATCGACGAAAAGGTCAAGCGCATCAACCAAAAACTTCAAAATCCCGAGAACGGCCTGCCGCCGACCTCCGTGAGCGTCGGCACGGCGTTCGGCGACAGCAAGCACAGCACGGGCGACATCGTCAAGGACGCCGACCTCGCGCTCTACAAGGTCAAGCAGAACGGCCGCTGCGGCTGCGCATTTTACGATTGAAAGAGGGCTTCCGAATGAAACGAACCATATGTCCGGCGCTGCGCCGCTTCGCGCTCTCCGCCGCATCCGCCGCTCTGTCGCTCGTACTGCTCTGCGTCGCGGCGCAGGCGGTGTTTGAAGAACAGGACGGCAAAAGCTCGGACTACACCTCCGTGCTCTACAACAGCTCGAACGGCTTGCCGACGTCCGACGTCAACGCCGTTGTGCAGTCCGCGGAGGGATTTATCTGGATCGGCAGCTACAGCGGATTGATCCGCTATGACGGCAACGCCTTTTACCGTTACGACTCCTCCACGGGCGTGTCGAGCGTCGTGTCCCTGTGCGCCGATTCGCAGGGCAGGCTGTGGGTCGGCACGAACGACAGCGGCGTCGGGATGCTCAAGGACGAGCAGTTCACCTTCTACGACCGCGAGCAGGGGCTGCGCTCCTCCTCCGTGCGTTCGATCGTCGAGGACGCGCAGGGCAACATTCTGGTCGCAACGACCATGGGCATCGCGTACATCGACACGAACGGCGAGATGCACGTGCTCGACGACCCGCAGATCAACCGCGAGTACGTCTGCGAGCTGGTTCGCGGCGAGAACGGCGTCGTCTACGGCGTGACGAATGCCGGCGGGTTCTTCACGATCGAGGATCTGCGCCTGACCGCGTTTTACAGCTCCGACGTGCTCGAAGCCGGCATCGTCAACACGGTCTACCCCGACCCCGACCGCCCCGGTTGGGTCTATCTCGGCACGCAGGATTCCGCGGTCATCTACGGCGATCTGACGGACGGCATGAAGGCGTGCCGCCAGTTTTCCGTCGAGCCGCTCCACTACGTCAACTCCATCCGCAAGCTCAACGGCCTCATTTGGGTCTGCTCCGACAACGGCATCGGTTTTCTGGACAGCCGCTACCGCTACACGCAGGTCACCGACCTGCCGATGACGAACTCCATCGAACACATCCTCTCCGACTATGAGGGCAATCTCTGGTTCACCTCCTCGCGTCAGGGGCTTCTGAAGATCGTCCCCAACCGCTTTGCAAACATCTCCGCCTCCGCGGAGCTGCCGCCGCTGGTCGTCAACTCGACCTGCCTGCACGACGGGCTTTTGTACATCGGCGCGGACACGGGGCTGACGATCCTCGACAAGGATTACAGCCAGGTGACGAATGAGCTGACCGAGCTGCTTGACGGCGTGCGCATCCGCTGCATCAAAGCGGACAGCACCGGCGCGATGTGGTTTTGCACCAACAGCGACAACGGCCTCGTGCGCTATGACGCCAAAAGCGGCGCTTACACGATCTACAACGTCGACAGCGGTCTTGCGTCCAACCGCGCGCGCATGGTTTTCGAGCTGCATGACGGCACGCTCGCCGTTGCGACCAACGCCGGCGTGAATCTGATCCGGGACGGCAAAATCGTCGCCACCTATGACAGCGCGCAGGGCATCAGCAATCTGGAAATCCTGTGCATTGAGGAAGCGCCGGACGGGCGGCTGTACCTGGGCAGCGACGGCGACGGCATCTACATTCTCGACGGTGGGAAGGTCTCGCGCCTCGGGCGGGACGACGGGCTTCCCTCCGAGGTCATTCTCCGCCTCAAGCGGGACGCGGAGGAGGAAGGGCTTTACTGGATCATTACCAGCAACTCCATTGCCTATATGCGCGACGATAAGATCACGGCGGTCCGCCGTTTCCCCTACTCGAACAACTTCGACCTCTATTTTGACGACGACGGGCGCATCTGGGTGCTCAGCAGCAACGGCATCTACGTCGTCAAGCGCGAGGATATGCTCGCCGACGAAAAAATAGACTACACGCTCTACGACACGAAATGCGGCCTGCCCGCCACGGCGACGCCGAACTCCTACAGCCATTTCAGCGCGGACGGCACGCTCTACATCGCCGGCTCGACCGGCGTGGGCAGAGTGAACATCTACAACGACACGGACAACAACAGCCAGGTTCGGCTCGCCGTCCCCTTCCTCACCGCCGACGACGCCTATGTTTCCGTCCCCGCGGACGGCGAAGTGCATATCTCCAAGAACTGCAAGCGTCTGAACATCTACGCCTACGCCTTCACCTACTCGCTGCTCAACCCGCGTCTGAGCTATTGTCTGGAGGGCTTCGACGACGCGCCGGTCGAGTTGACGAAGCAGGAGCTCAGCCGCGTCAGCTACACCAACCTCCCCGGCGGAACGTACCATTTCAGGCTCCGGCTCCTCAACACGATGACCGGCGAGGCGGACCAGGAGCTGGATGTGACGATCGTCAAGGAAAAAACGCTCTACGAGCAGGCGTGGTTCCCGGCGCTGGTCGCGACGCTCGGCGCGCTCTTTGCCGCGCTTGTCGTCGTGCTGATCTATCAGCGCAAGACGCGCGCACTGCTGCGCAAGCAGGCGGAGAACAAGCAGCTGATCAATGAGATGTCCAGCGTGTTCGCAAACTGCATTGATATGAAGGACCCCTACACGAACGGCCACTCCCACCGCGTGGCGAAGTACACGATGATGCTCGCCGAGCGCCTCGGCAAGACTAAGGAAGAGGCGGAGGAGATGTACAACATCGCCCTGCTGCACGACATCGGCAAGATCAGCATCCCCGACGAGGTGCTCCACAAGCCCGAGCGCCTGACCGACGAGGAATTCGCGATCATGAAGAACCACTCCGCGCGCGGCTACGAGATCCTCAAGGACATCACGATCGACCCCAACCTCGCCATCGGCGCCGGCTACCACCACGAGCGCGTGGACGGCAAGGGCTATCCCCGCGGCGTCAAGGGCGACGAGATACCGGAGGTCGCTCAGATCATCGCCGTGGCGGACACCTTCGACGCGATGTATTCCACCCGCCCCTACCGCAAAAAGCTGCCGCTGGACACCGTCGCGAACGAGATCCAGCGCATTTCCGGCACGCAGCTCAATTCCAAGGTCGTTGACGCGTTCATGCAGCTCGTGCATGAGGACGCGTTTGACAACGAATAAAAAAGCATTTTGAAAAAGGAGACGAATCCCATGAAGCAGGTCATCAGCACCACCGCCGCCCCCGCCGCGATCGGCCCCTATTCGCAGGCGATCGAGGCAGGCGGCCTCGTCATCACCTCCGGCCAGCTGCCCATCGACCCCGCGACCGGCAAATTCCCCGAGGGGATCGCGGCGCAGACGAAGCAGTCGCTCACCAACGTCAAAGCGATCCTCACCCAGGCGGGCACCGACATGGACCACGTGCTCAAGACCACGGTGTTTCTCAAGGATATGAACGACTTTGCCGCGATGAACGAGGTCTACGCGACCTTCTTCACCGAGGGCAGCTTCCCCGCGCGCAGCGCCGTCGAGGTGGCGCGGCTGCCGAAGGACGCGCTCGTCGAGATCGAGGTCATCGCCGCAAAATAAGCGAAGCATAAGAACATCAGGAGGTAGAACGAACCATGGCAGCAGAATATCCGCTTGACGTCCCCGCACCGCACCACTTCAGCTTCGCGGTGCGCGACATTCCCAGCGTCACGGTCGAGCAGCGCGAACGCGTTTTGAAGGCGACGCACTACAACGAGTTCGCCTTCCCCGCGGGCATGCTCACCGTCGATATGCTCTCCGACTCCGGCACCACCGCCATGACCAACCAGCAGTGGGCGGCGCTGTTTTTGGGCGACGAGGCGTACGGCAGGAACACCGGCTACTATGTCCTGCTCGACACGTTCCGCGACATCTTCGAGCGCGGCGGTGAGAAGAACTGGCGCAAGATCATCGACCTCGTGCGCACGGACTGCCGCGACGTGGAGAAGATGATGGACGAGGTGTACCTGCGCGAGTACGAGGGCGGGCTGTTCAACGGCGGCGCGGCGCAGATGGAGCGTCCCAACGCCTTTATCATCCAGCAGGGCCGCGCGGCGGAGTCCGTGCTGATGGAGATCGTGCGCAACATTCTCAACAAGCGCCACCCCGGCAAGGCGTTCACGATCCCCTCGAACGGCCACTTCGACACGACCGAGGGCAACATCAAACAGATGGGCTCCATCCCCCGCAACCTGTACAACAAGAAGCTCCTCTACGAGGTCCCCGAAGGCGGCAAGTACCCCAAAAACCCGTTCAAGGGCAACATGGACCTGGGTAAGCTCCGTCAGCTCATCGAGGGCGTCGGCCCCGAAAATGTCCCGCTGGTGTTCACCTGCATCACGAACAACCCTGTGTGCGGCCAGGCGGTTTCGATGGAGAACCTGCGCGAGGTCAGCCGCATCGCGCACAGCTACAACATCCCCTACATTCTCGACGCGGCGCGCTGGGCGGAGAACGCCTACTTCATCAAGATGAACGAACCGGGCTACGCCGACAAGTCCATCGCCGAGATCGCCACCGAGATGTTCTCCTACTGCGACGGCTTCACGATGTCCGCCAAGAAGGACGGCCACGCGAACATGGGCGGCATGCTCGCGTTCCGCGACAAAGGCCTTTTCTGGAAGAACTTTTCCGACTTCAACCCCGACGGCAGCGTCAAAACCGACGTGGGCGTGCTGCTCAAGGTCAAGCAGATCTCCTGCTACGGCAACGATTCCTACGGCGGCATGAGCGGGCGCGACATCATGGCGCTCGCGGTAGGCCTGTACGAAAGCTGCGACTTCCATTACATGGACGAGCGCGTCAAGCAGGTCGAATACCTCGCCGACGGCTTCTACAAGGCGGGCGTCAAGGGCGTCGTGCTGCCCGCGGGCGGCCACGCCGTGTACATCAACATGGACGAATTCTTCGACGGCAAGCGCGGGCACGACACCTTTGCCGGGCAGGGCTTTTCCATTGAGCTGATCCGCCGCTACGGCATCCGCGTGAGCGAGCTGGGCGACTACTCGATGGAGTATGACCTCAAGACGCCCGAGCAGCAAGCCGAGGTCGCAAACGTCGTGCGCTTTGCGGTCGACCGCAGCCGCCTCACGCGAGAGCACATGGACTATGTCATCGCGGCGGTCAAGGCGCTCTACGAGGACCGCGAGAACATCCCCAACATGCGCATCGTCTGGGGCAAGGATCTGCCCATGCGCCACTTCCACGCGTTTTTGGAGCCGTATCCCAACAAGTAAAGCATGTGATAAAAGCGCCGCCGCGCCCCTGTGGGTCGCGGCGGCGCTTTCGCTGCCCGCCTGCCAAATCCGAGTCATTTCGCTTTGGCTTCTGCGTAACGTTCCTTGCCCCACCAGTTGGGCATCAGCTCTTTCAAGGTAACGGTTTCCCTCTTTTCATAATCAGCCAGGATCTCCATATCCTCGTTTTCCTCATTGAGCTGATAAAGGAACTCTCTGCATGCCCCGCATGGCATGCCGCTTCCGCCGCCGTTGGGCGCCGAAGCGCGAAAGGCGATCAGCCGTTTAATCTTCGTCTGACCGCTGTTTACATACATATTGAGAGCCGCCACCCGCTCCGCGCACAGATTCAGCACGCCGCTGCAGCTCTCGACGCAAAAGCCGGTAAAGATCTCTCCATTCTCGGCTTCCAGCGCACATACCACGTGATGCGCGTATACAAAAGGAGAAACATCTTCGGGATGATACTGTCCCCTTGCCCTTTCATACATCTCGTCCCAAATATCCACCGAAATATTCCTCCGCAAATAACGATTTTTCCTGTTCGAAAGCCCGCTCTATGCCAGGCTGTCCAGCCAGTGCACCGCGGCGACCGCAGCCACGGCGCCATCCGCGACCGCGGTGGTCAGCTGGCGCACGCCCTTCTTGCGGCAGTCGCCCGCGACAAAAACGCCCGGCGTCGGCGCGGCGCAATCCTCCGAGGCGTCGGCGTAGCCCGCCTCGTCGAGCTTCAGCAGCGGTGCGAACGCCGCGTTGTCCGGCTCGCCGCCGATGGCGACAAAAAGCCCGTCGACCGCGATCTCACGCCACGCCCCATGCTGCTCGACCACGACGCCGCGCAGCTCCTCCGCGCCGAGCAGTTCCTTGACGGTCGCGTCCAGCACGAATTTGACGTTGGCGCGCTTGTCGAGCGCCTCGACGAGCCGCTGCTCGCCGCGGAAGCTGTCGCGCCGGTGGATCAGATGGACCTGCGAGCAGGTTTCGCTCAGCAGCAGCGCGTCCTGCAAGGCGCTGTTCCCGCCGCCGACGACCGCGACCGCGCGGTCCTTGTAGAACGCGCCGTCGCACACGGCGCAGTAGCTCACGCCGCTGCCGGTCAGCTCCGTTTCGCGCGCGATGCCGAGCATGCGCGGCTTCGCGCCGGTCGCGACGATGACCGCGCGCGTGTGGAACTCCGCGCCGGACTCGCACGCGAGCGCCATGCTCTCCTCGCCCCGGCGGACGCCGGTCACCTCCTCCAGCTCGACCTCCGCGCCCTGCTCCATCGCCTGGGCAAGAAAGCGGTCGCCCAGCTCCACGCCGGTGATCGACGCAAAGCCCGGGAAATTCTCCACGCGCGGCGACCAGGTGATCTGCCCGCCGAAGGTATTTTTTTCCAGCACCAGCACGCTCTTGCCCGCACGGCGGGCATAAACGGCGGCAGTCAGCCCCGCGGGGCCCCCGCCGATGATCGCGATATCGTACATATTTCTCTCCTTACACAAGGGCAGCGGTCCGAAAACCGCTGCCCTTGACGCTTGATTTTTGGAAGGCTTACGCGATTGCCGTCACATACTGCTTGATCGCGCCCGCGCCCGCGAGCTTTTCAAACTTGTCGCCGTCGATGAGCACCAGCGTCGGCGCCTGCTTGACGCCGTACTTGCGCGCAAGGTCCGCGTGCTCGTCCGCCATCAGCTTCTCGTAGGCGAAGCCCGCCTTGTCGAGATACTGACAGGCGATGCGGCAGTTCGGGCAGGTCTTCGTGGCAAAGAGGATCGCGCGCTGCGCCTGCACGGGCTTGGAAGCCGGCTCCGTTTCGGCGGACGGCCGGCGCGGTCCGGTGTGCGTCAGCGTGGAGCGCTCGATAACATAGGAGCGGCGCTCCTTGTACTCCTGCGTCTTGCCCTCGTTCCAGTTCTGCACCGGGCGGTAGTAACCCGTGATGCGGCTGTAAACCTCGGTGGGTTTACCGCAGTGCGGGCAGGTAAACTGCTCGCCCGTGAGGTAGCCGTGGTCGCGGCAGACCGAATAGACCGGCGATATCGTGTAGTACGGCAGGCGATAGTTCTCCGCGATCTTGCGCACGAGCTTCGCCGCCGACTCCCAGTCGGGCAGCTTCTCGCCGAGGAACGCATGGAACACGGTGCCGGAGGTATAGCGCGTCTGGAGCTCGTCCTGGATGTCGAGCGCCGCGAAGATGTCCTCCGTGTAGCCGACGGGCAGGTGCGAGCTGTTGGTGTAATACGGCGTGCCGCCCGGCTCCGCCGCGGTGATGATGTCGGGGAACTTCTCGACGTCGTGCTTGGCAAGGCGGTAGGACGTGGACTCGGCGGGCGTCGCCTCCAGATTGTAGAGGTCGCCGTACTGTTCCTGATAGTCGCTCAGTCTCTCGCGCATGTGGTCGAGCACCTGCTTGGCAAAGCTCTGGCACTTGGGGTCGGTCATGTCCGCGCGGATCCAGCGGGCGTTGAGACCCGCCTCGTTCATGCCGACGAGGCCGATGGTCGAGAAGTGGTTGTCAAAGTGCCCGAGATAGCGCTTGGTGTAGGGATACAGCCCCGCGTCGAGCAGCTTCGTGATGACCGTGCGCTTCGATTTGAGCGAACGCGCGGCGAGGTCCATCATGTGGTCGAGGCGGCGGTAGAAATCCGCCTCGTCCTTCGCCTGATAGGCGATGCGCGGCATGTTGATCGTCACGACGCCGATCGAGCCGGTGCTCTCGCCGGAGCCGAAGTAGCCGCCGGTCTTCTTGCGCAGCTCGCGCAGGTCGAGGCGCAGGCGGCAGCACATCGAGCGCACGTCGCTCGGCTCCATGTCGGAGTTGATGTAGTTGGAGAAATACGGCGTGCCGTACTTTGCCGTCATTTCAAAGAGCAGCTTGTTGTTCTCGGTCGGCGACCAGTCGAAGTCCCGCGTGATCGAATACGTCGGGATCGGGTACTGGAAACCGCGGCCGTTGGCGTCGCCCTCGATCATCGTTTCGATGAACGCCTTGTTGACCATGTCCATCTCACGCTGGCAGTCGCCGTAGGTGAAATCCATCTCCTTGCCGCCGACGAGCGCGGGCAGATCCTTGAGGTCCTTCGGCACGACCCAGTCGAGCGTGATGTTGGAAAACGGCGCCTGCGTGCCCCAGCGCGACGGCGTGTTGACGCCATAGATAAACGACTGGATGCACTGCTTGGTTTCCTTGTAGCTGAGGTTGTCCACGCGGACGAAGGGAGCGAGATAGGTGTCGAACGAGGAGAACGCCTGCGCGCCCGCCCACTCGTTCTGCATGATGCCGAGGAAGTTGACCATCTGGTTGCACAGCGTGGAGAGATGGCTCGCCGGCGCGGAGGTAATCTTGCCGGGCACGCCGCCGAGGCCCTCCTCAATGAGCTGCTTGAGGCTCCAGCCGGCGCAGTAGCCGGTGAGCATGCTCAGATCGTGCAGATGGATGTCGCAGTTGCGGTGGGCGTCCGCGACCTCCTGATCGTAGACCTCGCTGAGCCAGTAGTTCGCGGTGATCGCGCCGGAGTTGGAGAGGATCAATCCGCCGACGGAGTAGGTGACGGTGGAGTTCTCCTTGACGCGCCAGTCGCTGACCTTGAGATACTTGTCCACGGTCTCCTTGTAGTCGAGAAGCGTGCCGCCCATATTGCGCAGCTTCTCGTGCTGCTTGCGGTAGAGGATGTACGCCTTGGCGACCGTCTCGTAGCCG
>SVKM01000081.1 GCA_015068465.1 Oscillospiraceae bacterium | reverse complement strand
CCGGCTTCCTCCATTGCCCGCGCGCGCTCGGAAAGCTCCTTCGCCCCGATCGTCCGCGCCGCGCTCTTGAGCGCGTGTACCTTGATGGTATAGTTCTTGAGGTCGCCGTCGTGCCAGGCGGTCTCGATCGCTTCGGCGTCCGACTCGATGCCCCTGTAGAACAGCTCCATCGCGCCGCGCAGCATACGCGCGCTGCCGCAGTATTTCATGCCGGCGTCCACATCGAGCCCGGCGCTCTCCCGCAGCCAGGCGGGAAGCTCCGCCTCGTCCGTTTCCTCCTCGTCGGGCTGCTCTTCCGTTTCCGGCTCCTCCCCCGCGGAGGTCCACAGCTTATCGCAGCCCTGCCAGACGTGGATGTCCGCCGTCCGCTCGTTCATCACATAGTCCTTGTCCTCGTCGATCATCGCGAGCAGCACCTTCGCTATCTCCGGGTCGAACTGTACGCCCGCGCAGCGTTCGAGCTCCGCGCGCACCTCCGCCTGCGTCCTCGGCTGGGCGTAGATGCGCGTCGAGGTCATCGCGTCGTAGCAGTCTGCGAGGCAAAGGATACGCGATGTTTCGGGGATCTCCGCCCCCTTGAGCCCGTCGGGATAGCCTTTGCCGTCGTAGCGTTCGTGGTGCGAGCGCGCGCCGCTCGCAAGCTCCGGCATTTCGGTGATGAGGCGCAGGATCTGGCTGCCGATGACGGTGTGGGACTTGATCTTTTCAAACTCGCTGGCCGTGAGGTGTTCGGTCTTGTTGAGAAGCTCCTCCGGGACGCCGATCTTGCCGATGTCGTGCAGAAGGCCGATCTCATAGATGCGCTCCTGCTCGGCGTGGCTTTTCCCCATGCGCCGCGCGATCTCAGCGGCGTAGGCGGCGACGCGCTCGGAGTGCCCGTTCGTGTAGCGGTCCTTGGCGTCGACCGTTTTCGAGAGCGCGAGCATCATTTCACGCGCCAGGTGCTCCGCGCGCAGCGCCTGGCGCTTGACCTCGCTGCGAAGGTCGCGCTCCGCGCGCTTGGGCGCCGCCGCTTCCGCGGGCGCCTTCAGCTTCTCCTGCGGAAGATACCGCAGCAGCATCTTCTCCAGCTTGTCGGCGTCAACGGGCTTGGTCAGGTAATCGTCGAAGCCTGCCGCGAGGTATTGCTCCCGCGCGCCGGAGATCGCGTTCGCCGTCAGGCAGACCGTGGGCGTTTGCAGGTTGGGATTCTCCGTTTGCGCGCGCAGCTCGTGCAGCGTTTCGACGCCGTCCTTCTTCGGCATCATGTGGTCAAGGAAAATAATATCATATTTTTTGCCGGATGCAAGTGCCAAGCCCTCGTCGCCGCTCGCCGCCGTGTCGATCTGCGCAAGCGTGCGCTTTAAGAGGCTTTGAAAGACCGCGAGGTTCATCGGCGTGTCGTCCACCACGAGCACTGTGGCGTCCGGCGCCGTAAATTTTCCCTTGGACTTCTTCGTGCCGGAGACCGAGGCGCGGTAGGACGCCTCGTAATCGCCGAGCGCGTCCCACTTGACGACCTTCTGTTTCAGCCGGAACGAGAACGTCGAGCCCTCGCCGTAAACGCTCTCCACCTCCAGCCGGCTCCCCATCATTTCGAGCAGGCTCTTCGTGATGTTCATGCCAAGGCCCGTGCCTTCAATATTGCGGTTGCGCTTTTCCTCGATGCGCTCGAATTTCGAGAAGAGCTTTGTGAGGTCCTCCGGCTTGATGCCGATGCCCGTGTCCTTGACGGAAACGTCCAGATACACGCTTTCGGGATCGTCCGCCGCCTTTTCGTATCCGATGCGGAAGGCAACGCTGCCTTTTTCCGTGTACTTGACGGCGTTGGTGAGGATGTTCGTGATGACCTGCTTGATGCGGACCTCGTCGCCGCGCAGGAGCTTCGGCGTCGTCTCGTTGAAATCGAGCTTCAAAAGCAGCCCCTTGTCCTCCGCGCGCGTCCGGATCATGTTGACAAGGTCGTTGATGACCGAGGAGAGGTCATAATCCACGGGCAGGATCTCCATCTTGCCCGCCTCGATCTTGGAGAAGTCGAGGATGTCGTTGATAAGGCCCAGCAGCGTGGTGCCCGCCGTGCGGATGTTTTCGGAGTACGCAAGCACGTTCGTGTCGTCGCTCTCGCGCAGGATCATCTCGTTCATGCCGAGAACCGCGTTGATCGGCGTGCGGATCTCGTGCGACATATTGGCGAGGAATTGGCTTTTCGCGGAGCTGGATTGCTCGGCGGCCTCTTTCTCGGACACCAGCATCTTTTCGTGGTCTATCTGAAAAAGCACGCCCTTATGGTACTGCGCCATAATGATCGCGGTCACAGCAAGGCTCGTCAGATAGAGGATCGGAAAGCGGTTCATAAAGGTTTCCGAGTAATGCGCCGCCATAGATACGCGAAGCGGCGTGTAGAAAAGCGTGACAAACAGCAGTTCAAAGAACATGGAAACCACAATTCCCAGCTTAACGCTGAAAAAGTAGCAGATAATCATGGGAACCAGCAGCGTCCAAAGGATCGCAAAGCCCTGCATAATGCCCGCCGCGGCGACATAGCCAAAAATTGCCATAGCGCCGATCACAGCACTGGCGACCGCTCCGTCGCGGCGCTTGAGCAAGCCGGCAAAGACGAACATCAATGCGCCCATGACAATGACCGCAAGGGATACCATCAGCGTATCATAGTACCTCTGGGCAACGTTCATAACGGACATAATGATGCCGGCAAACGTGATAACGACTGACACGACGCTGATTCCTTTTCGGTTCGTCTCATATCGCTTTCCTGTGTAAATATCCCGGTTCAGATACTCCACGGTTCGACGCAAATACTGTATCATATGTAATCTCCACTCGGTCATGTTTTATTCCGTATTCCTTACCGCCGCTCGTCGTCCTCTTCTTTGCGCACGCCTCTCACCACCCGCCTTTGGTTTTACCAAATGGGATCGGGCATAAGACAGGCCATAATACCGGAAAAACTTTTTTCATAATATTCTACCAATTCCCGCCCACTGTGGACAAGAGGGGTGTTCCAGAATGTCAAACTCAATTTTTCCGGCGTCCTTGCTTTTGCCGCGACGGCGGATTATCATAAGCGTGGATCAAAAAGGAGGGAGGCGCGCGGTGTGAATGCTTTGTTCGCGGAAAATCTGCGGAAGCTGAGAGAGGCGAAAGGGGTTTCGCAGAAGCAGCTCGGACAGCAGCTGTTTGTCAACCATTCCACCGTCGCCCGCTGGGAAAACGGCACCCGCCTGCCGGATGCCGCGATGATCCCCCGCCTTGCCGCCTGTCTGGGCGTGGACGCCAACACGCTGTTCCGGCTCGCGGCGGAGAGCGACGAATCGCCCAACGTCATCATGGTGGACGACAGCCGCGTCATCCTCTCCGACGGTCTCGCCGTGCTGGAGGAGGTCATGCCGAACGCCACGGTCACGGGCTTTATCTGGCCGCGCGAGGCGATCGACTACGCGAAGACGAACCGGGTCGCGCTCGCGATCCTGGACATCGAGCTGGGAACGGCGAGCGGGCTGGAGCTTTGCCGCACGCTGCGGGAGCTCAATCCCCGCACCAATGTCGTGTTTCTGACCGCCTACCCCTATCGGCGTGTTCTCTTTTTCCGCGATGAACGGGCTCTATTCCCGCGGGCGCCTGTACCCGCTGATAGCGCTGCCGCTGGTCGCAATCATCCTCGCACATAATGCAGATTCTTCCCGCTTCCGACCTTGGCGAGCTGCCCTGACGCCACCATCTCACGCAGCAGCAGGATCGCTGTGGCCTGCGATACGCCGAGCAGCTTTTGCACGTCCTTGCGCGTGATGGATTTCTGCGACGCAAACAGTCGTAGCACCAGCTGTTGGCGATCTTCTTTATAAGCAGTTCTCTTTGGAGCGCCTTGCTCCTGCGGCAAAGCTGTGTTATGCTTGTAGTTCATGTTGGGCAGTGTGATTTTGAAAGCGTGGTCGGACACTTCGATTTTCGGTTTTTCCGGCGCGTCCACATAGCACTCGTGGATCTTCAGCATACCTGTCCCGTATGCCTCGATCAAACGAAGACGATAGAAAATATTGGCCAAATGCTCGTTTCGCAGGACGGAAACGCCCAGCATAATATCGTCAAAGGAAATACCGCGTACAAGTCCACCGATGCTGACGAATTCGATGCGGTCGTCGAAAATGCTAATCAGCGTCGAGCTGGCAACGGAATAATCCCGGTGAACGATCGCGTTCAGAAGCGCTTCGCGAAGCGCCTCTGGCGGATAATCGCGGCGCTCCACACGATCAAGCCCAGCAAATTCCGCGTAAGTGCGGTTGAACCGGTCGATGTAGGAATACGCCTCGTCCAATTGCTCCAACAGTGAGCCGGTTAATTCCTTCCTGTCCTTGAAGACCGTCTTTTTACTGCCCTCAAACACCGCCATCTTGATCGTGTGGCGGCATTGGTCGGACAGCAGCAACGCAAGATTCGTATAGGTCGCGTCCTCGCCGATCAGATGGAGGGTATGCATCTGCGCATCGCCAAACGCCACCTTTTTCTTGCGGAAATATGCCGATGCAGCTTTGAAAGATAACTGCTGATTCAGCGAGCGCGCGTTTTCATAACTGTCGCCACAGGTTTCCTTGATCATGTCAAGGATTGCCGATTCCGACGCGGGGACAGAGGACGCGCCCTGCTGGACATAGACCCCCTCGGGACGGATGCCCTTTCCCGTGAGATAATAAGGTCGTGCCGTCCCGCGAAGAACGGAAATCACAACCACGGGCTTGCCATCCATCTCCGCCGCGGCGCACTCTGCAAACATGGTAACGTCCGGGCGGATTGCGTCACGAATCATGTTGGTCGCACGCAAGAGCGTACCGTCAACGTTGTCAACACCGCATACGCGCCCGTCGTCCTCAACACCGATGAAAACCTTGCCGCCGTCCGTGTTGGCAAACGCCGCTACGGTATATTTGATGGCGTCGATATATTCCCGCTTATATTCGACAGGTTTTGATTCCATATTGCAACCTCATTGTGACTTCAATAATCTAATTATATTGATCCTAATAATTATTATAATCATAATTAGAATTAAATCAAGCATTACTTTTTAACACGGCTTAGCACGAGCCAACACACCTGAAATAATCAAAGACACGAGAAGACTGTAAGCACCCACATAGGGCGCGTGATCGTCTTTCCGTGTCTTTTTCTGTCTGCACACCAACGCACCGCGGCTTGCCACCCGGCGCGGCAGGAAGATGGCCTCCGAACACGCTCCGCGCGACGTGGAGCGGTTCACATGATGATAGTCAAGGAAACGCCGCCTGGACGGTGCGGCACGTAGTAAGCAACATGAAAAATGTGCTTACGCCGCGGTCAAGTACCACGTTCTGACCGAGAACGGCATGGGCGCGCTGGACGCGCACTGTGAGGTGTCCCGCCTGCTCGGACACGAGCGCGCCGACGTGACCGACATCTATCTCGCGTCGGTCAAGAAGAAGGAGGCGCGCGATGGAGAATAAATACCCTCGATACGCTTTCACGACCTCCGGCACACCAACGCAACCTTGATGCTCCGCAACGCCATTCCCGCGAAAATCGTTTCGTCGATGCTCGGTCATTCCTCCATCGGCATCACGCTCGACACCTACTCCCACGTTATCACGGAAATGCAGGAGGGCGCTGTCGGCGTCATGGACAATCTGCTCAAAGACATATCGTGACAGCCGTGTTAGAACGGATATTAGAACAAGCTCCGGCTTGACCGCAAATCGCGCCTAACTGACACAAATACAAAAACGCCCGAAACCCTCTGGTTTCGGGCGTTTGCTTGGCGCAGTGGGAGGGATTCGAACCCTCGGTAGGCTTTTGACCTACACACGATTTCCAGTCGTGCTCGTTATGACCGCTTCGATACCACTGCGTATCCGCGCTCAACAGCAACGGTCATTATATGCGATGCACCGCGCAAAGTCAAGCCTAAATTTTCGTTTTTTGCGCAAATACAGGAAAAGGGAGCGCCGGAGCGCTCCTTTTCCCTAACGCATCGCGTGCTTGAAGTCATACCAGGCGACGTCCATGGCGTTGCCCATCCGCTTCATCGCGCGGCCCACACCGGTTTTCATGGCGCCCCGCCGGGTCATAACCATCGCACCGATCGCCGCGCCGGCAACCGCGCCGGCGCCTACCCCGCGCAAAAACGAGGTCGTATTCATTTCGCCTCACACTCCTTTGTCCACAAAACGAGTATGCCCGCGTGCGCGCAAAAAATGCGGCGCGGCGATTGCCAAAACGCGGCAATTCATTTATAATGGCAAAAAAGAGCGAAGACAGGGGAGGGCGCCCATGACGACCGTGTATCTCATCCGCCACGCCGAAACGGACGGCAACCGCTACCGCCGCTGTCACGGGCATTACGACAGCACGATCACGCCGCGCGGCTACCGCCAGATCGCGGCGCTTGCCAAGCGCTTTGAAAACGAGCGCATCGACGCGGTGTATTCCAGCGATCTCACGCGCACGAAGACGACCGCGCTCGCGATCACGCGCACGCACGGCCTGCCGCTGCACACGACCGCGGCGCTGCGCGAGGTCGGCGTGGGCGAGTGGGAGGACCACACCTGGGAATACCTCGCGCAGTTCGACCGCGAAAGGCTCGTCGCGTTCAACATCAACGCGGGCGCATGGCATGTGCCCGGCGGCGAGGACATGGCGCAGGTCCGCGCGCGGATGCTCTGCGCGCTCAACGACGTCGTCGCCGCGCACCCGGACGAAACCGTGGCGGTGTTCAGCCACGGCATGGCGCTGCGCCTGCTGATCGGCACTTTGCAGGGGCTTTCGCTCGCGGAGATCGACCGCTCGCCCCACGGCGAGAACACGGCGGTGACGAAGGTGACCGCCGACGCGGGCGGGCTGCACGTCGTCTTTCGCGACGACGCCTCGCATCTGCCCGACGGGCTCAGGACGATCCAGAAGCAGGAGTGGACGAAGACCAAGGACGGCGTCGAGCAAGGGCTGTGGTTCCGACCGGACAGCGCGACCGAGGGGCGCTTCGAGGTCATGCGGGGGGACGCGTTTGCCGGCGCGCTGTCGGTCAAAACAGACGGCGAGCGCGCGTGGATCGACGAATTCTGGCTCGAAAACGACGTGCAGGGCCAGGGCTTCGGCGTCCGGCTCGTCGGACAGGCGGTGTCCTACGCGCGCCTGCGGGGCTGCGGCGCGCTGTGCGCCACGATCCCGCGCGACGACCCGCTGGGCCTCAAGCTGGCGGTGGACTACGGCTTTTCCCCGGTGCGCGCGACGCCCTCGGCGCTGACGTACCAGCTCTATATCGGCTACGACGAGAGCTACCGCCTCGCAAAATTCGACGAGGCGTGGGAGGAGATCAAAAAAACCGCCCCCCAAAATTGACGCTTGACTTGCCCGCCGCGCGATGCGATAATAATTCGTCGTGCATCATGTCAACTTTCGCGTTTGGTACGCGGTTTGAGAGGTAAAACACATGAAAAACAGGCAAAAGGCACTTTCCGTCCTGCTGACCCTCGCCATCGCCGTCGGGCTTCTGCCGTGGACGGTGCTGCCCGCGCGGGCGGAGGATGCGGTTCCCTACGTCTACTATACGGCGGACGGCGGCGCGCTGACGAAGCACGACGGCAGCGTCACGGATTACACGCCCGTCACGGGGCAGACCGTCGCGTGGAGCGCGGGCTGGTACGTCGCCGCCGGCAAGGTCACCATCGACGGGCGCGTTACGGTCACGGGCGACGTGCGTCTGATCCTCTGCGACGGCGCGACGCTGACCGCGGGCAAGGGGGTCACGGTGTCGGGCGAGGGCAACAGCCTGACCGTCTACGCCCAGAGCAACGGCAGCGGCATGGGCGCGCTGACCGCGACCGGCAATGGCTATGACGCGGGCATCGGCGGCGCCGGAGGCGAAGGCGATAACGGCGCGGGCGGCGCGGGCGGCACGGTGACCGTCCACGGCGGCGCGGTGACCGCGACCGGCGGCAGCAGCGACCGCGCCGGCGCGGGCATCGGCGGCGGCGCGGGCAGAGGCAACGGCGCGGGCGGCGCGGGCGGCACGGTGACCGTCTACGGCGGCACGGTGACCGCGACCGGCGGCAGCAACGACCAGGAACGCGGCGGCGCGGGCATCGGCGGCGGCGGCGGCTCCGGCAGGGCAGGCATCGGCGGCACGGTGGCCGTCTACGGCGGCACGGTGACCGCGACCGGCGGCAGCGGCGGCGCGGGCATCGGCAGCGGGGGCTACAATGGCGGCGCGGGCGGCGCGCTGACCGTCTACGGCGGCGCGGTGATCGCGACCGGCGGCAAGGGAGGCGCGGGCATCGGCGGCGGCTGGGGCATCGGCGGCGGCACGGTGACCATCAACGACGGCACGGTGATCGCGACCGGCGGTACCTACGGCGCGGGCATCGGCGGCGGCAATTGGGGCGCGGGCGGCGCGGTGGAAATCAACGGCGGCACGGTGACCGCGACCGGCGGAGAATTTAACGGCTCCAAAGGTATGGGCATCGGCAGAGGCCACAACAGCGAGAACAACGGTTCTCTGACCATCGGCGAAGGCGTGAAGCTGCTAACCTCCGCCGACAATTCCTCGTGGTCGGACACGACGAACAACACGGGCACCAGAAGGCAGTACATGAAGACCCTGTCCCGCGCTGTCGCCTGCGTGACGAGCGGCGGCACGACCACCAATTATGAAACCCTGACGGCGGCGCTCGACGCCTGGACGAACGGCACGACCCTCAAGCTGCTCGCGGACGTGGAGACGGACGACACGATCACGGTCGGCGACGGCACGAACGCCACGTCCGTCACGCTTGACCTGAACGACCACGGCATCCGGGCAAATGCACGCTATCAGACAAGCGAATTCAGAGCCATCAAGGTCAACAGCAACGCGGCGCTGACGCTGGAAGATACCGCGGCGAGCGGGACCCACCGCTATATCACGCTGGGCACAATAGGCGGTGGTGCTGACAAGGTCCACGGCACGGCGGTCAGCGCCGTCACGCCCGAGGGCGAAGTAGGCACGGACTACCTCGCCGTCACCGGCGGTTACATCACCGGCGGTCTGGCTTATGACAGCAGCAACAGCAGCAACTGCGACGGCGGCGCTGTGTACGTCGACGGCGGAGGCACGTTCACCATGAACGGCGGCACGATCGCCGGCAACGCGGCGCTCACCGGCTACGGCGGCGTGTACGTCAACTACAAGTACGAGAACGGCCAGTACGTCGGCGGCACGTTCACCATGAGCGGCGGCACGATCGCCGGCAACACGGCGTGGCGCAGCGGCGGCGGCGTGTACGTCAACCAGTGCGGCAGGTTCAACATGAGCGGCGGCACGATCGCCGGCAACACGGCGGAAAGCGGCGGCGGCGTGCATCTTCAGTACAGCGAGTTCACGATGACGGGCGGTAAGATCGCCGACAACAAGGCGAGCAGCGGCGGCGGCGTGCGTGCGGATGGAAACCCTCCTGATTATCCCTGCACGTTTACCATGAGCGGCAACGCCGAGATCAGCGGCAACAAGGCGAGCGACGCCAGCGGCGGCGTGTACGTCTACCAAAGCACGTTTACCATGAGCGGCGGCACGATCATCGGCAACACGGCGGCGAACGGCGGCGGCGGCGTGTACGTCAACCAGTACGGCACGTTCAACATGAGCGACAATGCCAGGATCAGCAGCAATGAGTCGCAAAACACCAGCTACGGCGGCGGTGTGTTCGTCACTGGCGACAGCAGTTTCACCCTGAACGGCGGCACGGTCGCCGGCAACACGGCGTACTACGGCGGCGGCGTGTACCTCAGCTCGGGCACGCTCACCCTGAACGGCGGCACGATCACCGGGAATAACGCCGCCAGTCAGGGCGGCGGCGTGGGCGTCGACAGCGGAGATGGCCGCACGTTCAACGTCAGCGGCGGCGCGGCGGTCACGGGCAACAAGCTGGGCGGCACGTTTGAAAACGGCGTCCTGACCGGCGGCACGGCGAACAACGTGCATCTGTACGGCAGCATGACCGTCACCGTCACCGGCGCGCTGACAAGCGGCGCGAAGCTCGGCGTGTCGATGGAGACCCCCGGCACGTTTACAAGCGAGCTTGCAAACGGCGGCGCGGACGCGCTCAAGTGCTTCACGAGCGACAGCGGCGCTTATGTCGTGGGGCTGAACGGCGGCGAGGCGGCGCTGCTCGCCTCCTCCTTCGCGGAGAACGGCGCGGTCACCGCGCCGAAGGGCGCGGTGCTGGTCTGCGCGACGTACGAGGGTGGCAAAATGACCGGCGTGCAGACACTCACGCTGGCGGCGGACTGCATCGGCAAAGCCGCTTCGAAGCTGTTGACCGTGCCGGCGAGCGGGCAGTACAAGCTCTTCCTTCTGGACGGCACGACCTATGCCCCGCTGTGCGCGGCGTGGCCCAACAATAACCCATAATACGGCAAAAGGGCGCGTTGCAAAATAGCGCGCTGAAAAAAGACGGGGTTAGGAGCCCAAAAGGGTTTCCTAACCTCGCCTTTTGCG
>SVKM01000080.1 GCA_015068465.1 Oscillospiraceae bacterium | reverse complement strand
CACCATGACCGGCGGCACGATCTCCGGCAACACCGCGTACTTCGCCGAAGGCGAAGGCTATGCAGGCGACGGCGGCGGCGTGCGTGTCGGCAGCAACGCCACGTTCACCATGCTCGGCGGCACGGTCTCCGACAACGAAGCGGGGTTCGGCGGCGGCGGCGTGTATCTCGTCGGCACGTTCACCCTGTCCGACGGCACGGTCTCCGGCAACACCGCGGAAATCGGCGGCGGCGTGTTCGTCATCAGCGGCACGTTCCGGGTCAGCGGCGCGCCCGTCGTCCGGAACAACAATGGTAACAACGTGAAGCTGAGCGGTCCGCGCATCGCCGTCACCGGCAAGCTGACGGACGGCGCGGCGCTCTGGATCTATGCCGCCGAGGGCGCCGTCGTCGCGACCGGCGACGGCTATCCGCTCACCGACGCCGACGCGGAGAAGTTCCGCAGCGACGACGGCTTCTACGCCGGCAAGCTGGTCCAAGAAAATGACAAGAACGTAGTCCGGATGGTCCTTCGCCCCGCGCTCTCGAACGTCAGCGTGTCCGGCGGCACGCTCACCGCGACCGTCGCCGCCCCGGCGAACAGCACACTGATCGCCGCGAGCTACGATGAAAACGACAGGCTGACGGGCGTCGCGACGACGACCTTCTCCGAGAAGAAGACCGGGACCGTGGAGGTCTCCGCCCTCCCGGCGAACGCGGCGCGCTATCGCGTGTTCCTCGTGAACGGCAGCTATGCTCCGCTCTGCCCGGCGGCGGCCTTCACGCCGGGGACCTGATAACTCCCGAAAAACCGAAAACAGGACGCGCCCCGCCTATCACGCGGAGCGCGTCCTCATCTTATCGCCAAAGCCCCTCCGTCCCCGCGCGCAGGCGCCGCGCGGCAAGGGCTCGGAGATTGCCGCCGCCGCGGCGTCAGCGATAACTGCCGTGCTGCGCCTTGAACGCCTGCTTGGACTCGTACATTGCCCGATCCGCGCGTTTGAACACCTGCTCAAACGTCGTGTCCCCCGCCTCGCATTCCGCCATTCCGGCGGCTGCCGAGTACCGCTCCCACGGCGATCTCTCCGTTTGGGCGCGCGCCTGTTCAAATGCGGCGTTGAGCTGCGCGGCAAGCGCGGCGCGCTCTTCAAAATCGGAGTTGCGCAGCACGGCGACGAATTCGTCTCCGCCGACGCGGAACACGGGCGAATGCTTGTAGGTCTGGCAGATGATCCTGCAGCAGCCGCGCAGGTACTCGTCGCCCTTGTCGTGCCCGCAGGTGTCGTTGACGTATTTGAGGTCGTTGACGTCGACCATCATGACCGCCAGCGCCCTCTCGCCCGCCGCGATATCCGCCGTGAGCTCGTCGGAGAGCTGGTTGAACGCCGCCTTGCTCCCCACGCCTGTCAGCGCGTCGCAGAAGGCAACCTTTCGGATCTCGCCGATCTGTCCCTCTTTTTCCCTGATGTTGCTCTCGGCGTGGGAAAGGTTCTCCCGCAGCTGCTCCGCGATGACCGTTTTCCGGCTCATGTGCATCATGATCGCGAGCAGCACCGAAACGACCAGGATCGAAACGACGATCGTAAAGAACAGCACGTTTTTCAGCTGGTTGAATTCGTTCGTCGCATCGAATACCGCAAGGCAGAGCCAGTCGTTCGCCACCGGGACGGTGTAGATGATGTAGTCCGCGCCCTTGTAGTGCATGGAAAAGTAGCCGTCGTCGGTCGTGCGCAGCTTCTCCACGAGCGCGCTGCCGAACGTATCCTTGTCCGCGAGATAGTTCCTGCCGACCTCCGCGCGGTCGGAGTGCGCGATAACCTGGTACTTCCGGTCCAGCACGATCTCCGCGTCCGACTCGCCCTGCGCGACCTGCTCGACGATGGTTTGCAATCGCTCGAGCGAGAAGTCCATCGCCGCGACGCTCTTGGCGTCGCAGAGCGTCTTGGACAGCGAGATCATAACGGTACCCGTCATGGAATCAATATATGGGTCGACGACGGCGACGCGCCCGATGTTCGCGCGCGCGTCGATGTACCACGGCCGCTCCGTCGGGGCGTAGTCGGCGTCGGGCGTCCAGCCGGTCCCGTCGAGGTACTCGCCGTTGATGTAGCCGTACAGGCCCGTGGCGTAATTGTTCGTCACGCTTGAGATGGCGGACGATTGGTTGACGAGGAATTCCCCGATTTCCTCCTGCGATTTGCCGCTGCGGATCATTTTGTTGAGGGAGTAGCACTCCAGCCGCATCGTCTCGATGCCGATCAAAAGCTGCTTGTCGATCTGGCTCGCGGATTCCTCCGCGCTCAGCTCGCCGCTTTTGACGATCTCCTCTCTCGTCTTGGAATACAGCATCGAATAGTAGAACGTGATCACGCCCAAGAAGAACAATATCACGATCAGGGTCATGGCGACGCTCTGCAGCACCAATTTGCTGATCCGCTTCTTATCTGTTCTCATCGTTTTCTCTCACCCGACATTCCTCAGCGCACGGTCGTAATATCGCATCCGAACCATTTTTGGGATATCTCGCCGAGCGTTCCGTCCGCCTTCATTTCGCTGATGATCTCCTGCACCTTGTCGCGAAGTGCCCGGTCGCCCTTGCGAAAGCCGATCGCGCAGTTCTCCTCGGCAAGGCTGTCGTCCAGAACAAAGTATTGCTCGCCGCTTGAAAACAAGTAGTAATACGCGACGATCGAATCAATGAGCGCCGCGTCGATCCCGCCCCGGCGCAGCTGCTCCATCAGCGCGGGGATGCCGTCAAACGTCACGGCGGTGATGTCTCCGTAGATCGCCGACGCTTCGAGCGCGTCATGCGTCGTCGAGCCTGCCTGCACGCCGACCCTCGCGCCCTTGAGATCCAGCAGGCTCTGCGCGCTGCTGCCCGCCGTGACCACAAAGATCAGCTCGTTTTTCATGTACGGCTCGGACAGGCACATGGTTTCGGCGCGCGCGGGCGTGATCGACATGCCGTTCCAGATACAGTCGATATTCCCACTGTTCAGCTCCTCCTCCTTGTCGTCCCAGTCGATGTGCCGCAGCACGAGCTTGACGCCGAGGCGGCTGCACGCCTCCCGCGCCACGTCGACGTCAAACCCGACGATCTCGCCGGAGCCGTCGACGAAGCCGATCGGCGGATATCCCGTGTCAAGCCCGACGACCAGCTGCCCGGCGTCGAGAACCTTTTGCAGCGAGCCGTCGCCGGCGGGGGCGTCCGCTTCCGCCTGCCTGCCGCAGCCCGCGGCTGCAAGCAGCAGCGCCGCGGCGGCGATCCCTGAAAGAATTGTTCGGATTGCCGTATGTTTCATAACAGAACCTCCGCAAAGGGCCCTTCCGTTTCGGTCAACCACATCATACATTTTTTGGCGCTGGTTTGCAAGCGCAAAGTCTCGGTATGTTTCTTTGCGAACGGGGCTTGCAGTTTTTGCCTCCGCGGGTGTATGATAAACGCGTGGCGGCTCCGCGCCTCGCGCGCGGGAAACGGCTGCCGGGAAAGGCGGAGCATCATGGGCGAAGAAAAAAAGATCAAGCGCATCGGCGTGCTGACGAGCGGCGGCGACGCACCGGGCATGAACGCGGCGGTGCGCGCGGTGGTGCGCACGGCGATCGCCTGCGGCATGGAGTGCGTCGGTATCCGGCGCGGCTGGCAGGGTCTTATCAACAGCGATTTTAAGATGATGGACGGCAACAGCGTCAACCACATCCTCTCGCGCGGCGGCACGATCCTCTATACCGCCCGCAGCGACGATTTTATGACCGAGGAGGGCCGCCTGCGCGCGGTCGGCACGTGCAAGATGCTCGGCATCGACGCGGTGGTCGCCATCGGCGGCGACGGCACGTTCCGCGGCGCGCTGGAGCTTTCACGGCTCGGCGTGCCCGTGGTCGGCATTCCCGCGACGATCGACAACGATGTGGGCTGCACGCACTACACCATCGGCTTCGACACCGCCTGCAACACGGCAATCGAGTGCATGGACCGCCTGCGCGACACCATGCAGTCGCACGAGCGCTGCTCGGTCGTCGAGGTCATGGGCAGAAACGCGGGCTACCTCGCGCTCTACGTGAGCATTGCCGCCGGCGCGACCGCCGTGCTGGTGCCCGAGCGCGAGATGGACTTCAAGCGCGACGTCGTCGAGCGCATCCAGAACGCGCGCCTCGCGGGCAACACGCACTTTATGATCGTCGTCGCCGAGGGCGCGGGCCGCGCCTTCGACATCGGCAAGCGCATTCAGGAGGAGCTCGGCATGGAGCCGCGCGTCACGGTGCTCGGGCACATCCAGCGCGGCGGCTCGCCCAACGCGCGCGACCGCGAGACCGCGACCCGCATGGGCTACTACGCGGTCAAGGCGCTGAGCGAGGGGCGCGCGAACTGCATCGTCGCGACGCAGCACGGCGACATCGTCGACATCCCCATCGAGGAGGCGCTGACGATGAAAAAACATCTGCAAATGGAGCGCTACGACGTGCTCGAGGCGATGGGCAACTTCTCGCACTGACCGAAGAAACGGAAAAGAGCTTCGACGAAAGTCGAAGCTCTTTTGTTATCCGGTCACGATCCGCGCGAGCGCGATGGTCTTGCCGTCGGGCAGCGCCGCGCGCAGCGAAACGGTATCGCCGTCCGCGCTTTTCTGCCAGACGAGCGTGTCGCCCTCGTAGCAGGAGGCACGGTAGGCGATCTCCAGCTCGCGGATGTTCATGCCCTGCCATTCCTTGCAGGAAAACGCCCCCGCGAGCGCGCGGACATAGGCGGCGTTGTTCATGTGCCCGCCGAGGTCGATGTCGGTCGAGCGCACGGTATGGCGCGCGAACTCCTCCATCGGCGCGTCCGGCATGTGCGTGAACGGCTCCGCCCAGACCGTTTCGGGCTTGTAGTCCGCGCCGGGCGCGAACACGTCCGCCATCGGGTGCAGCTTGCCGGTTTTCGTGTCGAGCACCGTCCACTCGGTCTTGCCGGCGGCGAGCAGCACGCCGTCCCGCTCGATGGCATAGTCGCGGTCCGTGCGCAGCTTTCCGGGGGGCTCGGGCCAGGTCGAGACCGTCACGCGCTCGAGCATTTTGGGGCGGCGGAAAAAGCGCACGCGCGTGCGCACCGTCAGCCAGAAAAGCCCCTTCGGCGCGAGCACGTCGATGCCGCAGCCGAGCGCGCAGGCGTGCTCGGTGGCGATATCCATGAACAGCGCGAAGGTATCGGGGATGCCAAGCGCGGCGGAGCTGTCGCACGCCCCGGGCAGAACGGTGATCTCTCTTGCGTATTTTTGTATCATATCAGTAATTGGTGATGTAGCGCTCCACCTCCCACGAGCTGACGCGGGTGCAGTAGGCGTTCCATTCCTCCTCCTTGCCGATGAGGTATTGCAGCAGCGCGTGCGTGCCGAGCACGCCGCAGATCAGCTCGTCGTCGCGCAGCGCGTCGGTCGCCGCCTTGAGCGAGTCGGGCAGGGAGCCGATGCCCTTTGCCTTGCGCTCGGCGGCGCTGAGCTCGTAGATGTTGTCCGTGACCTCGGGGGGCGGCGTCATGCCGCGCTTGATGCCGTCCAGCCCCGCGGCGAGGCAGACCGCCAGCGCGAGGTAGGGATTGCAGGACGGGTCGGGGTTGCGCAGCTCGAGGCGCGTGCCGCTCCCGCGCGGGGCGGGAACGCGGATGAGCGCGCTGCGGTTGCCGGTCGACCAGGAGATGTAGCACGGCGCCTCATAGCCGGGAACGAGGCGCTTGTAGGAGTTGACGAGCGGATTCGTCAGCGCGCAGATCGCCGGAACGTGTGCGAGCACGCCCGCGATGAACTGATAGGCGACCGGGGAAAGCCCGCGCGCGCCGGCTTCGTCGTAGAACGCGTTCTTGCCGTCCCGGAACAGCGACATATTGATGTGCATGCCGTTGCCCGCGACGCCAAAGAGCGGCTTGGGCATGAACGTCGCGTGCAATCCGTCCTTCTGCGCGAGCGTCTTGACCGCGAGCTTGAAGGTCATGATATCGTCGGCGGCGGTGAGCGCGTCGGCGTACTTGAAGTCGATCTCGTGCTGCCCTGCGGCGCACTCGTGGTGGGACGCCTCGATCTCAAAGCCCATCTCCTCGAGCACGAGGCAGATGCGCTCGCGCGTGAGATTGGCGGTGTCGAGCGGGCCCTGGTCGAAGTAGCCGACCTCGTCGTTGGTGCGCGTCGTGGGTTTGCCGTCCGCGTCGGTCTTGAAGAGGAAGAATTCGCACTCGGGGCCGACGTTGAAGGTGTAGCCCATGTCGGCGGCTTCCCTGAGGACGCGGTGCAGCACGCCGCGCGGGTCGCCGGCAAACGGCGTGCCGTCGGGATTGTAGACGTCGCAGATCATGCGCGCCGAGACGCCCGCCTCCTGGTCCCAGGGGATCACGACGAAGGTGTCGAGATCGGGGCGCAGGTACTGGTCGGATTCCTCGATGCGGGTGTAGCCCTCGATGGAGCTGCCGTCGAACATGATCTCGCCGTCGACCGCCTTTTCGATCTGCGAGGAGGGCAGGGTCACGTTCTTGAGCTGGCCGAAGATATCAGTGAATTGCAGCCGGATGAAGTGGACGTTTTTTTCACGCACGATGCGGATGACGTCCTCGCGGGTGTACTTGGACATAGGGACACCTCCTGTTGGTTACAATAACCATATTATAATCGGAGCGTTGTGCATATGCAACAAAAAAATGAGCGAAGCCGCGAGGCTTCGCTCAAATACTTTAATTGAGCCGCATCAGCATCGCCGCCATTTCCGCGCGATTCAGCGCCCGGAGCGGGTCGAACGTGTCCGTCACGAAATCGTCGAACACGCCCAGCGAGCCGAGCACGGCGACGTGCTCCGCCGCCCAGGCGGGGACGCCGGCGCTGTCCGCGTAGGGAAGCGCGGGCGCGGCGTAGCCCTTTTCGAGCAGACGCCCGAGCATCGTCGCCGCCTCGCGGCGCGTGATGTCGGAGGTGGAGTTGTAATAGACCTTGCCGCCTTCGCCGGCGGAGCCGTTGACCACGCCGAGCGCGTACATCGCGCGCGCCGCGTCCAGCGCCCACGGCGCGATCTTATCCGCGTCGGCGAAGGGGAGGCTCGTGCCGCTGAAGTCGCCCTGCGGGGCGAGGTAACGGTAGAGCATGACGGCAAATTCCTGACGGGTGATGCGCGCGTCGGGATTGTAGAGCCCCTTGTCGTCGCCGATCGTCACGCCGATGCGCTTGAGGAACTCGATCGAGCCTGCCGCCCAGTGCCCTTCGGCGTCGGGGAACGCGGGCGCGGCGTCTGCCGCGGCGGGGATGACGACGCTCGTGCGCGCGAGGTTGCCGGCGGCGTCGCCCGCGGTCAGGGCGATGTGGTGTGTGAGGCCGTCCGGGGCGGGGAGCGCCGCGGCGAGCATACCGGTGCGGCTGTCAAAGCTGTACGGGAGCGCTTCACGGTCATAAGTCAGGCGGAGCGTGGGGAGCGCCGCGCCGTCGTGCGCGTCGAACGCGCGGCCCGTGAGCGTGTTCGTTTCCGCGTCGAGCGCGAGGGAAACGGCGGGGGCGGCGGTATCAAAATCGCCGTGCAGGAACACGAGCTGGTCGAGCCAGACCGTGCCGGTTTCGATATCGGGTGCGTAGAAGCCGGCGATGCCGACGATCGCGGTCGCGCCGGCGGGAACCTTGCCGGAGGCAAGCTGCCAGCCGTTCGCGTCCGCGCGGTACTCAATGCCGCCCGCGCGCTCGCCGTTGTCGAAAACAAGGTCAAACGCGCTCTGCTTTTCGGCGAGATACCACAAAGACCAGGTATCGCAGCCGCTTGCGACCGGGTAGTTCACGGGGATGACGGAGGCGGCGAAGGCCTCGGCGTCGGTGGGATCGGCGGCGGTATAATCGAGCCGCGCGCTGCCGCGCCCGTTGTGGACGCGGAAGCCATTGTCCTCATGCGAGATCGCTGTTTTGCCGTCCTCGGAGAAGCCGGTTTCAAAATACCCCTCAAAGTCCGCGCCGACCCGGAACGGGATGGGCGCGACCGTGACCGGGATCTGGACGCTCTTGCTGCCGATGCTGACGGTGAGCGTGCCCGCGCCGGCGTCGCTCGACGCGACCAGCGTGCTGCCGCTGTCCGCGAGCGTGACGCCGTCGCCCTCGTAGGTCCAGGCGAAGCACTCGTTGCCGCCCGCGAGGGGAAGGTGGTTCGTAACGCCCTGCGCCGTGAGGGAAACGGTGCTGCCGGGCTGTATGGCGAGCGAGGTCACGGCGCTGCCGCTGCGCTTGACGACGATGGCCTCCGGCTCGGCGGCCTCGATGCGCGCCTGGGCGGAGACGCCGCCGCAGCTTGCGGTCACGGCAACCGTACCGGGCGCCGCGGGGAGCGTCAGCAAATTGCCGGAAAGGCTGCCCGCGTCGGCGGACAGCTCGATCGGCGCGTCCATCGGGATGTAGTTCGTGTCGACCGCTGCGGCGGTCAGGGAGACGCTCGCGCCGGGAAGCGCGCGTACTGCCGAGGGCGCGAGATAGATGTGGTCGAGCATGCCGCTCGGCGTGTTCGGCGCGACGAGCAGGACGTGGTTGCTTACGGCGCGGAGCCTGCCTTCGGAGGGCGTGTTCACGACGACGGCGCTGCGCGCGTTCGGCATGGTGGCGACGAGCGTGGTCGAGCCGCCGCCGTCGAGCGCGACGCCCGCCACGCAGCCGAGCTCAATGAGGCGCATCGCGACCATTTCGAGCGTCGCGCCGACGCTGTAGCCCGTCTTGCGCCCGTCGATGGTGTAGAAGACGAGCGAGCCGTCGGCGCGTTGGCCGATGGCGGTGCGCGGCGCGCTGCCGGTCGGGAGCCCCGGACAGACCGCGCCGTTTTCGACGAGCAGCTCCGGCGCGCCGATCAGATTGACGGCCTCGTTCCAGGCGGGGTTTCCGGAAGCGCTTTCCACGCGCAGCGCGATCTCGTCGCCCGGTTGGAGCGCAAGCAGCGGCGCGGTGGTGCCTTCGCCCGCTTTGAGGTTGGCGGTGAAGAGGTATTTGCCCTCGGGTATGGGGGTGTCCGTCGCCTCGGGAAGCACCTCGTCGACGCGCAGCATGAGCGTGCCGCCGATGTTCAGCGCGCCGCCTTCCACGGAGCAGAGCACGTCGACGCCCGGCTCGCTCGTGCCGGTGGTGTGGCGGGTGTTGAAGGTGCTGTCATAGAGCGAGATGCCGTACTCGCTGTGGCGGATGTAGTTGAGCGCGAACACGGGAAAGCCGTCTGCGCCGTTGACCGCTGTGCGCATCGAAAGCTGCGGGTCGCCGATGACCGCGGAGCCGTCCGCGCGGAAGCCGACGGCATAGTATTTGTCGCCGCTCAAATTGAAACGTGCCGTTCACCATCGTCGAGCCGATGGGAAGGCCGTTGCTCGTGTCGTAGTAGTCGCCGTTGATGCCGGCGACGACGCGCCAGCCCTGCGCCTCCAGCTCCGCGGCGGCGCCCGCGGTGGTGGTCAGCGAGCGCGAGGTCTCGCCGTAGGCGATCACGGGGCGCACCGCCGTACCGGGCGTGTAAACGACGTAGTTTTCCTGCCGCAGGTCGGAGCGGCTGTCGCTCCAGAACGTGCCCGCGCCGAGCTGCGTTCCGGCGCCGATGAGCGTGTCGGACGCGGCGAGGTCGTGGCCGAGCGCCTCCGAAGCGCGGGCGGGCAGGCTCCCGACGAGCAGCACGGCGGCAAGCGCCGCGGAAACGATTTTGCGAAATGCAGAGTTCACGATGTATTCCTCCTTGGGATCAAACAACCAATGTGTCAGTATACGATATCTCACGGAAAAAGTAAAGCGCGGCCCCGCTACAGCCCCAGCGCCTCCTGCACGCGCAGGATCACCGCATTGGAAACCAGAAAGCCACGCGGGGTAAGACGCCAGCGCCCGCCGATTTGTTCCGCGAGGCCGTGGGACGCGCATTCGCGCAGGACGTCCTCCGCTCCGGCGAGCTCGTCCGCGCCAAGCCCGCGTGCAAGGCGCAGCCCCAGCATGATCCGCTCCGAGGCGCGCTCGCGCGGCGAGATCGCGGCGTCCTCGCTCAAGATAGTTTTGCCCGCGAGAAACGCGTCCAGATCACGCGCGATGGCGAAGCGCCGCCCCATGAAGTCCGAGTGCGCGCCGGGGCCGAAGCCGAGGTATTCCCCGAGCGTCCAGTATTTGAGGTTGTGGCGCGATTCGCGTCCGGGGCGCGCGAAATTCGAGATCTCATACTGCGCCCAGCCGTGCGCGGCGAGCGTTTCCACGGCGCAGAGGTACATATCCGCCTGCGCGTCGTCGTCCGGGAGCGCCACGTTTTCACGGCGCGCGTAGAGCGGCGTGCCCGGCTCGACCTTGAGCCCGTAGCACGAAAGATGCTCCGGCGAAAGCGCCATCGCCGCGGCGAGGTTTTCCCGCCAGCGCTCGCGCGTCTGCGCGGGAAGCCCGTAGATGAGATCGAGGCTCAGATCGTCGAAGCCCGCGCCGCGCGCCGCCTCGACCGCCTCTTCTGTTTCGCGCGCGGTGTGGATGCGTCCGATCGCGCGCAGCTCGCCGTCGTCCGCCGACTGCATGCCGAGCGAAATGCGGTTGAAGCCCGCGCCGCGCAGCGCGCGCAGGGCGGAAGCGTCGCGCGCGCTCTCGGGGTTCGCCTCGAAGGTGATCTCGGCGTCCGGCGCGACGGAAAAACTGCCCGTTGCCGTTTCGAGCAGCGCCGCGAG
>SVKM01000079.1 GCA_015068465.1 Oscillospiraceae bacterium | reverse complement strand
CGCCTCGAAGTTGCCGGATTGGTGCTGTGTCCACACGAGACCGGCATACTTGGCGATAGAGGCTTGAGACTGGAAACACTATTTAATCGGTCTCGCGGGAACCATCCACGACGATCTTCTACCGGTCAAGCCCTACTCCGACGTCTACGCCGACGACTGGTTCGGCGAGGGCGTGATCTTCGTCAACACCTATGCGCTGATGAACGGCGTGGGCGACGATCTGTTCGCGCCCAACGCCTCCGCGACGCGCGAGCAGAGCATGACCATCCTCGCCCGTGTGGACGACGAGCGCGAGGACGCCGCGCCCTATACGCTCGACGAGGGCGTCGCGTGGGCGATGGCAAACGGCGTTTCCGACGGGGAGGACCGCACCGCAACGCTGACGCGGGAGCAGTTCGTTACCATGCTCTACCGCTATGCAATCGAGGAGGGACTGGAGCTTGAAGCGGACGGCGATCTGAGCGTCTTTGCCGACGCGGGCAGCGTTTCCCCCTGGGCGGCGGACGCGATGGCGTGGGCTGTCGGCGCGGGAATCGTCAGCGGTATGGACGATGGCAGCCTCGCCCCGCAGGGCAACGTTACCCGCGCGCAGCTCGCGGTGATGCTGGAGAGGTTTGCGAGTTAGCCTTGATAGACGGAACCCGGAGGAACGCGACAAAAACAGCATATAGCACGGGAGGCGCCGCGCTTTATGCGCGGCGCCTCCCTGATGGCGTATCTTGACGAAGGAGAAAGCGGTGAGCATATGGCGGATATGACGGTAAACAGGACGGAAATACACGGAAAGGACGTGCTTCCAACCCTCGCGCGGCGGTATCGGCAGCTCTATCTGGCGCCGGGCGAGGAGGGCGCGGAGCGTTACAAGGCGGTCGTCCGCCGCGGCGAAGCGGTGGAGGGCGGCAGCCTCGCGCACTTTCGCGGGAGCGAGGAGGACAGCCTTACATGGGAGGAAACGCCCGCGGGCGCGGCGCAGATCGTCACGCTGCACGAGCGCGCGGACTTCGAGGTGTTTTTGCAGATCATGGCGCACCGCTGCGCGGAGACGGCGATCCCCGCGACGCAGGGCGCGATGCTTCTTGACGGCGTGATCAACTGGCGGAGGATCGAGGCGCACAAGGACGCTTTTCTCGCGCAGCGCGCGGCGGAGGGCGAGACGCATCCCGACTGGGCAGCCGAATTCAAACGCTTCACGGCGGATAAGGCAAACTATACGGATGCGCTGATCGTGCTCTCCGCGGGGCCGTACAGCGGCGTCGGCGCGGCGCGCGTCGGGCTGCGGGAAGACGAGTGGCTGCGCCGCTCGCTGACGATACGGAAATACCACGAGTGCACGCACTTCGTCTGCCGCAGGAAGTTCCCGGAGTGGAAGGACGCGGTCTGGGACGAGCTGGTGGCGGACTGCGTCGGCGTTTACGCGGCGTTCGGGCGGCTCGTGCCGGAGCTGGTGGAGCTGTTTCTCGGCATTGACGGCGGGCGTTATGTCGGCGGGCGGCTCGAAAACTATGTGGACGCGCCGGACGCCGCGGAGAAGGCGCGGCGGCTGGACGCTCTCGCGCCCGTGCTGCACGGCGTCCTCGGCAAATTTGAAAACAACGCGCGGCAGCAGGCGGGCATCGCCCCGCTGGAACTCGCGCTGATCTATGAAAGCGCCTATGAGGAGCTCGGGGGGCTCTCAGAATTTTGATCCGATGAACCGGCTGCGTCGGGGCAAAATAATAAAGGCAGAGCGTTTGTTCTGCCTTTATTTATGGGGATCGTCCGCGCGGGCGCGGCGGTTGTTTCCGCCTTGACGGTACCGCCGCAGCCGTGTACAATAGAGCGGAGGAAGGACGCCGCCTTCCAAACGGAACGATTGCATGGGGGGATTCATCCGCTATGGAAACACATGAGCTGAAAAGGAGACTGCGGCGGGACCGGGACACGCTGGCGATCGTCGGGCTGGGCGTGATGGCGTTCGGCGTGTGGAGCGTGATCCGGGCGGTCGTCACGTTTGTCCTTCAAATTCCCGAACTGCGCGAACAGTATGCGGAGACCGGAAACGCGAATGCCGTGATCATTCTCTCCGGCGTCGCGATATTGCTTTTGCTCGCGGTCGATCTGCGGCTGCGGTTCTACATCTGGCGTTCCGCGCGCGCCGAAGGGCTGCGGGGGGAGCGCAAAACGGGCTATCTCTTCGCGGCGGGCGTTCTGGCGTTTGTCAGCGCCGCCACGCTCGGGTTTATCCTGCTTGCGGCGCTCGGCACAAACGAGGCGGTTGTGGAAGCGGCGAAAACGTCGGACGGGGTCGGCGTATCCAGCTTCATCGTCGAGCTGACCTCGCTTGTCACGCTCGTGGACATGATCGCCGCGTCCGTGCGCGTCAAGCGCATGACGCGCGAGCTTGAGGAGCGGGAGGGATAACGCGATGCAGATGGATTTCCACTACTATGCGACCTACTGCGCCGCGTACCTCGCGGGGTACGCGCACGAGGAGAGCCTCGCGATCGCCTATAGCGCGCAGTTCGTCGACCTGTGCTCGCGCACGCTGCTCAAAACGCTCAAGGCGCCCACGTCCGCCGCGACGACGCAGCTGCAATTGGAGCTGATGGACGCGCGGACCGATCTCATAGGCCTGCAGGACATCACGCGCATCTGGGCGTCGTTCCACTTTCTGCCGCGCGACCTCCACGCGCAGCGCAAGGGCTGCGCCAAGCCCTACCTGAACAAATACCGCCTGATCTGCGGGCCGAACGGCGACCTGCTCGTCGACACCGTCGAGCTTGCCAAAGGCGCGAGCCTGCAGGCGGCGGGCGTCGCGATGCACATTCTCGCCGACACCTGGGCGCACCGCTATTTTGCGGGGACGCCGTCGCTCGTCATCAACAACACGAATTCCCATTTCTATGAGCTTATCCCGGACGGCGACGGCTTTGCCGAGCGCCCGGTCACCTTCCGCCACAGCGCCTCCGCCGAGGACGACGTCGAAAACGGCGTCTACACCAGCAGCATCTACCAGTTCAGCGAGCACTCGATCATGAACCTCGGGCACGGGCGCGCGGGGCACCTGCCGGACTACAGCTTCATCCGCTACAAGTATCTGCCCGCGTGGGGCAATTACGAGGAGATCGTCAAGGACAACCCCTCGGACTACGAGCACGCGTTCCGCCAGATGGTCTACGCGATGAAATACCTGCGCGGCGCGTCGGAAACGTTCGAGAAGGAGACCTACGACACGGAATCGGTCGCACCGCACGAAACGGAGATCCGCGCGATCCTCGCGGAGCGGCGGCTCGACGCCTGCGCGGACTGGAAGGCGTTCGGCGAAAAGCTCTCCGGGCAGGAGATACCGGACTTCGATCTGGAGCGCTATCAGGCGGAGTATACGAACGCGCCGCAGGAGGGCAAGGACGAGACCTTCCTCGGGAAATTCATCCTCGCCGCGCTCGCGCAAAAGAGCCTCGTCACCAACAAAATCTTCAAATCCGGGAACCTGTGCGCGGGCTTTTCCGTGGACTATGAGGACAAGGGCTTTCGCGGGATGAAGGACTTTCGGCTTCTGGTGGAGCGGGCAAAGGAGGCGGCGCGGAAATGAGTACGGGACAGCGTATCGTCGGCGTTTTGACCGGCGTTTTGATGATCGCGCTGAGCGTTTTGATGGTGGTGGACACCGAGCTCGGCTTCAGCGTCGCCGCCGCCATCCTTAGCGTTTCCCTGACGGTCTACGGCGTCCGCTATCTGATCTATTACTTCGCCATGGCGCGGCACATGGTCGGCGGAAAGCTGCTGCTGTACGTCGGCATCATCGTGCTTGACCTCGGCGCGTTCACCGCGTCGCTGGCAAACACGCCGCGCGTCTACATCATTTTGTACCTGCTCGCCGCGCACGCGTTTTCCGGCGCGGTCGACATCCTGCGCGGCAGGGAGGCGAAGAGCTACGGAGGCTCGGCGTGGAAGCTCCACATCGCGCACGGCGCGGTCAACATCCTCGTCGCGCTCGCCTGCGTGGTCTTCCTCAAGTCCACCGATATCCTCGTCTATCTCTACAGCGCGGGCCTGGTCTACTCGGCAATCGCCCGCATCGTCTCCGCGCTGCGCAAAAGCGCGATCGTCTACATCCAGTGACCGTACCGCCGCAAGTTAGGTCTTGCTTACAGCAAAGAAATGTGCTAATATGCACTTGACGGAACGCAAAGCAGGGTATGGCGCGGATGCGGGCGGTTTTGCCTGCCTGACTGTTAGCAACATCTAACAAGCGGGCAAAAAGCGGGCGGCGAAGGGGATGCTGACGGGCTTTGCCGCGGGCGCGCCGGCGCTGCCGGTCGAAAAGAAGTAAAAAAGAACAGGGGGCGGTTGGTATGTCACGCAAGGACGAGATCAAATCGGCGTATAAGAGCCTCGGGAACGCGCACGGCTTCTACGACGGCATGATGACCGGCATGACGCTGCCGGGAAAGATCATCCTCAAGGGCGTGTGGCGCATGACGCGCAAGGACGCGCTGGAGTATCAGGCGGGAGCGTTCGAGGCGATCCCGGCGGACTTCAAGGGAAAGCTGCTGGAGGTGCCGGTGGGGACGGGCGTGCTGTCCATGCCGGTGTGGAAAACGCTGCCGGAGGCGGAGATCACCTGCCTCGACTACTCCGAGAAGATGATGGCGTCCGCAAGGGCGAGAGCGGACGAGATGGGCATAGCCAACGTCACGTTCCGCCAGGGCGACGTCGGCGCGCTGCCGTTCGCGGACGAGAGCTTCGACGCGGTCGTTTCGCTCAACGGCTTCCACGCCTTCCCAGACAAGGAGGCGGCATATCGGGAGACGTACCGCGTGCTGAAGCCGGGCGGGATCTTCTGCGGGTGCTTCTATGTCAAGGGCTGCAACGCGCACACGGACAAGCGCATCCGGCAGTTTTACATCAAGCGCGGCTTTTTCACGGAGCCGTTTGAAACGCTGGACAGCCTGCGCAAGCGCCTGACGGATATGTACCGCGAGGCGAAGGTATGCAACGTGCAGAGCATCGCGGTGTTCCAGTGCAGAAAGTAGGAGGCGGATCGGATGAAGGGTCTGGTTTATGGCGCGGGCGCGATCCCGGAGCCGCTTGTCGGGGTGTTCGGCAGATGAAATACCACATCGAAAAAAACACCGTGCAGGAGACGCTCGTCATCCCGCTCTTTGCGCGCAAGGTCTGCTCGGAGCGCTATCCGTCGCTCTTTTCCGACCCCGAGGCGGAGCGCGTCTGCTCGCTGCTCGACTACGACTTCGCAAGCCGCGAGAAGAAGATGCATTCTGCCATGGGGCTGTTCGGCGCGCTGGAGGTCGCCCAGCGGCAGTACGATCTCGCGTGGGAGGTCGGAAATTACCTCAGCGCGCATCCCGCCGCCGCCGTGGTGAACCTCGGCTGCGGGCTTGACGACACCTTTCGCAAGGCGGACAACGGAACGTGCCGGGGGTATAACGTCGATCTGCCGGACGTGATCGCGGTTCGGAATGAACTGCTGCGCGCCGGAGAGCGCGAGGAGAACGTCGGCTGCGATCTGAACGACTTTTCGTGGATGGAGCGTGTGGACGGTGCGAAGGGCGCGGTGTTTTTCGCCGCGGGCGTGTTCTACTACTTCAAAACGGAGGACGTGCGGCGGCTTGCCGCGGAGCTGGCGCGGCGCTTTCCGGGCGGCATGCTGGCGTTCGACTCCTGCAACCGGCGCGGGGCGAGGCTGATGACGAAAACGTGGCTCCGCGAGGCGGGCATCCGCGACGTGGACGCGCTGTTCTCGCTGGAGGATCCGGCGCGCCTGAGCGCGTGGAGCGCGGACTTCGCCGCCGTGACGGCGAAAAGCTATATGCGCGGCTATCGCGACATCTCGGGCGAGCTGGGGCTTGTCCACCGCCTGATGCTCAAATTCTGCGACGATTCGGTCAATATGCGGATCGTCAAAATCACATTTGACCGCAGGGGAGAAAGCGGTTTTTCGCTTTGCGGGAAATAGACGGGGGGGAGAGAGCGCGATGGACTTTCGGGAATTCGGCGATCCAAACGGAAAAACGATGCTGCTTCTGCCGGGGACGGCGTGTACCTGGCAGCTCAATTTCAAGAACGTCTGACATGAAGCACGAGGCATGGCTGTACGACGAGACCTGGAAGCGTCCGGTGCTGGACGCGATCTTCGCGTGCATGGAGCAGCCGGCGTGACGATTCCCCTTGACTGCGAGCGCGGCGGGATCGCGCCGCCAGAGCCGGTCATGCCGGCTTCACCGCACGGATCAGGAACATCGGCGTGGAGCCGAAGTTGACCTTCTCCTCCTCCGTCCAGACGCGCTCCCAGATGTTTTCATCCGTTTCCACGTCGAATCCGATGTCCGAGAGCACGCGCTTGTCCCACGCGGGGCGCGCGAGGCGCGAGAGCGGGACGCGGCGGGCGATGTTCTCCATGACGTCGAAATTCTCGCCGATGTCCTCGTCCCGGATGCCGCGTGCGGCGACGTTCTGCCGGTCCTCCTCATACCCTGCGAGTGCGCTCTCGTCGAAGAGATAGCGGTACCAGTTCGCGTCGAAGTTCAGCAGCAGCCCGCCCGGCTTCAAAACGCGGTGCCATTCGCGGTAAGCGTCCTCGGGATGAGGCAGGTCCCACGTCAGATTGCGCGTCACGATCACGTCGAAGGAGTTGTCCGCGAAGGCAAGCGCCTCGGCGTTCATCTCCAGAAATTCGATCTCGCCGGCTCTTTCGCCGGCGTTTTTCTTTGCCTGGATCAGCATATTGGGCGTGAGGTCGACGGCGGTCACGCGATAGCCCGCCTCGGTCAGGATGATGGCAAAAAAGCCCGGCCCGGTGCCGACCTCCAGCACGCGCAGCTCCCGCGGCTCCCTGCCGGGAAAGCGCGCGGCAATCTGCTCACAGATCGCCTTGCGCCAGACCTCGCGGCTGCGCGAGAACAGCTCCGCCCGGTTGATCTCGGAATACGTGGGCGCGCGCTGCGTCCAGTAGGCTCTGTTTTCAGACAGTATGTCCTGTTTCGACGCCATAAGCAACCATAGGCCCTTTCTCGATGATGTTCAGCGACGAGCACTGATACAGCAGCACGCCGTCCGTATTCGCGACTGCGGTGTGGAGCGTTTCCCCAAAGTAGTCGCGGATGACGCCGAAGCGCTCGCCCTTTTTGAACCGCTCGCCGACGCGCTTTTCGGGGTACCAGCAGCCCGTGCAGGGCGCAACGTCGTCATATTCCAGAAGCTCGGTCTTGGGATACGTTTGATATTCCCCCGGCAGCACGCCGAGCATACGCAGGATGTTCCGCACGTCCGCCTTGTCCGCCTCAATCTCCTCGCGGGAGAAGAGCGAGAGCTGCCCGCGCTCGATGAGGACGCTCGGGATGCCGTGAACGGACGCGAGGTTGTACGCCCCGCCCGTGCGGCAGCGGGAGCGGACGCAGTAATCCGTGCTGACGCAGGCGACCATGCGCTTCGCGGTTTCCTCGGCGCTCGTGTCGCCGACGTAGTAGGCGAACGGGTGCAGCGTTTCGTAGCCGTCGCCGCTGTGCAGGTCGACGTAGGCGTCGGCGCGCGTAATGAAGCTCTCGAAGAGCACATGGGCAAGCCGCTCGGCGGCGGAGCCCGCTGCGTCGCCGGGGAAGACGCGGTTGAGGTTCTTGCCGTCCTCGTGGACCATGCTCATCGTGCGGTGTTCGAAGCCGGAACGGTTTGCCAGCGGAACGATCACGACGCTGCCGCGCAGCTCGTCGGGGTTTAATTCACTGGACAGCTCGATCGCCGCCTGAATGCCGACGTATTCCGCGCTGTGGACGCCCGCCGTGACGAGGACGGTCGGACCGTCCGCTTTCCCGCAGAGAAGAACGTGGGGGATGTGCAGCTCCGTTCCCTCAACATGGATGTGGTCCTTGATCGTCTTTCCGGGGACGAGCTCGTGTCCCGCGATCGTTTTCGGCATGGAAGCACCTCATTTCTTCGCCCGGAACAGAAAGAGCGGGGCGTCGCTCAAGTCGTTTTGCCGCAGGATGCGCGCTCCCGCGCCCTCGTCCGCGCCGCATTCGGAGAAGCCCGCGGCTTCGGCAAGCTCGAAGTCCCACGCGGGGCGGCGGTGCGCGCTCGCGGGCATGGCAAGCGTGATCTCGTCGCTCTCGCGCTGCAGCTCCGGCGTGACGCCGATGTGCCCGTAGACGTCCCCGGGCTTGATGCGCGAGGCGCTCTGGTTGTGGCGGCGGACGTTGTCGGCGTAGTTCGCGTCAAAGTTCAAAACGACGCCGCCGGGGCGCAGCAGCCGGTGCCACTCGCGGTACGCCTGCCCGGGATCGGGCAGCGTCCAGGTGACGTTGCGGGTCACGACCGCGTCGAAGCTCTCCGCTTCCAGCCCCGTTGCCTGCACGTCCGCCTGAAGAAAGCGCACGCTCGCGCCGAACTGCCTCGCGGTCGCCTCCGCCTCGGCGAGCATGGCGCTCGTCATGTCGACGCCGGTCACGCGGTGTCCCGCTCCGGCGAGCAGAATAGCGAAGTAGCCGGTGCCCGTGCCCGCGTCCAGAATGTCGAGCGGCCTTCCCTGCGGGAGATACGCGTTCATCTCCGCGAGCCAGCGCTCGCTGATGGCGTCCCGCAGCTCGTTTTGACGGACGGCGCTGAAATCGCGGGTGCGCACCGTCCAGTAATCCTTGATCCGTTGGGTGATGCCTGCTGTCATAAATCTCCCTCAAATCTCCATGACGGAATCGATCAGCCTGCGCGTATAATCCTCGCGCGGGGAGGCGATGATCCGCCGCGTTTCGCCCTCCTCCGCGACCGCGCCGCCGCGCAGCACCAGGATCCGGTCGCACAGGCAGCTCACGACCGCGAGGTCGTGCGAAACGAAGACGGCGGACATCTCGCATTCGCGGCAGATATCCGCGAGCAGGCGCAGGATCTGCGCCTGCGAGTTCACGTCCAGCGCGCTTGTGACCTCGTCGCAGAGCAATATTTCCGGCTGTACCGAGATCGCGCGGGCGATGGCGAAGCGCTGGCACTGCCCGCCGCTGAGCTGGCGGGGAAGCCGGTCCATCAGCTCGGGGGGAAGCCCCACCGACGCGCACAGCGCCGCGCGGTCATAGTCCGCGCGCCCGCAGAGGCTGCGGACGGTCTCGCCGATGGAGTCGGCGATCGTGCGGCGCGGATGGAAGGACGCGGGCGCGTCCTGAAAGATCATCTGCATGGCGCGGTAATCGTCCTTCGTGCGGCGCGGGGAGAGCGCCCTGCCGCGGAGCAGTATTTCGCCCGAGGACGGCGCTTCCAGACCGGAGAGCAGCCGCAGCAGCGTCGACTTGCCGCTGCCGCTTTCGCCGACCACGCCCAGGATCTCGCCCTTGTTCAGCTGAATATCCACGCCCCGGAGCGCGTCGACGCTGTCGCGGGCGCCGATGTAGCGCTTGGTGAGGCGTTTGCCTTCCAGAACGGTCATGGCGCGCGCACCCCCTCGCAGCAGGCGGCAAGGTGGTCCTCACCGACCTGCCGCAGCTCGTAGATTCTTGCGCCGCAGCCATCCGCGGCGTGCGGGCAGCGGTCGCGGAACGCACAGCCCGCCCCCGCCGGACCGGTGAGCGGCGGCTGTCCCGCGAGCCCTGCCGGCATGTTTCCGCCCAGCGTCGGGACCGCCGCCATCAGACTGCGCGTATAGGGATGCTGCGGGCGGTTCAGGACCTCCGAAGCGCCGCCGAGCTCCACGAGGCGCCCCGCGTACATCACGCCGATGCGGTCCGCGAGAAAGCGCGCGAGCGCCACGTTGTGCGTGACGACGATCTGCGTGACGCCGCTGTCGTCGCGCAGCGCTTTCAGCTCCTTCGCCACCTGCAATTGGATCGTGGCGTCGAGCGCGCTCGTCGGCTCGTCGCCGAGCAGGATGTCCTGCCCGAGCAGCATCGCGAGCGAGAGCGCCATGCGTTGGTTCATGCCGCCGCTGAGCGCGTAGGGGCACTCGCGCAGGAGCTTTTCGCCGTCCTGCAGCTCAAGCTTTCCCAGTGCCTCCGCCGCCTGCCGCTCAAACGCGGCGGCATCGTATTTTCCGTGGCTTTTGAGCGTTTCTGTGAACTGCGCGCGATACGTGCGGATGGGGTTGAACGCCGCGCCGGGGCTCTGGAAGACCATGCCCATCGTTTCACGGCATTTTTTCGCGCGCGCCTTTGCGGAAAGGGCGCAGAGCGATTCGCCGCGCAGCGTTATTTCACCGGACAGAAGCGTGACCTCCGGCGAGGAAATGAGCGCCTTTAGAAGCGTCGATTTGCCGCAGCCGCTCTCGCCGACGAGGCAGAGGATCTCGCCGCGCCGGAGCGTAAACGACACGTCCGCGACGGCGGCGCGCCCCCTGTAACCGACGGTGAGGCGGGAGAGGGAAAGGATCGGCTCGCTCATGGCTCCACCCCCACGTCGAGACAGTCGCGCACGCAGTCGCCGAGATAGTTGAAGACCATGACCGTCAGAACGGTCGCGCCCGCGGGAGCGAGCACCGCCCACGGCGCGAGCTGGATGTAGGCGCGCGAGAGGTTGATCATGCTGCCCCATTCGGCCTGCGGCTCGGTGACACCGATGCCGAGGAACGACAGCCCCGCGATGCCGATCATCATCACGCCGATCTGCGTGGCGGCGTTGACGACGAGCGGCCCGAGCATGTTGGGAAGCAGCGTTTTCAGAAGAATGCTGAGCGTGCCGCAGCCGGAGAGCCTTGCGGCGTGGACAT
>SVKM01000078.1 GCA_015068465.1 Oscillospiraceae bacterium | reverse complement strand
CTCGCGCTTTTCATACGCGCGCAGCATGATCTTGTTGACCTTCTCAAAGGTCTTCATCACGCGCGGGTCGGCGCCGCCGTCCATCTCGTAGTTCCACTTGCGGAACAACTCGTAGCACGGGCCGATGATCTGCGGGTACGGGGTCTGGTTGACCTCCCACTTCTGAAGCTCGAAGCTCGTTTCGCGGTTAAAGCGCTTCATCTGCGTGAAGTAGGCGTCCCAGTTCCACTTCGCGCCCGTGGTCTCCTCGATGAATTTGATGCAGTGCTTGATGTCCTCCGCCGCGTCCTCAACGGTTTCCTCGTACTCGTAGCGCACGGGGAACGTGAGGTGGAACACGGGAAGGTTCGGGAAGCGCCGCGCCATGTACTCCGACGCCATCGTCGAGCCGTCGCAGGGCATCGAGCTCGAGATGAAGCACGAGCCCATGTGCGGCAGCGCGTCGGTAACGATCGCGCCGCACTCGCTCGACGGGACGGGGCAGGTGTCGGACGGAAGGCCGAAGCTCTCGATCGCGTCGATGTACGGAACGCAGGTGAGCTGGTCGACCTCGGAGACGAGGAACACCGGCAGAAGCTGATACGGGATGCCGAGCAGGTCCGGGAAGCCCGCCATGATCTGGCCCATCGTCATCTCGTCGAAGAGCACGACCTTCTTGTTCAGTTCCTCGGCGTTGCCGTTCTTGCGGTCGCACTTGGCAAGGAAGACGAGGTTTTCCGCAACGTAGCGGAAAATGTCGTAGATCATCAGGTGGCTCATGCGCAGCGCGCTGCCGCGCTGGCCGAGCGTGTTCTTGTCCATGAACGAGTGCGCGCAGAAGTACGAGATCATCCAGCGGTAATAGAGCGTCGCGTTGAGCGACGGCACGAGGTCCTTGCTGAACGTTCCGAGGAACATGCCCCACATGCGCACCCATTCGTAGAAGTCGTACGCCGTGTCGCCCACGCCGCGCCACTCGCGGCGGACGGTCGCCATGCAGCCGGAGCGGTAGAGCCTGCCGAGCTTCTTCTCGCCGTTCATGATGACGTCGATGCGCTCGGCGTTCGACATTTCGGCAAACTCCTTCGCCTCCTCGGCGATGCGCTTGCCGGTGAGCGACAGGTTCTTTTTATAGCGCGCGGCGACGGCGGACCAGTCGGTTTCCTTGACCATGTCCTTGACGATGCCGGCGACCTCCTTGAGATTCTCGCCCTGCGCCTTCCAGTCCATGTGGTCCTTGTAGCGCCAAAACGCGGGGTTGGGGAATTTAGCCATTGCCTGCCGCCTCCTTTTCCTGATGGATGCGCTTGATCTCCAGCGACTCCACGAACGCCTGGAAGCGCGTGCGGAGCTGTCCGGAGGTACGGGCGTTGTACGGGCGGTCGATCGAAAGCACCGGCCAGCCGTATTCCTCGTTCATGATGTGGCTGACGAGCGCGCGCTCGAAGCCCCAGTAGTCGCAGAACTTCATCTGCTCGTAGATGATGCCGTCGGCATGGAACTTTCTGGCGAGCCTGTCCGACGTTTCGCGGCGCTGGAGCACCTTGTCGTCGGCGATGTAGCGCGCGCACTCGCTCGTTTTCATGTAGTGGCGGCAGATCTGCGTGAGCACGTCCTCGCTGTCATTGAGCTCGATCGGCTCGCGGCCCGGCGTCGAGCCGAAGCAGTAGCGGTCGGACACGACGAAGGCGCCCGCCTCCTCGATCATCTTCGTGAGCGAGGGGTCGTCGATCTCGCTGCCGACGATCGCGACGCGCGCACGATACCACGGCTTGTCGTCGACCTTGCGCTTTTTGATCTCCTCGAGCGTTTCGCGCAGCTTCGGGAGGATCAGATACTTCGGGCAGCAGTAGGTCACGAGGTTCAAAATGTGGAACTCATAGCCCGTGACGGGCGGGTTCTCCTGCGCGCGCATCTCGCCGATCTCGCTGATGATGCGGCAGACCTCGTTGTGCTCCTCCACCGCTTTGCGCAGCGAAGCGTCCGAGGTGTCCACGCCGTAGCTGTCCTCCATGTAGTTGAGCAGGCGGTGCTTCATCTGCTTGACGTACTGGCGGACCGTGTAGTCCTCGACCTTGAACGGCACGTCCACGTGCGTGACGAACATCTTGGGCTTTTCGTTGAGCTTTAAAAGCTCGAAATGCTCATAAAAGCGGTTCATCATCGAGCACGCATCGACGCCCGCGAGGCCGTCGAGGAAGTTGTAGCCGCCCTCGATGCCGCGCTCAAGGAGCGCGCGGGCAAACTCGCAGGTGTAGTTCGACATGTAGTACGTCGCAATGTCGATCGACCCGGTCCTCGGCGCGCGCAGGCGCACGGAGAAGCAGTCGCCCAGATTGAGCAGCACCTCGGGGATGTGGTAGCAGGTATAGCCGATGGCGAGCTTGCCCTCCGCCTGCGCCTGCTGTACCAGCTCGTTGTTCGCTTCCTCGAGCAGGTTCTCAAAGTAGATCAGATGCTTGAGATCCTTCAAATGGTACACCTCTTTCCTAAAGAACTTCTAACTTCAGGAGCGCCTCGCGCGCCCCATTCATTACATTGGAATCCTCCGGCAGGTCGAATACGCTCCTGCCCTGCACGTCGTTGCGCGTCTGCTTTTCGTCCGCGCCGATCACGGCGAGCACCGGCGCGCCCGCGATATCGGGGTCTGTGATCAGCTCCGGGCGCGTCGCGCGGTTGATGACGACGCCGCACTTTTCATACATCACCAGCTCGTCGGCGACCGACTTGATCGTGCCGACGACCGCCATGCCCTTGCGGCTCTGGTCGGTGATGAGCAGCAGGTGCGTGACCTTCTCCATCACGCGGCGGTTGATCTGCTCGATACCCGCCTCGCCGTCGATGACGACGTAGTCGAAATCGCCCGCGAGCAGGCTGATGACCTCCTTCAAATACCCGTTGGCCGTGCAGTAACACCCCGCGGTCTCGGGTCTTCCGATGGCGAGAAACGCAAACCCGCGCGTTTCGACCATCGAATCGAAGAGCCGGAAGCGCGCCTCGGCGATCAGCTCGTCCGGGTTGGTCTTCTTCGCGTCGGAGGAAAGGCTCTTGCGGATGTCGTCGAGCGTTTCCGCCACCTCGACGCCCAGCGCCGTGGAAAGCCCGACGGCGGGGTCGGCGTCGATGGCGAGGATCTTCGATTCGGGGCGGCTTTCCACGAGCAGCCGCAGCGCCGCCGCCGAGATCGACGTCTTGCCGACGCCGCCCTTTCCGGCGACCGCGATGATTTTCGCGCCCAAGCGCATCCCCCCCAATGCTCGCAATATGCCAATATGACAGAAGCATTGTAACATATCGTCAGAGCTTTGACAACAAGTTTTTGGGGACTTCCAACAATTTTTTGTTGCTTCCGGTCGACGATTATGGTACAATAACCACAATATGGGCACTCATGTGCGTATAACCTGTATAAAATAAGGAAGCGAGGACAGACCATGAAAACAGACGCATTGGTGCAGCAGCTGATCGACAGCTACGGCAACTGGTTCGAGACCAACTCCGAGAACCGTGCCGGCGGCGCCGCCCGCATGACGCAGGAGCTCTACCCCTACGACCACATCTTCTCCCCCATCCAGATCAACAAGCTCAAGGTGAAAAACCGCCTGGTGATGGCGCCGATGGGCAACTGCCAGATGGCGGAGGAGACCGGCCGTCCCAACCAGAAGATGCTCTCGTACTTCTTCGCGCGCGCGGAGGGCGGCATCGGGCTTCTGACCACGGGTCTGATCCCGGTCAGCCACCACATCGACTCGTCCGTGACCGAGAAGGGCAACTTCTCCTACTTCCCGCGCATCGACGGCACGCGCACCAACTTCATGGGCTGGCGCGATCTCGCCCAGGGCGTGCACGCCCGCGGCAGCCGCATCTTCATCCAGCTCACGCCGGGTCTCGGCCGCGTGGGCAACCCCCAGTGCCTGCTGACGAAATATCAGCTGCCGGTCAGCGCGTCGTGGAACCCCAACTTTTATCTGCCCGACGTGCCCTGCCGCCCGCTGCTCGACTTTGAGTGCGACATGATCATCAGAAACGCCGGCCAGGCGGCGATGGACGCCAAGGTCATGGGCATGGACGGCGTGTATCTGCACGGCCACGAGGGCTACCTGCTCGACCAGCTGACCTCTCCCGCGTTCAACCGCCGCAAGGCAGGCAAGTACGCCGACTGGCAGCGCTTCGGCATCGAGCTGATCAAGCAGATCCGCAAGAAGGTCGGCCCCTACTATCCCATCATGTACCGCATCGACCTCTCGCTCGCGCTCAACGAGACCTACGGCAAGCGCATGGAGAGCGTCAAGAGCCTCAAGAACTTCCAGAACGGCCGCAGCGTCGCCGATACGCTCAACTACATGGAAAACCTCGTCAAGGCGGGCGTCGATATGTTCGACGTCGACCTCGGCTGCTATGACAACTGGTGGCTGCCGCATCCGCCCGCGGGCATGCCCGCCGGCTGCTTCCTCGATATCTCCAAGGTCGCCAAGGAATACTTCGCGGCGCGCGGCGTCAAGTCCAATGTCGGCGTGGACGTCCCCATCGTCGCGGTCGGCAAGCTCGGCTATCCCGACCTCGCGGAGCAGGCGCTGCGCGACGGCAAGTGCGACATGGTCATGCTCGGCCGCCCGATCCTCGCCGACCCCGAGTGGGCGAACAAGGCGTACGCCGGCAAGGTCAGCGAGATCCGTCCGTGCATCGGCTGCCAGGAGGGCTGCGTCAACGAGTTCGTCGAGGGCGGCCATCCCCAGTGCGCCGTCAACCCGCGCACCGGCTTTGAGGAGATCGTGCCGCGCTCCTTCCCGAAGGCGGAAGTGTCGAAGCGCATCGCCGTCGTCGGCGGCGGCTGCTCCGGCATGAACTTCGCGCTCGTCGCGGCGTCGCGCGGGCACAAGGTCGACATCTATGAGCAGGCGGACAAGCTCGGCGGCAAGCTCTGGGCGGCTTCCGCGCCGATGGTCAAGTACGACATGATGAACTACACCAAGTGGCTCATCGCGCAGGTCGAGAAGGCGGAGGGCGTGACCGTCCACCTCAAGAAGGCGGTCGACAACAAGTTCCTCAAGAAAGAAAAGTTCGACGTGGTCGTCTATGCCGGCGGCGCGCAGGGCGGCGACAAGCTCCCGCCGATCCCCGGCATCAAGGACGTCAAGACCGTCGAGGGCACGGACCTTCTGGTCAAGCCCGAGCTTTTGAACGGCGCGAAGAAGATCGTCGTCATCGGCGGCGGCGCGGTGGGCCTCGAAACCGCCTACTGGCTGCAGTATGAGCAGAAGTGCGACGTCACGGTCGTGGAAATGCTCCAGTACATGATCGACGGCGCGTGCACCGCGAACCGCGGCCACCTCATCCACTACTTCGAGGAGGCGGGCGGCAAGCTCATCAACTGCGCAAAGGTCGTCGGCTTCGGCAACAACAACTCGGTCAAGATCGAACGCAACATCTCCAAGGGCGTGCCCGATCCGTACTGCACCTGGACGCCGATCATTCCGAAGAACGTCGAGAACCCGCTCGCGCCCAAGATGGGCCCCGAGAGCCTGATCGAAACGATCCCGAGCGACCTGATCGTTCTGTGCATGGGCCGCGCCGCGAACGACGCGCCGTACTACGAGGCGGTCGAGCAGCACGTCGCGCCCGAGATCTACAACATCGGCGACTCGCTGCAGGCGGGCAACCTGCTCACCGGCAACCGCGCCGCTTGGCACATCGCCGCAAAGGTCTGAGTCTTCACATTGTAAAAGGAGCCTTGCCCGAAAGGCAAGGCTCCTTTTCCCATCGGAGGTTTCCCATGAAAAAACGTTTCTTCGCATCGCTGCTCGCCGCCGCGCTTTTCTTCACGTTTTTATCGCCCGGCGCGCAGGCTGCGCATTATGAGGATATCGAGCGCGAGGACACCGCGTTCGAGGATATGCTCGTCACCGGCATCAGCCGGGACGGCGTGGACGAGTTCTGCAATCGCTTCACCGCCGACCCGGTCGGAGAGTATGACGCTCTGCTTGCTCTATTCGACGGGCTGGACACGCAGGTGTCGCTGCTCGGCATCCTCAGCGACTGCAACGCGGGCGACGAAGCCGCCAGCTACCGCTACGAGCAGGCGCAGAACGACTATACCTACGCCGCCGACCGGCTGTATGCCGCGATCGGCGAGGCGCTCGCGGGCCCGGAGGGCGACGCGCTGCGCGCGCTGATGCCCGAGGGCGAGGCGGACAGCTTTGTCGACTACGAGGCGGCAAGCGAGGAGGAGCTCGAGCGTTCCGAGCAGGAAGCGGCGCTGGTCCAGGAGTATTATCTGCTCCCCTACGACGACGACTTCCCGAACGCCGCGGCGGAGCTCTACCTCAAGCTCGCCGCGCTGCGCCGCGAGCAGGCAGAGGCCGAGGGCTTTGACAGCTACGCGGACTACGCCTACGCCTCCTCGTTCGCGCGCGAGTATGTGCCCGAGGACGCCGCGCATCTGCACAGCATCGTCAAGTCCTACATCGCGCCGCTCTATGTCAAGTGCGAGTGGGCGCTCGCCTGCTGCGACCTGCCCTGGGACGATGCGGACATTCCCGACGGCGCGGAGGTCCTGACCGACATTGCCTCGTATCTTCCCGACGTTTCGCCGGAGCTTTGCGAGGCGATGGATTTTCTCCTGCGCAACGGTCTCTACCGCATCGGCGACGACGACAACATGCAGGAGATGGGCTACACGGTCTCGCTCCCCGCGTACCGCTCCGCGTTTTTGTTCAACAAGGTCAATTCCCGCTTTGAGGCATACCAGAGCACGGTGCATGAGTTCGGGCACTTCAACGCCGCCTATCACGACCCCTCGCCCGCGCTCTACGCCTATTCCGACATTGACGTTTCCGAGGTCCAGTCGCAGGGGCTGGAAATGCTCTTTGTCCCCTGTTTGCAGGAGATCCTCGCCCCCGGCGGCAGCCGGTCCGACCGCGCCGTCGTTTCGCTGCAGGCGCTGCGCTCTCTTCTTGCCGCCATTGTCGACGGCTGCCTGTACGACGAGTTCGAGCAGGCGGTCTACGCCGACCCGACGCTGACCGTGGAGGACCTGCACGCGCTGGAGGAAAAGCTCAACGCGGAGTACGGTCTAGACGAACTCTACGAGCCCGGCATTTTCTGGACGTACATCTCGCATCTCTTTGAGCAGCCGCTCTATTACATCTCCTATGCCGCGTCCGCGCTGCCCGCGCTCGACCTCTATCTCCAATCGCAGGAGGACTACGGCGCGGCGGTCGAAGCGTACCTGAACATCTCCGCCGCGAACGGGGACGACTGGTTTCTCGACGTGCTGAACGACAACGGGCTTTGCGACGTAACGGACCGCCGCGACGTCGCGCGCCTCGCGGACGCGCTGGAAAAGCAGATCGACGCGCTGATCGGGCAGACACCCGCCGACGGCGTTTTCGACGACATCAACCACACGCCCACTCTCCATCTGCCCGACAGCGGCGTCGCCGACGATATTCTCTATGGCGTCATCGCCGCTCTTGCCGTTTTGAGCGTCATATTGCTCATCACCGTGATCATCCTCGCCGTGAAGCTCGGCAAGAGCAAGAAACAAAGCCGCGCCGAAACGCGCGACCCGTGGGAAATCTCCTGAGCGCCATAAATCATACTTGCATTGTGCATAATATGGTGTAGAATACAGCTCAGAAAGAGAGATGGAGAGGACCCCATGAAAAAAGCCCTTGCCGCCCTGCTCAGCGTCGTATTCGCCGCGGCAGCGCTCTACAGCGGCTTCGCCGCGTGGCTGCGCATCGACGGGCGTTTTCCGTTCCACACCGAGCTCAACGGACACGACGTATCGCTCCGGCGCGCGCTGGACGTGCAAAGCTCCTGTATGGACGGTTTCTATCCGAATATGCGCTTTTCCGTGCAGGGGCGCGGCGGACTGAGCTACAAGGTCACACCGCAGACGTTCGACTTCTCCGGCGCGGACCGCGCCGTGTCGTTCCTGCCCGAGCATACGCTGCTCTGGGCGGAATCGCTCTTTGAGCCCACATCCTACACGACGCGGGACGGCGGCGCACTCGACAAGCTGGCGCAGTACATTGAAGCCGACAGCACGGCGTTCCGCGCCGATCTGTGGCAGGAACCGCAGGACGCCTATCTCGAATACGACAAGGCGAGCGGATACTACCGCATCATCCCCGAGACCGGCGGCACGGCGATCGACCGCGAAAAATTTGAGACGGCGCTCACGCAGCACGTCCTGCGCGGACGCGGCGACCTCGATCTCGAAGACGCCGGCGTCTATCGCACCGCCGAAGTGCAATCCTCGTCGCCGGCGCTGATTGAAGCGCGCGACAAGCTCAACCGCTTTCTGGACGCCGAGATCGTCTACCGCGAAAACGGCACGGAAAAAGCCTTCTCCGCGCGGCAGCTCCTGCCCTATCTGACGGTCTCGCGCGACTCGTCCACGATCACCTACGACGCGCGCGCAGCGCAGGCAAGCGGCATGTTCGACGTCTTCGCCGCCGAGCTGGCGGACGCCTTCGATACCCCCAACGCCCAGCGCGATTTCGTCACGCACGACGGTTCGGTCGTCACCGTTACCGAGCGGACCTGGCACGCAAAGCTTGACGTCGCGGCGACCGCGCAGGCGCTCGCCGCGATGACCTTCGACGAACTCTGCGCCGAAACGGTCCCCGAGGGAAGGCTCTGTTGGGAGCGCGAAGCGCTCGACAAGCTGACGAACTACGTCGAGGTCGACCTCACCAACCAGACGCTCTACCTCTACACCGACGGCGCGCTCGTGCTGGAAACGCCCGTCGTCTCCGGCTGCGTCGCCCAGCACCACACGACCCCCGGCGGCGCGTTCACGCTGCTCGGCAAGCACCGCAACGTCACGCTGCGCGGCCCGGGCTACGCGAGCTTTGTAAAATACTGGATGCCGTTCAACCGGCAGATCGGCCTGCACGACGCGAGCTGGCGCAGCCGCTTCGGCGGCACGATCTATCGCACGAACGGCTCGCACGGCTGCGTCAATCTGCCGCGCGACGTCGCCGAAACGATCTTCAACACCATCGACGGCAGCTACGCCATCGTCTGCTACTGGCGGCCACAGGAGGCGGCGCAGGCTTTCCAGCCTGCCGCCGCGCCGGCACAGCCGGAGAGCAGTGCCCCTTTGGTTCACGGGGCGGAGGCGATCATCAACAGATAGCGAAAAAAGAGAGAACGCAACGCTGCGTTCTCTCTTTTTCTGACTGTGTAAAGCCGTTTCTTACTTGAGCTCGACCTTGCCGCCGGCCTCTTCGACCTGCTTCTTCATGGCCTCGGCGTCGTCCTTGCTGACGCCTTCCTTGAGGGTCTTGGGAGCGCCCTCGACAAAAGCCTTCGCCTCGGCGAGGCCCAGGCCGGTGATTTCGCGGACGACCTTGATGACCTTGATCTTCGCGGCAGCGTCGAAGCTGGCGAGAACGACGTCAAAGTCGGTCTTCTCCTCAGCGGCAGCGGCAGCAGCGCCACCGGCGGCGGGAGCGGCCATCGCGGCGGCGGAAACGCCGAACTCCTCCTCGAGGGCGTGGACGAGCTCGGAGAGCTCCAGAACGGTAAGGCCCTTGATCTCTTCGATCATGGCAGTCACTTTCTCAGACATGGTAAAGTTCCTCCTGAATAGAATTTTGTTTTTTGATAAGCGGTTGGTTTGCCGAAATTACTCGGCGGCGGGAGCTTCCTCTGCGGGAGCGCCCTGCTTCTCTGCGATCTGCTTGAGCACGACGGCGAGGCCGGTGATGGGCGCGAGCATCGTGCCGAGCACCTGCGCCTGCAAAACGGGCAGAGCGGGGATCGAGGCGAGGGAGTTGATGGTGGCCATATCGACGACCTTGCCGTCCATAAAGCCGCCCTTGATCTCGAACTTACCTTCGAGCTTCTTCGCGAAATCGGCGATAACACGGGCGGGAGCCACGGGGTCGCTCGCGATGGCGAGGGACGTGGTGCCGTTGAGCTGATCGTCCAGCGCGTCAAGGCCGACGTTGTTGAACGCGCGGCGGAGCATGGTGTTCTTGATAACAGCATACTCGACCTCGTTCTCACGGCACGCCTTGCGAAGCGCGGTGTCCTCAGCCACGGTGATGCCCTTGTAGTCGACGATGACGCCGGCGGCCGCGCCCTTGAGCTTTTCGCTCAGGCTTTCCACGATCGCCTGCTTCTCGGACAGGACCTTTGCGTTAGGCATTCTTGGTTTCACCTCCATAGGATTTTGTGACGCACACCCGTGCGTCGGGAGCCAGAGGCGTTCTAAAGGAAACTGTCCCCATGTCAAAGACATGAGGACAGTCTAAAGCAATGTTACTTGCCATCCTCGGCAGGATTTACGCGGCGAACCGCACCTGCTGTCTTTGGAACGCTTCGTTATTATATTCAGCCCTGACAGACTTGTCAAGCCCAAATATCGCTTTTTTTCGATCTTTTTAGATCTTCGCGGTGCTCATCTTGACGCCGGGGCCCATGGTGGACGCGACGACGCAGGACTTGATATACTGGCCCTTGGACGTGGCGGGCTTCGCCTTGATGATGGCGCCCATGAGCGCGTCGAAGTTCTCGGTCAGCTTCTCGGGGCCGAAGGAGACCTTGCCGATCGGGCAGTGGATGATGTTGGTCTTGTCGAGACGATACTCGACCTTACCGGCCTTGGACTCCTGCACCGCCTTGGCGACGTCGGGGGTCACGGTGCCTGCCTTGGGGGAGGGCATCAGACCCTTGGGGCCGAGGACCTTACCGAGACGGCCAACCACACCCATCATGTCCGGGGAGGCGATGACGACGTCGAAG
>SVKM01000077.1 GCA_015068465.1 Oscillospiraceae bacterium | reverse complement strand
GCGCTGGGCAGCGTCAAGCTCTCGCGCGACGCGGAGTTCCAGGGCATCATGCCCGTGCGCGGCAAGATCCTCAACTGCCTCAAGGCGGATTATCCGCGCATTTTCAAAAGCGAGATCATCACCGACCTTTTGAAGGTGCTCGGCTGCGGCGTCGAGGCGCCGGGCAAGTACGCCAAGGAACTCAACGCCTTCGATTTGAACAACCTGCGCTGGAACAAGGTCATCATCTGCACCGATGCGGACGTCGACGGCTATCAGATCCGCACGCTGATCCTCACGATGATCTACCGGCTCTGCCCCACGCTCATTCAGGAGGGCTACGTCTACATTGCCGAAACGCCGCTTTTTGAGATCAACTGCGGCGACAAGACGTGGTTTGCCTACACCGACAAGGAGAAGAACGACATCGTCAAGGACCTTGAGGGGAAAAAGGTCAAGATCGACCGCTCGAAGGGTCTTGGCGAGAACGACCCCGAGATGATGTGGCTGACCACGATGAACCCCGAAACGCGCCGCCTGATCCGCGTCACGCCGGACGACGCCGAGCTTACCGCGCAGGTGTTCGACCTCTTGGAGGGCGACAATCTGCAGGGGCGCAAGGACCACATCGCCGAGAACGGCTATAAATATCTCGAACTGCTCGACGTATTGTAAGAGGGAAGAACATGCCAAAGAAGAAACTGCCCGAGGAGGCAAAGCACAAGAGCAACCCCAACGTCCTGGGACTGCGCGCCGACATCGTCGACCAGCGCATCACCGAGACGCTGGAGGTCAATTTCATGCCCTACGCGATGTCGGTCATCGTCTCGCGCGCGATCCCGGAGATCGACGGGTTCAAGCCCTCGCACCGCAAGCTCCTCTATACGATGTATAAGATGGGGCTGCTGAACGGCGCGCGCACCAAATCCGCCAACATCGTCGGCCAGACCATGCGCCTCAACCCCCACGGCGACGCCGCCATCTACGACACGATGGTGCGTTTGTCGAAGGGCTACGGCGCGCTGCTGCACCCCTTCGTCGACTCGAAGGGCAACTTCGGCAAGGTCTACTCGCGCGACATGGCGTGGGCGGCGAGCCGCTATACCGAGGCGAAGCTCGCGCCGATCTGCGCGGAGCTGTTCCGCGACATCGACAGCGACACCGTCGACTTTGTCGACAACTATGATAACACCATGAAGGAGCCGGCGCTGCTGCCGACGACCTTCCCGAACATTCTCGTCTCCGCGAACCAGGGTATCGCCGTCGGCATGGCGTCGCAGCTTTGCGGCTTCAACCTCGGCGAGGTGTGCGACACGACGATCGCATATCTCAAAAACCCCGACTGCACGATCTCCGAAACGCTGCTCGCGCCGGATTTTCCGACCGGCGGCGAGGTGATCTACGACCCGGGCGCGATCGAGGAGGTCTACAACACCGGGCGCGGCGGCGTGCGCGTGCGCGCGCGCTGGCGCTACATCAAGGAAGAAAACCTCATCGAGATCTACGAGATCCCCTACACGACCACGAGCGAGGCGATCATGGACAAGGTCGCGGAGCTGATCAAGGCGGGCAAGATCAAGGAGATCGCCGACATGCGCGACGAGACCGACCTCTCCGGCCTCAAGCTCACGATCGACCTCAAGCGCGGCGTCGACCCGGACAAGCTCATGCAGAAGCTCTACCGCTCGACGACGCTGATGGATACCGCTTCCTGCAACTTCAACGTCCTCATCGCCGGCATGCCGAAGGTCATGGGCGTGCGCGAGCTGCTGGACGAGTGGTGCGCCTGGCGCACCGAGAGCGTCAAGCGGCGCGTCTTTTTCGTGCTTTCCAAGCGCAAGGAGAAGCTGCACCTTCTGAAGGGCCTCAAGCGCATCCTGCTCGACATTGACAAGGCGATCCAGATCATCCGCGAAACCGAGGCGGAGGCGGACGTCGTTCCCAACCTGATGATCGGCTTCGGCATCGACGAGGTGCAGGCGGAGTACGTCGCGGAGATCAAGCTGCGCAACATCAACCGCGAGTATATCTTAAAGCGCACGCAGGAAACGGAGGCCCTGCAGGACGAGATCGAGGATCTTGAAGACATCCTGAACCGCCCCGCGCGCGTGAAGAAGATCATCGTTTCCGAGCTGGAGGAAGTGCGCAAGAAGTACGCCGAGCCGCGCAGGACCGGCATCGTCTACGATTTCGAGGAAACCGTCGAGCCGGAGGAGGAAACGGTGGATGAATACCCCGTGACCGTTTTCCTGTCCAAGCACGGCTATTTCAAGAAGATCACGCCCGCGTCGCTGCGCATGAGCTCCGAGCAGAAGCTCAAGGAGGACGACGCGCTGCGCCAGACGCTCGAAACAACAAGCAACGCCGAGGTCATGTTTTTCACCGACCGCGCGCAGGTCTACAAGACCCGCCTCGGCGAGTTCGCGGACACCAAGGCGTCGGTGCTCGGCGACTATCTGCCGGCAAAGCTCGGCATGGACGAGGGCGAGAACGTCGTCTACATGGTCCTGCCGGGGGATTACCGCGGCTTCATGCTCTTTTTCTTTGAAAACGGCAAGTGCGCCAAGGTCGAGCTTGCGGCGTACCAGACGACCTCGAACCGCCGCCGCCTCACCGGCGCGTACAGCGACAAGAGCCCGCTGAAAACCGTCATGTATCTGACCGAGGACTGCGAGATCGCCGTCTATTCCAGCGAGCCGCGCTGCCTCGTCGTGAGCACCGCGCTCATGGGAGTCAAGTCCACGCGCGCGACGCAGGGCGTGGGGCTTTTGACGCTCAAAAAGAACAAAACGCTCGACTATGCCTGCACGCTGGAGGAATCCGGCGTCACCAACCTCGCCCGCTACCGCGGGCGCTCGATCCCCGCGACCGGCGCACTGCTGAAATCGGACGACACGGAAGACAAGCAGATGACGATACTGGATTGAACGGGGCGGAAAACAAATGACAAGAGAGAAAATCAGAAGCTATTTGCTCATTACGCTCGGCTGCGTGATCTACGCGTTTGCCTTCGACTGGTTCTACGTGCCGAACAACCTCACCTGCGGCGGCCTGACCGGTATCGCGCAGATCGTCCACTACTTCGTTCCCGCGCTGCCGGTCGGTATCATGATCATCGTGATGAACGCGCCGCTGTTCGTGCTGGGCTTCAAACGCTTCGGCTTCGGGTTCATCGTGCGCTCGCTCTACGCGATGGCGCTGAGCTCCGTGCTGGTGGACGCCATCGCGGCAATTTACACCTTTCATCCGCTCGACCCGCTGCTCGCGGGCATTTACGGCGGCGTGATGCTCGGCGTGGGCTGCGGCGTCATCATGCGTGAGGAGGCGAACACGGGCGGCACGGAGCTGGGCGCGTTCCTGTTGAAGCACCGCGTGCCGCACCTGTCGCTGGGAAACGTGCTGCTGGGGCTTGACCTCGCGGTCATCCTCGCCTACGCAACGGCGTTCCACAACCTCAACAACGCGCTCTACGGCGGCGTGGCGCTGTATGTGACGACCAAGGTGATCGACGTCATCGTCTACGGCGGCAACACGGGAAAGCTTGCGCACATCATCTCCGCGAAGGAAAGCGAGATCGCGGACGCGCTGCTCGCGCAGGACATGGGCGTGACGAAGCTGCGCGCGATCGGCGCGTTCACGAACACCGAGCGTCCGATCCTGCTGTGCGCGGTGCGCCGCCGCGAGATCGCGATGGTCAAGCGCATCGTCAAGGAGATCGACCCCGACGCGTTTTTCATCATTTCCGACACGAGCGAGGTGCTCGGCGAGGGCTTTGGCGAGTATAAACCGGACGGCATCTGAAAGGAGAGGCGCACATGGATTTCACGAAGGTCAAATCGGCGCTCGAAGAGCGCGGCTATCAGGTCACGGTCTGCGATACGAAGGAGGCGGCAAGCGACTACCTCAACGCGCAGATCGACGGCAGGAGCGTCAGCTTCGGCGGCTCGATGACGCTCAAGGAGCTGGGGCTTTTTGAGTCGCTGGCAACGCACAACACGATGCTCAGCCATTGGCATGTGCCCGAGGGAAAGACCGGCGCGGACGTGCTGCGCGAGGCGGTGGCGACGGACGTGTTTCTTACCTCCGCCAACGGCCTTGCCGAAACGGGCGAGATCATCAACATCGACGGCACGGGCAACCGCGTCGCGGGTACGCTGTACGGGCACCGGAAGGTCTATTTCGTCATCGGGCGCAACAAGCTCGCGCCGGATTACGAGAAGGCGCTCTGGCGCGCGCGCAACATCGCGAGCCCGAAGAACGCGCAGCGCCTCGGCGTACAGACGCCCTGCGCCGCGAAGGGCGACAAGTGCTACGACTGCAAGAGCCCCCAGCGCATCTGCCGCGGGCTCGTCGTCCTCTGGGAAGCGGTGAAGAGCTGCGAAACGGAGGTCGTGCTTGTGGACGAGGATCTGGGGTATTAAAGCCCGATGAAAAAGGCTGCTGCAATTTGCCTGCTGCTCTCGCTTTGCCTGCTGTGCGCGGGCTGCGGGGACAAGCTGCTTGAGCGCTCATATTCCTCCCTGTCGCCGCACAGTGCGGCGTACTGGGAGAATGAGGACGCCGATACGCTGCGCGCCGAGAACTACCAGGACCTCGTCAACGCGCTGCTCATTCTCATCGGCGAGCACAGCGAGGACGGCGTCGTGCGCATCTACGGCGACACGCCGAACAAGTCGGCGCTCGCGGGCGACGCCTGCGTCGAGGTCCAGAAGGAAACCGCGATCGGCTCGTACCTGCTCGACTACATCACCTACGAGGGCAGGGCGGAGAGCGCGTACTATGAGCTGCGCGTGCATTTCGGCTACCGCCGCACGGCGGAGGAGCAGAACGCTGTCGTCAACGCGACGAGCACCGAGGCGCTGCCCGACCTGCTGCGCGCCGCGATCGAAGAGGGGCGCGACGCGGTCGCGATCCGCGTGGGATACTTCGGTACCGACCGCGCCGGCGTGATGGCGCTGGTCGCCGCCGTACACGACGAGGTCTACCCGCCGCAGGAGCCGGAGGCGACCGGCGAAGCGGGCGAGGAGGACGGCGAGGCGGCTGAGGCGCTTGCGCCGGCGGAAGAGACGCCCCCCGACGGGGAAACGCCGCCGGACGGCGAAGCGGGGACCGGCGAGGCGCAGGTACCGGACGAAGACGGCGCGCCGGGCGACGAGCCTTTGGCGGAACCGGAGCCGGAGGAACCGGACATTTCCCCGTGGCAGGTGCTTTTCCACCCCGACGACGCCCAGCCGGGCATCGTGGAGGTCATATTAAAGGAAGCGGAGCGGTAACGGAATATGAAAAAAGAGGCTGCGGCGAGTTTTTGGATCGCCGCGGCCTCTTGTTGAATTTGGGAACAGTCCTTACACGCTCAGCCAGTCGATCAGCTCGAGGCCGGGGTTGTGCTTGGTGAGGAAGCCGACCGACCACTCGCCGCCAAACGCGATGAGCCGGCGGCCGCGGAAGTCCTCGAGCACGCGCGAGCCGGTGCACAGCACCAGGTCCTTCGTGTCGCACGGGCACTCGCCGATGAGGCGCAGGTGCTCGTAGGGCAGGCCGTTCATCCGCAGGTCCACGCCGTACTCGTTTTTCATGCGGTACTCGAACACGTCGAACTGCAGCGTGCCGACCACGCCGACAACCACGTCCTCAAGGCCGCTGTCGGGGATCTTGAAGATCTGGATGGCGCCCTCCTGCGCGATCTGCTCGATGCCCTTGACGAACTGCTTGCGCTTCATCGTGTCCATCGGGGACACCGACATGAAATGCTCCGGCTCAAACGTCGGGATGCCCGAATAGCGGAATTTTTTGCCCGGCACGGTGATCGTGTCGCCGATGGAGAAAAGACCCGGGTCGAACACGCCGATGATGTCGCCGGCGTAGGCGGTATCGACGATCTCGCGCTCCGCCGCCATCATCGTCTGCGGCTGCGAAAGGCGCATCTTCTTGCCGCTCTGGACGTGGTAATACTCCGCGTCGCGCTCGAATTTGCCCGAGCAGATGCGCATGAACGCGAGACGGTCGCGGTGCGCCTTGTTCATGTTCGCCTGGATCTTGAACACGAACGCCGAGAAGTCGGGGGAGAATACGTCCACCTCGCCCTCGTTGCTCTCGCGCGAAAGCGGCGCGCTCGTCATGGCGAGGAAGTGCTCCAAAAACGGCTCCACACCGAAGTTCGTCAGCGCCGAGCCGAAGAACACCGGCGAGAGCGTGCCGTTGCGCACGGCTTTTAAGTCGAACTCGCGTCCCGCGCCGAGCAGCTCGATCTCGTCGATGAGCGCGTCGCGCCGTTCCTGCCCGAGCATGTCGGCGAGCATCGGGTCGTCGAGCTCGATTTCCGTCACGCCCGCCTTTTTCGCGTGACCCGCGTCGGTAAAGTGCAGAATGCAGCGCTTTTCACGGTCGTACACGCCCCGAAAGCTCTTGCCGCTGCCGATGGGCCAGTTGACGGCGTAGGTGTCGATGCCGAGCTCGCGCTCGACCTCCTCGCACAGCTCCAGCGGGTCGCGCGTTTCGCGGTCCATCTTGTTGATGAAGGTAAAAATGGGGATGTGGCGCAGCGCGCAGACCTTAAAGAGCTTGCGCGTCTGCGGCTCGACGCCCTTTGCGCCGTCGATGACCATGACCGCGCTGTCCGCCGCCATCAGCGTGCGGTAGGTGTCCTCGGAGAAGTCCTGGTGGCCCGGGGTGTCGAGGATGTTGATGCAGTAGCCGCCGTGCTGGAACTGCATGACCGACGACGTGACCGAAATCCCGCGCTGCTTTTCGATCTCCATCCAGTCCGACGTCGCCGCGCGGGCGCGCTTGCCCTTGACTTCGCCCGCCTGGGCGATCGCGCCGCCGTAGAGCAGGAACTTTTCGGTCAGCGTGGTTTTACCGGCGTCCGGGTGCGAGATGATCGCAAACGTCCGGCGGCGGGAGATTTCTTCCTGTAAAGTTGACATAATAACAGCTCCTTAAATAATAGTAAATGAAAGGGGCTGCGGGATCAAGGCGTAGTGGTAAGCATATGCCGCTCCTTATCTTGAACGATTTGACAATTCAATGTACCACACACGGCGGCGATTTGCAACAAATTCTTGGCGGAGAAGAAAAATAGGGCTTGACAAACGGGGAAACGTCTGGTAATATCTCATTTGTTCGCGGGCATAGCTCATCTGGTAGAGCGCCACCTTGCCAAGGTGGAGGTAGCGAGTTCGAGCCTCGTTGCCCGCTCCAAAAAGAGAGGTCAGTCGAAAGACTGACCTCTCTTTTTGGAATCCTGACCATTTCACGGCGGAAGTGAATTCCGCGATGAAAGTGTGACAATATGCGAATCGAACGGGACAAAAACGGAAGCTGGCTGATTTTCGACGGGAATGAATCGCTTGGCACGGTGGGAATCCACCACAATGCGTTCCATGCGAAAAACGTCTATCTGGATATCTGTGACCCAAATCCGGAACAGCTTGCGGAGGCGGGAATATTCACGGAGCTTCGCAAGCGCGAGGGTGCGCCGCTGCAGGTCATGGCTTCGTCCGACGATCGCGCGCTGGCGCGGGCGCTGCAAAAGGGAGGATTTGTCAGGAAGCGCCGCTGCCATGAGATGGACGTGACACGCGCCGAGCTTTTGGAGCCGCTCGGCGAGCCGACGGACGTACTTCTCTGCACCGAACTTTCTGCGGACCATGAAGCCTGCTGCGCGCTGCTGTATCAATACTATCGCTCGACGCACGAGGCAGTGAATCCGCTTACCGCAACCTTTGAGATGTTTTGCGCGGATATCCCGAAGCGCGCGCTGTATTGGAAGTGCGGCGCGGAGGTAACGCACGCCGCGTTTGTCGAGGGCAATGAGATCGCCTATCTCTGCGCCGCGGCGAAGGATGGCTTTGCCGATTTTGCGGCAGCGGTCGCGTCATGGATGTTTCAGCAGTATGCGCGCATTTCATTTGAAGCGGACGACACGGATCCGGCGGCAAGCGCGCTGCGCGTGCTGTTCCGCCACGGGCGGGACGACGCCTCTTACGATACCTATATTTTGGAATAAAACGAAAGCGCCGGCGTCAGCCGGCGCTTCCTTCATTTTCAACATTTTCCTGCGCCTTCTCGAGCGAGAAGCCCATCTGCATGTGGCCGGCGGTTAGCACGAACGCAAGCTTGCCGCGTTTGTAGGTGAACGTCTTGGTTTCCTCGCGCGAGCCGCGCATGCTGGTTTTCGACTTGGCAAGGTCGTTGACCGAGACCCAGGTGTACGGCTCGCGGTCGCCGGCCTTGGGCGGCGTGTAGGTGCCGGACCAGTACAGCGCGCTCTCGTTGTCCTCGGGCAGGTACCAGTAGATCTCAATGAGATCGCCGGTGATGTCGGCATAGAAATACCACGGCGTTTCCTCGGTGACGCCGACCTGCACCCAATGCCCGCTCAGGTCGGGCAGAGGTTCCGTCTCGGGCAGGGGCATTGTGAGCGCGTAGATCGCGACGGCGCTGAGCAGAATAAACAGGGCGATGAAAAAGATGACCCATTTTTTAGCCATTGCCGTTTCCTGCCTTCTTTTCCGCGAGCTTTTTGTCGATTGCCTTGAGCCCCGCAAGGCAGAGCCCCGAGACGAATGCCAGCAGGGAAAGCCCCGCGGCGAGTTCTTTGCGCTTCAACATCGCTCAGCCCTCCTTCTTTGCCGCCTCCAGCGTCACGCCGACGGTCAGGCGTTCGCCGTCGCGGTCGATCTCCAGCTCCAGCGTTTCGCCGGCGCAGTAGCGGCGGCGGGCGCGCAGCAGATCGCTGAGCGTCTCGATCGGGTCGCCGTCGGCGCGCACGACGCAGTCGTCGATTTGCAGTCCCGCCTTGTCGCCGGGGCCGTCCGGCACGATCTCGGCGATGCGCAGCGCGGTCTCGCCGGTCGGAAGCGTGACGGGCGCGGTCAGCACGGAGATGCCGAGGATCGGCTCGCCGCGGATCTCGCCGTAGGCGATCAGGTCGTTGACCATCCACGCCGCGGAGCTGACGGGAATGGCAAAGCCCAGCCCCTCGACGCTCACGGTGCTCGTCGAGCCCATCTTCATCGTGTTGATGCCCACGACCTGCCCGTAGACGTTGATCAGCGGGCCGCCGGAGTTGCCGTTGTTGAGCGCGGCGTTGGTCTGGATGAGCGTCATGGTGACGCCGTCGACGCTCACGTCGCGGTTGATGGCGGAAACGATGCCGTCGGTCAGCGTGCCGCGCAGCTCCACGCCGAGCGGGTTGCCGATGGCGTAGACCGTGTCGCCCACGGAGAGCGCGTCGGAGTCGCCGAACTCGGCGGTCGGGAGGAAATGCGCGTCGATCTTGATGACCGCGAGGTCTTTTTCCTCATCGTAGCCGACCAGCTTGACGTCGGGATAGCTCACGCCGTTGTCGAGCACGACGAAGCACTGCTCGCCGCCGACGATGACATGCGCGTTGGTCAGGATGTATCCGTCGGGTGTGAAGATGACGCCCGTGCCGATGATCGCGCCGCCGCCCGGCAGCGCGGTCGCGACCGTGACGGTGCAGGGGTTGACGCGCGCGTAGACGTCCTGGATGCTCAGCACGCTCCCGTGCGTTTCGGCGTAGCGCAGGCGCGTTGCGCCGCCTGTGGGATAACGGTCGATGGTGGTCTCGGCGCCCGCTTCGGCGGTATAGTCGGAAAAATCAAAGTCGTGGGAAAAGCCGTGCCGCTCACTCTCGCGGCTTCGCGGAATATCGTTCCAGTGCATCACGCTGAGCACGATCAGCGCGATTAGCAGCACACAGATGCAGGAGAGAAAGATCCACAGCCCGCGCGTGCCCTTGTGTCCGGGCGCGCCGATGCCGGGCGTATAGACGGGCTCTGCCTTCGGCGCCGCCTCCGGCGCTTTCGCGTCGGACGCAGACGGCTGCTCCGGCGCGAGATAGCGCTCGACGACCTCCTGCGGCTCCGGTGCGCAGTAGCGCAACACGACCTCCCGCGGCGCTTCCAGCGCGGGAGAGGGGGCTTCCGTATGAAAAACAGCGTTTTGTTCGTCCATAGTCAACCTCCCGCGAGGGAAATGGTAAACGTAAAGGTCGTGACGCCGTCCTCGCTGGTGACGGCGATGTGCTCCTTGTGCTGCTCCAGGATCGTGCGCACGACGTAGAGACCCAGCCCGACGCCGTCCTTGTCCTCGGAGCGGGATTTGTCGCTTTTGTGGAAGCGTTCGAACAGCAACGGGATCTCGTCGGCGGGGATCGTTTCGCCCTCGTTGCGGATGCTGACGACCGCCTTGCCGTTGACCGTCGTGAGCCCAAGATAGAGCGTCGAGCCGGCGCGCGCGAATTTCGCGGCGTTTTCCAGCAGGTTGTAGACGACCTGCGTGATGAGGTCGTTGTCGCCGAGCACGGTGACGCTGCCGTCGGGAATGTCGGCGTCGACGTCGAGCCCGCGGTCGGTGATCTTTTTCTCCATCGAAATGAGTACGCGGCGCATGCTCTCGCAGATGTCGAAGGGCGCCTTGCGCAGCTCGCGCGACTGGAGCTGGGAAATTTCGAGCATCCGGCGCACGAGCCGCGAGAGCCGGCGGCTCTCGTCGGAGATGATGCGCAGGTACTGCTTTTCCTCCGAAGGCGGGATGGTGCCGTCGAGAATGCCGTCGGTGTAGCCCGCGATCGTCGTCATCGGCGTTTTGAGCTCGTGGGAGACGTTTGCGATGAACTCGCGGCGCTGGCGCTCGGTTTCCTGCAGCGAATCCGCCATGTTGTTGAACGAGCTTGCCAGCTCCGCGATCTCGGCAGGGTCGCTGTAGCTGTGCATCCGAACGTCGAAATTGCCGTCGGCGAAAAGGCGCGTCGCCTCCGCCATCTCGCTG
>SVKM01000076.1 GCA_015068465.1 Oscillospiraceae bacterium | reverse complement strand
ATTTGGCAAAGTTCATCGACGAGAAGTCGAAGCTCATCGCGCCGGTACACTCGAGATGCACGATCGAGCCCTGGTTGTACGCGACGAAGGGGAGAGCGTACCGGTCGAGCAGCGCCTTGAGTCCGTCACACAGGCGGTCGCCCATTTTACCGGCGATTTCACAGGCGTTGGTGCGCTCGATCTCACGGATCGCCGTATAGCCCGCGAGACAGGAGAGCGGATTCGCCGCCAGCGTGCCGCCGACGTAGGCGCGGTGCTTGCCGGTAGCAAGACCCGCCGCCATCAGCTGCGCGTACTCGCGCTTGCCGCCGACGCCGCCCGCCGCGGGATAGCCGCCCGCGACGATCTTGCCGAAGACCGTGAGGTCGGGCACGACGTCGAAGTACGCCTGCGCGCCGCCGAGCGCCACGCGGAAGCCCGTGACGACCTCGTCGAAGATGAACAGCGCGCCGTACCGGTCGCAGAGCTGGCGCACGCCGCGGTTGTAGTCGCGCGCGACCGGGCGCGTGCCGCTCTCGGGGCCGACCGGCTCGACGATGACCGCCGCCGTGCCGCCGGTGAGGCGGTTGCGCTTGAGCACCGCCTCGAGCATTTCGAGGTCGTTCGGGCGCACCTCGTCGGTCAGCTCAAACGCGCCGCCGGGGATGCCGTGGGATTCGAGCAGCGCGCGGCTGCCGGGGATCTTGAGGCCGTAGACCATCTGGTCCGACCAGCCGTGGTACGCGCCGCCGATCTTGATAACGTGCTTCTTGCCCGTGGCGATGCGCGCGATGCGCAGCGACGCCATCACCGCCTCGGTGCCGCTGCCGAGCATGCGGAACATCTCGACGTTGGGCATATGGCGGTTGATCTCGCGGGCGATCATCAGCTCGGACTCGTGCAGCAGGCCCGTCACGGGGCCGCACTCGTTCAAAAGCCCGATCACCGCCTCGCGGATGGCGGGGTAGTTGCTGCCGAGGATGGTCGGGCCGCCCGCCTGCAGGAAGTCGATGTACCGGTTGCCGTCCTTATCGTAGAGGTACGCGCCGTCCGCGCGCGCCATGCACATCGGGAAGGGCTTGTTGAACGCGAGGTTGTGCTGCACGCCGCCGGGGATATAGTTCTTCGACTCCTCGTACACGGCGCGGGACGCCTTGCACTTGTCGTCGTAGTATTTGAGCACTACACTATTATAATAGTCGTCCGTCACCTCCCAGATGGGCTGGCTGGTGAGGTTTTTGAGCCGGGCGTTGATCTCCGCCGGGTCGTCCCAGCGGCTGATGCCGCAGTTGGTCATTTCGCTTCCTCCTTCATTTTCTGTTTTTGGGCGACGTCGTTGGTGTCGATGCTGTCGCGGAACACGACGAAGCGGTCGTAGAGGAACTCCGTGACGAAGTTGAGCACCATGTTGAGGATCGTCGCGACGTATTCGTTCCAGCCGAGGGTCATCGTATAGAAGTGCTCGAGCCAGCCGGTGAGCGGCGTGAACACGCAGTAGAAAAGCGCCACGAGCAGCATGGCCTTCGGCACGTTGGACGCGCTTTGGAACGTAAACTTGCGGTTGAGCGTGAAGTTCCACAGCACCGAGAGCACCAGCGCCGTGATGTAGCTCACGTGGTACGGCAGGTGCAGCGTTTCGTTCAACAGCGCGAAGGAACCGAGCTCAATGAGGCCCGCGCTCGCGGAAAAGAGCGTGAATTTGAGCGCGCGCAGCGCTTCTTTTTTCTTCTCGTTCGCCATACCGCTCACCTCTTTTTCTGTTTGGAATATTTTTTGAGGTACACCGTGCGCATCAGCGCCGTATCCAGCGCCCCCAGGCGGACGCGTTTCCCCGCCGCCCTGCAATGGAGCGCGGCGACCGCCGCCTTGTGGACGAGCAGGCACAGCGCCTCGGAATCGTCCTGATCGTCGCCGCGCACGAGCACGCCGAAGCCGGGCAGCAGCACGGCGTCGTACCTTGCGAGCAGGCGCAGCGCGTCGGAAACGTCCTTCGCCGCGGGCAGGAGCGCGCCGACCATCTGCGCCATGTCGTCAAGCTGCGCGCGCAGCGGCTGCCGCAGCGCCGCGAGCGTGAGCGCCGCGCCCGTCGAGCAGAGCATGGCGGTCGGGTACTTTTCCCGCGCGCGCGAAAGCAATTCGGACGCGTCGAGCGCCGTCGCCTCGCTTTTCCCCAGGCAGTCGCGGCGGCAGTATTCCTCCAGAAGCTCCGCGCGCTCGATTGCCTCGTCGCGGTCGCGTCCGCAGATCAGCGCGCCGTGGTTGACCATCAGCACGGTGTGCGCACCGCTCGCCATCGCGTCGGCGACGTGGTTTTTGAGCGTCTTCGTGCCGGGCAGGCCGTACTTCGCCCACGCGACGCCGCCCAAGCTTCGCCGCTCCGCTTCGGAAAGGCGCAGGCTGTCCGCGCCCGTGAGCCCGAGCGCCGAGGCGTAGATCTGGTGGGTGTGGATCACAAAGCCCGTGTTCGGCAAAAGCCCGTAGGCGGCGGCGTGGATGCCCTTCTCGCTCGACGGCTTGCGCGTGCCCTGCCACGTGTCGTCCGTGCGGTCATAAAGCACGACGTCCTCCGGCGTCATCGCCTCGTAGCCGAGCCCGCTGGGCGTGATGCAGAAGCGGTTTTCGTCCACCAGACAGCTGAAATTGCCCCAGGTGCGCGCGACGAGCTGCTTTTCCATGAGCATCCGCCCCGTCTCGGCGACCTCTGTGCGCGCCTTCCGTTCATCCATTCGCGCCGCCTCCCCCCGCGCCGTTCAATGCGGCAAAATTCTTCCGATTGCTGTGATACAGCCGGCGGAAGACCCGGTAATTGCGGTCGTACACCGCGCGGTTGCGTCCGTCCGGCTCATAGCGGCGGTCCGGTCGGATCAGCGAGCTCGCCGATTCCAGATCGTTCAGCGCGCCGCTGCCGACCGCCACGAGCATCGCCGCGCCGATCGCGCCGACGTCCTTGGTGTTCGGCACAGTCTCCACCGGGCGGCCCGTGATGTCCGCGAGGATCTGGCACGTCGCCGGCGAGAGCGCGCCGCCGCCGACAAAGCGCAGCACGCGCCCGGTGCGGATCTTTTTGTCCTGGCACTCGAGCATCCAGCGCAGGTGGAAGCAGATGCCCTCGAGCACCGCGCGGATCATCTGCGTTTCGCCGGTTTCGATCTTGAGGTTGAAGAACATGCCCGCCGCGCGGTGGTCCTCAAAGGGGCAGCGGTTGCCGTGCAGCCACGGCGTGAAGATCACGCCGCCCGAGCCCGCCGGGATGCGCGCGATGGCGTCGGACATGTAATCGTAAAGGCTTTCGTAGGCGGTTTCCGTGCTGTCGGCGACGTTGATCTTTTGCAGATACGCGTCGATCTCGTCCTCGACCATGTGCTTTTTGACCCACTCGAAGCACTTGCCGGCGGTTTCCATCTCGGCGAAGTAGTTGAACATTCCCTCCTGCGCGCCGACAATGCCGCACATCATCGCGGAAACGTCGACCTTCTGCCTGCCGATCAGCGTCCCGACCCAGCCGGAGGTGCCGGAATAAACGTGCGTGTCGCCCAGATGCGTACAGCCCGCGCCCACGCCGATGAGCGTCGCGTCTCCGCCGCCGCCGTAGACCGGCGTTTGGGGCAGAAGCCCCAGCTCCGCCGCGGCGCGCTCGGTGAGCCTGCCCGCGACGTCGGTGCATTCGATCACGCGCGGAAGATGCTCCTCCGCCACGCCGTAGATCCTGCACAGCTCATGGCTCCAGCCCTCGTGCCCGGGACGCGTGTCATAGAGGAACGTGGAGTACGCGCTGTCGCGCGTCATCACGCACTCGCCGGTGCAGCGGCAGATGAGGTATTCCTTGACGTCCAGCCACTTGTAGACGCGCTTGAACAGCTCCGGCTCGTTCTTCTGCACCCACTTGTACTTCCACAGCGGGTCCTTGACGCTCGAGGAGACCGCGTGCGTGATAATGAGGCTGCGCACGAGCGTGGAGACCTCCACGCCCGAGAGCGTGATGCCGCGCTTTTGGAAATCGCGGAACTCCTGCGCGGCGCGCTGGTCCATGTAGCTCATGGGGCGGCGCAGCGCGTTGCCGAGCTTGTCGACGAGCACCATGCCCTGCATCTGCGAGCAGAAGGAAAGCCCGCTGATCTTTTCCGGGGCAACGCCCGTTTTCTCCAGCAGCCGCTTCGTGGTGGCGCACATCGCCTGCCACCACTGCTCGGTATCCTGCTCCGCGCCGCCGTCGGGCAGTATCCACAAATCGTAGCCCGCGTACTCGCCCGCGATCAGCCGCACCTCGCTGTCGATCTCGAAAAGGCACGTCTTCACTCCGGTCGTGCCCACGTCGTAGGCAATGGCATACAGCATTTCTCCAGCCCCCTCCTATTCAGGCGATCCCCAGCGCTCCGCACATGAAGCGCAGAAATTCCTCGGTCATTCTCTCGTCGTCGTTCAAAATATCCTCGCCGCAAAAGAGCTTCATGCGCTCGCGGTAATAGTCGCAGCTGTAGGAAAATTGCAGCATCATAAGCAGGTCGTCAAAGAAAAAGGCGAACAGCCGCGCGTCCGGCACGCCCGCCACCGCGCCCTCGGCAAGCGCGCGCTCCATCATCGCCGCGTACACGCCCGCGCTGCGGCTCTCGATCTCGCGCGCGAGCTGCGCGGCGTACTGCCGGCAGCCGCCGGAGGTGATCTCGTTGTAGAGCGCGTTGTGGCTGGGGTGGCGGCGGCTGTGGTCGATGACCGCGCCGATGAGCGAGCGCATCGCGCTGCGCACGTCGTCCCCGCTCCCGACGGCGTTTTCCAGCGCCGTGTCCAGCTCGCGCAGCGCATAGCGCACGCAGGCGAGGAAAAACGCGTCCTTATCCTCAAAATATTTATAGATGACGCCCACGCTCACGCCCGCCGCCGCCGCGACGGCGCCGATCCCCGTGCGATCCAGCCCGCGCTGGGAAAACACCTCGATCCCCGTTTCCAGAATGGCGTTGACGTCCTTTTCTTCCAGCTTCCTGTACATGGCGCTCCCCTGTCGTGAATATTCGTTCACGTCTTGTCAATAGTATACGCTCCATCCATTTTTCTGTCAATTTGCACACTCGCACAATTTTTCACGTCTGCTTTTCAGCAAAAGGGCGAAGCCCTTCTTTGCGAAAAAGATTGATTTACCGACGAATTTTTGCTATTGTATAAATATTCCACCGAAATGATTTAGGAGGTAAACGCATGAAAAAGTACCTGTCCATCCTGCTGGCGCTGGTGCTGACGCTCGGCTGCGTCACGCCCGCCTTTGCCGCCGACGACAACGGCGACGGCGAGACCCGCGACACCGAGTTTTTCACCGAGCAGCCCCACACCGACCTCAATTACAGCGACATCAAGTACGAGTACATCGACCCCGCGCCCCTGCTCAAGGAAGCCGACGCGCTCCGGGAGTTCGCCAAGGACGGGACGAAGGCCGCCGAGTTTGAAAAGCGCTTTCTTGCGTTCAAGGACAATGTGTTCAAGGTCTACGCCATGTACGTTCTGGTCGACAACATGACTTACCACGACGCCAAGGACGAATGGGCCGCGGCGGAGCTGGAAAAGCTCAGCGAGAACATCAATCTGGTCGACGACGCGTTCAGCGGCCTGGTCCGCGACGTGCTCAAGCTCGACAACGCCTGCTCCAAGGTGCTCTCCTCCAAGCTCAGCGAGGAGAACATCCAGAACTATCTCGATTATGAGGACAAGACCGAGGAGGAGATCGCGCTTTCCAAGCGCGACACCGCTCTGGAATCCGCGTATCGCGCCGCCATCATCGACCTGGACGACCGCACCGTGACCATCGGCGACGAGGAGTACAACGCCGACGATTTGTATCAGGCGTATTGCGTGGACGGCTCGATCAGCCTGGAGGATTACCTCAACGGCAACCACGAGATCTACAGCGAGCTCGCCGACATCTACCTTGAGATGATCGACGTGCGCAACCGCATCGCCGTGCTCAACGGCTACGACAACTACGCCGAATACGCCTACGCCGAGGAATATGACCGCGACTACACGGTTCAGGATATCGACGCGTTCCGCACTGCCGTCAAGCAGTATCTGGCGCCGGAGCTGATGAACCACACGAGCTATCTGCCCAGCGTCGACGATGCGGAGCTGCCCTTCGACGCGGAAGCCTACACCGGCATGAAGGCGATGGAGACGCTCTCCCAGTATTTCGGCAAGCTCTCCGACGAGCTGCAGGAGTCCATGCAGTACGTCATCGAGCACAAGTCCTATGACATCGACCCCGCGCCGAACAAGACCGGCACCGCGTTTTCCCGCACAGTCCCCTATTACAATATGCCGTACTTCTTCAGCAACGCCAGCGGCGGCTGGAGCGACCTGACTACCACGATCCATGAGATGGGCCACAACAACGAGGCGTACTGGGCCGGTCAGGACTGGAACGACGACGAAAAGAACCATGACATCGCCGAGGTCCATTCTCAGGGTCTTGAGCTGCTGATGCTCAAGTTCTATCCCGAGCTGTTCGGCTCGCAGGCAAACGCCATTGCGCAGAGCACCACGATCAACATCCTCTACTCCGTGGTGCAGGGCTGTATGCATGACGAGCTGCAGTGCTACGCCTACTCCACGCCCGGCGTCACCGCCGAAATGCTCAACCGGAAGTATCGCCAGATCGCCGAGGATTACAGCCTCATCGGCCCCGAGGACACACGCCCCGAGATGTATGGCTGGTACGGCATCCCGCACACCTTCACCTCCCCGATGTACTACATCAGCTACGCCACCTCCGCCGCCGCCGCGTTCGCCTTCTGGGAGGAGTCGCAGGAGGATTACTTCGCGGCAGTCGACCACTATCTGGAGTTTGTCGCGCTGCCCGGTTCGATTGAGTTTGAGGATTCCTTTGAAGAGATCGGCATGGAGTCCCCGCTCTCTCCCGCGTATATCCAGAAGCTCGCCAAGACCGCGCACGACAAGCTGATGTTCCTCGATCCCTACACCGACGTCTACACCGACTTCTGGTATTGCCTGCCGGTCTACTTCGTCACCATTTACGGTCTGATGGACGGCACCTCCGCCGACAAGTTCAGCCCCGACGCCACCATGAACCGCGGCCAGATCCTCACCACCATCGCCCGCTTTGCCGACGACCGTGAGGACGCCGAGGAGCCCTACACCCTCGAAGAGGGCGTCGACTGGACGGTCGAAAACGGCATCTCCGACGGCAAGGGCCTTTCCAAGGCGATGACCCGCGAGGAGCTCGCGGTCATGCTCTATCGCCTTGCGGAGCTCTTCGAGCTTGAGCCCGCCGCGGAGAGCGGCCTGAGCGCGTTCAGCGACAGCGCGAGCGTCTCCGACTGGGCGCAGGCGGGCCTCGCCTGGGCGGTCGAGAGCGGTGTGATCAACGGCATGGGCGACGGCACGCTCAACCCGCAGGGCAGCGTCACCCGCGCCGAGGTCGCGACGGTTCTCCTCCGCTTCTTCCAGATCATCATGCAGTAAGCGCTTACAGACAATCCAACGCCCGCCGGATTTGCTTCCGGCGGGCGTTTTCCGTGACCCCGTGGTCGAGACGCGCAAGATCGTCGACAAGATCGGCGGAGATGTGGATCTGCTCATTGCCGTGATGCACATGGGCATGGATAACAAGTACGGCGTGAAGGATTCCGACGCCTCCGACCTTGCCGACGCCTGCCCCGAACTCGACCTGATCATCGCTTCCCACGACCATACCCAGATCGAGGGCAAGCTCCTCAACGGCGTGCTCGCTGTCGAGAACGCGGACATGGCGCAGAGCATCAACGAGGTTCAGATGTACTACACCGGCGCACCTGTCTCCGCCGCGGCGCTGTTCATTATGACCGCCAACATGAAGGAAGGCGAGATCCACAAGTCTGACTCCTCGCTCATCTACAAGTACGCCAACACGCTCTACAAGCTCCAGATGACCGGTGCGCAGCTCAAGCAGTACATGGAGTGGTCCGTCAACTATTACAACCAGTATCAGCCCGGCGACCTGACCATCTCCTTCAATTGAGGACGGCCGCACGCCCAACGTCAAGTCGATCACGGTCAACGACCTCAAGTAAATCCCCCAGCCGGGGCAACACGCCAAAAAAACACGGTCCGGACGCTCTGAGGCGTCCGGACCGTGTTTTATTGTATCGTAACAGGCGTTTGTTGCGCTTCTCGCCCTCCGCGCCCTCGCAGCGGCCGGTACAGCCTCTATCGGTTTTGAAAGGAGCGCGCCAGCGGGAAGAGCACACCGCCCGCCGCGTTGCCGGCGGTAATGACCAGAATGCGCGCGGCCGCGCTTCCGCTCCAAGCGCCCGCCATCCAGAAATAAAACATATCCGCGACGCAGTGCTCCGTCCCGCAAAGGATGAATACCATCACGCCGAAAAAGAGCGAGAGGTATTTGCCCGCCTCGTGCGGATTGTTTTTATAGCCCTCCACGGCGATGTAAATGAAGATATTGCAAAGGACGCCGAGAAAAAACAGGCTGATCAAGCTGTCGTCCAGCTTTGTCCGGCACAGTCCCGCCGCCTTTTCCATAAGTGCAGGCGCGGCGCGCGTCGCTCTCGCGCACAGCGCCGTCAGGCCGGTTCCGACGAGGTTGCCCAGCCAAATAAGCGGCAGGTTCAGCGCAAAGTCCCTATCGTTCTCAAACACATAGCAGACCTTGCCCGTAAACAGGTTCAGCCCAAAGGTACAGACCGTGAACAGCCCCACCGTAAACAACGCCGCGCCGAGTGTCCTGTTCTCGACGGACAGGAACGCCAGCCCACCGAGCCCGATGCTGATCCCGGCGAGCACGGCGCCGGCAAATACTTTCACACACTTCATATCCCATCCTCAGCGATCTCGCTCCTCCTTGTCAGGTTTGTACGCATATTATATCGGGTATGCCGAGCCGGTGCAAGAGGGAATCAGCGAGAGGTCCGTTTCGCCGACGCCCCCTGTCACGCCGTTGTTGGCGATGTGCGGACTCGGTTGCCCCCGTAGACAGCCGCGGCGCGCGGTGGTATACTTGTCGGCGGACAGGCGAATCGGTATTTGAGGAGATTTTATTATGAATGAACTTACTTTTCAAGGTGTGAAAGTAGCTCTTATCAATAATGGTAGCCAAAGAAAACGCCAAATTCATCCGCGCTCGTCGCGAGCGGCATCATCCTCGGCGTAGCGCTCACTGCCCCGGTCGCAGGAGCGGTGCTCACCGCGCAGCAGTCCAGCCAGAAGTTCGTCGTCGACGGAAAGCCGGTGCAGATCGAGGCGTACAGCATTGGTGGGAACAACTGCGACGTCGGCAGGGCGGTTGGATTCAACGTGGTCTACCGCACGTGGAGCAACGGCGAGCGCGTCTACCAGCAGGCGGCGGCCTACACGCGCCCGGTGAACTTCCGACGCCGTTACTACCGCATCTTCGCCGCGGCGGGTATCGAGCGGAAAGGGCTGCACTCGATCCGGCACACGTTCGCCACGAACCTTGTCAACGGCGTCAAGCAGCCGGACGGTACGATCCGCTCGTTGACGCCGCGACAGGTGGCGGATCTGCTGGGGCACTCGACATCCGAGATCACCGAAATGTACTACGTCAAAAAGGACACCGCGCGGCTGGGTGGGATAACGGAGGGGTTCGAGTTTTGAACGCGAAATTGAGAATAGCAATTCCAAAAAAGTATGCTATAATAATGTCTGCTGAATAAACCGCAGTGCGGTTTATTCGCAGGGCGGAAGGACTGCTTTTTCTCGAAGTGCAAGGATTTTGAAGTAGTTTCTTCATAATCCTTGCCCGGGCGTGCTCTTGCAATTCTCAAAGAAAGCGTGAATCCGAATGAGTTTGAGCGAAAAGCTCTACACGATCCTCATTCAGGGCGGTTCCTGGAAGACCATCCTGAGCGGTTTGTGGGCCACGATCCAAATCTCTGTGCTGGCGCTGGTGTTGGGCACAGTGCTGGGCGCGGTGATTTGCCTGCTGCGCACGCGGAAGAACCTTGTTGCCCGGGGCATCGCCTCGGTGTACATCGCCATCCTGCGGGGTACGCCGGTACTGATGCTGCTGCTCCTGTTGTACTACGGCGTGTTTGCCCGGGCAGACCTGAAGCCGGTGACGGTGGCGGTGTTCACCTTCGCGTTGAACGTGTCCGCCCATGTGGCGGAGCTGCTGCGCTCGGCGCTGGAGGCGGCGGATAAGGGACAGGCCGAGGCGGCGCGTATGCTGGGCTGTTCCGCATGGGACACCTTTCGAAGCATCACGCTGCCTCAGGTGCTGCGCATCGCCAAGCCGGTGTACCAGTCCACCATTGTGAACCTGATCCAGTGGACCAGTGTGGTGGGCTATGTGACCATCACCGATTTGACTCGCGTGATCAACAACACCGCCTCGCGCACCATGCTGCCGCTTTTGACCATCACCATCGGTATGCTGATCTATCTGGCGCTGTCGTATCTCATCTTCGGGCTGTTCGCGCTGTCGGACAAGCTCAGGAAGAGGGGAGGTGAGTTGGCGTGAGCCTAATCGAAGTCAAGGGGTTGAAAAAATCCTTCGGTGCGCTGGAGGTTTTGAAGGGCATCGACCTGACGGTAGAACAGGGCGAGCGCATCGCCATCATCGGCGGAAGCGGCTGTGGCAAGAGCGTATTCCTGCGCTCTCTGTGCCTGCTGGAGAAGCCGGACGCGGGACGGGTGCTGATCGACGGCAGGGAGATCACCGCCGCGACGGGCGCCCGGCTGGACGAAATACGCCGCGGCATGGGTATGGTGTTTCAGCGGTTCCACCTGTTTTCCGAAATGGATGTGATGGACAATCTGTGCTTCGCACCGGTACGGTTGAAGTGCATGGATCGGGC
>SVKM01000075.1:9895-10852 GCA_015068465.1 Oscillospiraceae bacterium | reverse complement strand
CCGTCAAGGCGATGCGCAAGGACGTGCTCTCCAAGTGTTACGGCGGCGACATCACGCGCAAGAAGAAGCTGCTGGAAAAGCAGAAGGAAGGAAAGAAGAAGATGCGCTCCCTCGGCACGGTTCAGGTGCCGACCGAAGCGTTTTTGGCGGTGCTCAAGCTGGACGAATAATCATCAAAAGAGGGAGAAAAAACATGAAACGGTTCCATTTGGCAATTCTGGCATTGTTCGCCGCCGTACTGGTTACGACGGCGCCGGCGCACGCGTACAAGGATACGCTGTTTGACGTCCTGCCGTTCACGAACACCGGCGTTGGCGTCACGACGGTCATCACGGACACGCAGGGCGACATTCACACCTATGACGGCGCGCTCGACGTTGCGCGGCTGGAGGAGCACGCCGACGCGGCGGTGCGCATCGCGTCCTATACGCTCGTGTACGAGGGCGAGGAGCTGCTCAGCGTCACGCTGCACGACTTTGAGGTCGTCCGCGAGTCGGTGCCGGGCGGCGGATATGCGGGCGTAACCAGAGCAGCCGGCGTATTAACCAATGGATACTACGCCGTGGGATTTGGATATAATGAGGACTATGAGGCATTTTTGACGGGCCTGACAAATGAGAACTACGCCAAGACGCAGGACGCGATCGTCAAGGCGGCGCTGACGGAGAGAGGGATCAGCATAAAAGACCTCGGCTATATTGACACGGAGAAGATGTCTACCAATTTCTATGCCGGAACAGGAGACTCGCAGCTGTGCTGGGCGGCGGCGACATCGAACATCCTCTGGTACACCGGCTGGGCGCAGCAGGTCAAAAACGGTGACAGCACTCAAAGATTCAAGAGCGAAGACGATGTGCTTGACCTGTTCATGGACACCTTCGTTGACGACGGCGGTTGGGAGGAATATGGCTTTACCTGGTTTTTGAACGGTTTCTACAGATATTCAGACTACCTGAA
>SVKM01000075.1:0-9885 GCA_015068465.1 Oscillospiraceae bacterium | reverse complement strand
TCGCTTGTGACGCCGTATTCGCTGAAAAACCACCCGCAGGACATTCGCAGCGCGTTTCGGGATTTGTGTAACGGCGCCGGCATTACGCTTGGCCTTGACTGGTATAAAGATGGATCCCGCAACGGCGGGCACGCGATCACGCTGTGGGGCTATATTCAGAAAAAAGATGCGGATCAGGGAGCATTTTCCAAAGACAACTATGTCGCGTTGATCATCTCGGATTCCGATGATAACGCGGTCGACCGTTTGAGTGACGAAGAAAAATATAAAGATGAAGCGGGCCGCCGCGTTGCGCCCAACACGCTGCGCTTTCTGCCGATGCGCCCTGCTTCCGTCGGCACGATCAGCACTTGGGAGCTTGGGTATGACAGTGATTATGTGGGATACTTAACCGACCTTACCGCACTCAAAGCATATGACGAAAATATTCCGAAGGAACCGGTTAACGGGTCAACGAAAAACAGGCGGAATTCCGTTGATTTGATCCCTGCCGAGCTTTTCATTAACAACAGTTCAAAATTTGATGCGTTTTTACGGGGAACGGAAATCAAAATCGACCCTGATATTGAAAATCGCGGCGGGGTAGATTATCAGGCAGACGCGATCACATATACCGCAGCCTTGAAAAAAGACGGCACGCCCCTTTGTTCGAGCAGCCGCACGATCACACTGGAAGAGGGGCGGCTGAAGAGCGGAAATCGCTGCTGGGGCGAACTCAGCCTTGGCACGGTCGACGAAGCGGGCGACTATACGATTTGCATAACGGTAGACTGTGTTGACGGCGAAGCCTATTACACCAACAACAGCAGGGAATGGACCATCACGGTGTCCGACACGCCCGAGGCGAAGCTGCGCCTGATGCTGCCCACCGAGGATGGAAAATCCATCGGAGAGGATCCGGAGATCGTCATAAACGGCAATTGGAATATAGATGGCCGGTTCCGGTTTGGGGTCAGGAATGAGGGAGTTGCCGGTACAAACTATTGGGTCGCAATGGTTGCTTGCCGAAAAGGTCAGCCTTATTCAACTTCACTGCGACTGTGCTCATGGGCAACAATGCAGATTCAACCAAACGCTTTCAGAGGTAACTTTCATATGCCAGATTTACTCGAGCAAACAAAAGAAGCCCTCCAAAACGGCGTTTATGAAATTTGGGCGGAGGCATATATTGGCGAAGAATTCTCTGGCAATTTAGTTGACAGTTTGAAGGTCGGCACGCTGACGATCGTTTCCAACGTGAGCGTAACAACCGGCGATACCGCTCCGACAAATGCCACCCCGTTTTGCGTTCCGATGACGGCGAGCGTTGCGATGCCGGAGAATCTCGGCACTTCGTTCAAGGTGGGGATGCTCACATCACTGAATCCATATGAGGGTTGGGCTGAGTTGGCAGCGAATGGTTATCCCACCTATCGTTGGGAAAACTACATGGGCGACGGATTTACTCAGGATCTGTCAAAAGATTTTGCACCGGGGAACACCGTCTATTATCGTGCCATACTGCAGTTTCTGGATGACAGCAAACGCAATCTCGGAGAACCCATTATGGGCGAAGTGATGTCGTACACAGTTCCGGAAGAAGCGGCGAATCAAGTGACGGAGTATTTGCCCCGCGGAATCAGCAAAATCCCCGAGGCTGCAAATGATGTTAAGATCGTCCGCTTTGTAGCGCCGTTTACGGGAAGTTATGACATTACGCTGCAAAACATCAAAGAGCCCCGCGCGGGAGAGTATAAGCTGGGAGTATCCTTCTGGAGAGAGAAGGTGGAAGAAGGGGAAGAATACGGCGAATGGAAGTGGTTGAGCGCGGACGAGTATTATTTGTATTTGCAAGAGGGAGAAGAAGCCTATGTCCGTTTCGACCCGGAGAGCCATCCGGGCGGATACGCCGAAGGAAGCCCGGTTGTTTCAGGCTACACGCTGAGCATTTCCCTTCGAGACGCACGTATTGTCAGCTTGGGCGAAAGCTCTAAAATCAGCGGCTGGTTCACTTCCACGGGAAATCTCGCGGTCGTCAATACCATTGCCCATTCAGCCGCGGTCAATGCAACATCGCCGGTCTTTGTCGCGGGCTATAACGCGGACGGAAAGATGCTTTTCTTGCGGCAGTTCAATGACGAGGATATCAAGAACTTCCCCGCCGCAAACGTCGCGACGCTGAAATTCTTCTGGCTGAATGAGAATTCCCAGCCGAAATGCAGCGCGATAGAAGTTCCCATTGCAGCCCCCGAACCCTGACGAAAAATTTTTGGGACCCGCCGCGGCGGGTCCCTTCCTTATTTATCCTCAGTTTTTTCGGATCGCGCGCAGCTGCGCGGCGTTCTCCTCGCTCAGCACGTCCGCGATCGCCATTTTGCGCAAAATGTTCTTCATCGTCGTGTCCAGCATCGTGCCCTCGCGGTAGTCGGCGGGGAAGATGAAGTCCACGCGCCCGTCCGCGAGCAGCCCCTCCACGCCCGCGCGGTTGCTGTCCTGATACACCGCGACCGCCTGCCCGCCGTAGGCGCGCATCATCTTCATGCACGGCACGTCGGAAAGCCCGTCGCCGACGTAGATCATGTTCGTGAACGGGATGCGCTTGCTGTCGTCGGGCATGGAGGCGTTGAGGTCGCGGTCGTTCGCGACGTCGAGAATGCCCTTGTTGATGCGGTAGACGAACTGCGTCTTGTTCGTGAAATTGACGTCGAGCTTGGGCCACATCGCAAGCCCGTCCTCGCCGTAGAGGAATTCGCAGGCGTAAATTTCCTTGAATTCGTGCGCGACGCCGCTGCCCTCGATGATCTCCTTGAGCCCCGAGGAGAGGACGTAGTGCTCCACCGAAACGCCGAGGCTCTCGCCAAAGGCGTTGATGCGCGAGAACCAGTCCTTCACACCGGGGAAGAGCTGGATGGCGTTGCCGCACTTGACGAGATAGTCGCGCTCGAGGCGGACGCCCTTCTTGCGGCACTCGTCGATCATCGTGTACATGTAGGCGAGCAGGCCGTCCATGTGGTTGCCCCAGCCGAAGTTGTTGGCGATCCGCCAGAACTCCGCCGGCGTGTAGCCGAGCGAGGGGATGAAGGCGTAGTCCTGCATATCGGTCGTGCAGAGGGTCTTGTCGAAGTCGTAGAGGAACGCGACGATCGGTTTTTTCATAAAAAGCCTCCGTTGTGCGAAAAGCGGCGCGTAAGCGCCGCTTTTTTCATTCTTCGTCGTCTTTGTAGTTGCGGCCGAATTTCAAATCGGCGAGCTTGAGCGGGCGCGTCGCCGTGTCGGTGAACTTCGGCTCCGCCGCCGGCGCTTCTGCCGGCGCCTGCTCCGCCGCCGCGGCCTTCGCGGTGGGGAAGATCACCGTGGAATCCGTGTCTTCCGGCTCGGCGGCGCGGTCATAGGAGGCGACGATCTTCTCGCCGAGCGCCGCGATGTCCGCGACCGCGTCGTGCGCCGCCTTGACCTCCTGGGTCGTCTTTTCGATCTCCTCCGGCGTCAGGTCGGGGAGCGTTTCGAGCTGCTTGAGCTGCGATTCGCAGATCGCGCGCGTCTGGTCGACAAAGCTCTTCGTCGCCGCCTTGACGGCGTTGAGGCGCTTCTGCTCGAAGACGATCTCGTCGTGCAGCGCGCCGATCTTCGCGCGCGCCTCCATCTCAGCGTCGGCGAGAAGGGTTTCCTTCTTCTCTTCCGCCTCGGAGACCATGCTGCTCGCCATCTTCTGCGCGGCAAGCAGCGCCGAGCGCATCGAATCCTCGGTCGCGCGGTACTCCTCGACCTTGTCGACGAGCACCTTCATCTTTGCCTTGAGGGCGGCGTTTTCCTTGTAGAGCGCCGTGTAGTCATCGGTCAGCTCGTCGAGAAACTCGTCCACCATCGTCATGTTGTAGCCGCCGAACGCGGACTTGGCGAATGCGTGCTCGGCGACCTCCTGCGGTGTTAACATGAGAAATCCCCCTTACAAATAGAGACCGCTGCTTTCCAGCTCGTCGATCAGATCGCCCATGATGTCGACGTGATAGGGCGTAATGATGTAGGTGTTGGCGGCGACCTTCTTGATCTTGCCCTCGCCCGCGTAGGCGACGCCGGAGAGGAAGTCGATCAGGCGGCGCGCGATGTCCTTGTTTGTCGATTCGAGGTTGATGACTACCGTGCGCTTTTCCTTGAGGTGGTCCGCGATCTCGGACGCGTTCTCAAAGCGCTCGGGCTTGACGAGCACGACCTTGAGCTGCGTGGTCGCGTGGATGTTCACGACCTTGTTGCGCCGTTCGTCCTCGCTGCTCGCCCTGCGGGAGCCGCCGCGGTCACGCTCGGCAAAGGCGCCGGTGTCGCCGCGGTCGCGCGGGTCCTCAAAATCGTCTTCGTATTCCTCGTCCTCGTCGTCGTAGGGATGCGCCCACTTTTTCAGATCGTCCAAAATACCCATGAAAGATGCCCCTCTCTGTTGCAGTCAAGTAATCGCGTAGTTTCGTTTGCCGAAAATGGCGGTGCCGACGCGCACGATCGTCGCGCCCGCGCGGACGGCGTCCTCATAGTCGCCGCTCATGCCCATGGATAACATATCAAATCTATTATGATACAAATTTTCATTGATGTCAACATAAAACCACCGAACTTTTTCAAAATATGGTATGCTGCCATGCGCCTCCTCCGCTACCGGTGGTATGCACATCAGCCCGCGCACGCGGACGTGCGGCAGCGCGAGCGCCTCGCGCGCGGCGGCTTCCAGCTCCTCGGGGGCGAAACCGCTCTTGGCGTCCTCGCCGCCGATGTTGACCTCAAGCAGCACGTCCTGCACGATATTGAGTTTTTCCGCGAGCGAGTCGATGATTTTCAGCAGCTCCGCGGAGCCGACCGACTCGATGAGGTCGACCCTGCCGACGACCAGCTTCGCCTTGTTGCGCTGGAGGTGCCCGATAAAGTGCAGCGGCGCGCCGTCGTAGGCGTGTTCGGCGAGCTTCTGGGTCATCTCCTGCACGCGGTTCTCGCCCAGCGCGTCGACGCCGGCGGCGATCGCCTCGCGGCACGCCGCAGCGTCGTTCATCTTGCTCGCGCCGACGAGCGTGATCTCCCGCGCGTCACGGCCCGCCTCCCGCGCGGCTTTTTCGATGTTCGCGCGCACCTGCGCGATGTTTTCGGCAATACTCATGTCCGCACCCTCCCGCTAGTTGATGACTTTTCCGTTGTACAGCTCGTTCGCCGTGACGATCGCCTCGTCGCCCGCGCGCAGCGTGTAGAACACGAGGTCGTTGTCGCGCGCCGCGTGGATCTCGCCCGGGCGGACGAGGCAGTAGTCCTCGCCCTGATACAAAAGCTCCACGGGCTTGAACCAGCACTGGCGGCCGATGCGGCAGTAGACGCCGGTCGCGCCGTCCTCGCCGATGCGCAGCGCGTTTTTGGGGATGCGCAGCCCGGTGTAGCTCTCCAGAACCAGCTCCGCGTTCTGTGCGCGCAGCATCGTGACGGAGGCAAGGTAGCTCTCGCTCGTGAGCACGAGCAGGCGGCGTCCGTTCTGGCTTTCGGAGAGCGAGGAGACCGTGACGGGCAGCGGCGCGTCGGCGCCGGAGATCAAGAGGGAGTAGGAGCGCGAGACGTTGATGCTGCCGGCGTCCGCGTCGTCAATGACGGCGGCATAGTACCAGCGGTCGCCGCGCACCAGCTTGCCGACGGTCGAGGAGACCGGCTCGGGGACGAGCGCCTCGAACTGCGCGGGCGTGAGCGTCGAAAGCATATGCGGCGAAAGGACATTTTCCCAGCCGTCGGCGACGGCGGAATATGTGCCGGAATACGGCGCGGCGATCCTGCGCGAAACGCTGCCGAGCGAGCCGGAGAGGGTCTTGATCTGCTCCTCGAGCGCCTCGATGCGCCCGCTGAGGTCGCCGCCGCCCCGGTAGGCGTATTCGCGCCGCAGAACCGTGTTTTTGAGCGCGGCGGCGTCGGAATCCAGCGCGGCGTAGTTTCCGGCGGCGAGGGAGGCGCGCAGCGTGATGATGTCGCTTTCGACCTCGCTGTCGAGCCGCAGGGCGGTCTCGGCGTCGCGCGCCGCCTGACGCGCGTATTGCAGCTGTTCGAGCTGCGTGCGCAGCGCGGCGAGCTCCTGCGCGTCGGCGAGCGACTGGGCGCTCCCGTATACGACCGCGAGCGACGCGCCCTTGGAGACGCGCTCTCCCTCGGTGCGCGTCAGCTCGACCAGGGGGTCGGAGCAGTCGACGACACTTTCGTCACGCACGACAAAGCCGCTGAGCGCAAGCGCGCGCTCAGCGCTGTAGGCGTAGACGGCGACGGTGGTCTCCGGCGCGGTGAAGTAGTTCCACATCTGGAAAAAGAAGTAGACGAGCACCGCGAGGGAAAACGCCGCAGTTATGAGCTTTGTGGTGAGGGAGCTGCTTTTCATGGGCTATGTACCTTTCGGGTACAGGACGTTCATTCCTCGCTTTCCGCCTCGCCGAGGTCGATGGTCTGTGCCGGCGCGATGGTCGAGATCGCGTGCTTGTAGAGCATCTGCTGCTTCCCCTCGCTCTCGAGGATCACGACGAAGGGGTCGAAGCCGCGCACCGTGCCGCGCATCTGGAAGCCGTTGACGAGAAAGACCGTCAGCGGCACGTTCAGCCGGCGTGCCTTGGTGAGGAAAGCGTCCTGCAAATTGGTGTTCTTTTTCATGTGCGTATCCATCCTTTCTTTCTTCGGGAGCTTGTCCGCTCCGCGAAAGTCAGAATACGCCATGTTCATGGAGAATTTCTGTCGAAAAAGCGAGAGCCGCTTGGAAATCGCGCTCGCGCTTCCAATGGTACCAGTGGATATCGCCGTTGCGCCGCAGCCAGGTGAGCTGGCGCTTGGCGTACTGGCGCGAGCGGAGCTTGATCTCCGCGAGCGCCTCCTCGCGCGCAGCGGCGTTGTCGAGACAGGCGAGGCATTCCTTGTAGCCGATCGCCTGCAGCGCGGTCGAATCGCGCGGCACGCCCATGTCCAGCAGCGCGCGCACCTCGTCGAAGAGCCCCTGCGCCGCCATTTCGTCCACGCGGCGGTCGATGAGCGCCTTCATGTCCTCGCGGTTTTCAAACGCGAAGCCGAGGAACACGGCGTCATAGCGCGGCGGGACGCTCTGCGTTTCGAGATTGTGCTGCGTCAGCGTCCTGCCGGTCTCGTACCAGACCTCCAGCGCGCGGATGATGCGCTTGCGGTTGATCCCCTCCACGCGCGCGGCGCTTTCGGGGTCGATCCGCCGCAGCTCGGCGAGCAGCGCCTCGCCGCCCTCGGCGTCGAAGCGTTTTTCCAGCGCTTCGCGCACTTTGCCGCCGGACTGTCCGGGGGCAAAGCCGTGCCCCGCGAGCAGCGCGTCGAGATAGAGCCCCGTGCCGCCGACGACGATGGGCTGTCTGCCGCGCGCGAGGATGTCGTCCACGCAGCGCCCCGCGTCCTCCGCGTAGCGCGCGACGGAGTAGGGCTCCCTGGGGTCGACGACGCCGATCATGTGGTGGGGGACGCCCTGCATCTCCTCCGCCGTCGGCGCGGCGGTGCCGACGACCATGCCGCGGTAGAGCTGCATCGAGTCGCAGGAAACGACCTCGCCGCCCAGCGTTTGCGCGAGCAGCACGCCCATTCTGGTCTTGCCGCAGGCGGTGGGGCCGACGACGCAGACGAGTTTATTCGCCATCGGCGTCCTCAGACGATTCCGGAGCGACGACGGGCTTGCCGTCCTTGTCCAGCAGCGGCGTGAGGCCGCCGGCGGAGCCGTCGGAGAAATAGAGATAGTGGACGCCGGTGCAGCGGTCCATGAGGATCTTCACCTGTCCGAGCCCCATGTCCTCGGTGTAGACGATAAAGCGTTTTTCTCTGCGTGCCATCACAGCCTCCTATACGATCCGTTTGAACATTTTTTCGATTTCGCGCTGCGTCAATTTTACCTTGACGGGCCGCCCGTGCGGGCAGTATTCGATCTCGCCGGACTGCACCCTGTCCACGAGCACGCGCAGCTCGCGTTCGTCGCTCTTCCAGCCGCCCTTGATCGACGCCTTGCACGCGAGCGTCGCGAGCAGGGAATCCCGCGCGGCGGCGGGATCGGCGCGCCCGCCCTCGGAAAGCTTGCCGGCAAGCTCCTCAAGCGTGCTGACGGCGTCGCCCTCGTCGATGTCGGCGGGGACGGCGCGCAGCAGCACCGCGCCGTCGCCGAAGTCCTCGCACGTGAAGCCGAAGCTGCGCAGCAGCTCGAGCCGATCCAATACGGCGGAATATTCGGCGGCGGAAAGCTGGGCGACGAGCGGCGCGAGCAGCGTCTGGGACATGATGGGCGTATTCTGCGCCTTGAAGCGGTCGAAGTTGACGCGCTCGTGCGCGGCGTGCTTGTCGATGAGCCAGACGGTCTTGTCCGCGTCCTCGCAGACGATGTAGGTGTCGAGCACCTCGCCCGCAATGCGCCAGGGAACGACGGCCTCCGGCATCAGCGTCTCCTGCTCCGGCTCTGCGGGGGGCTCCGGCGCGGCGGGAACGGTGGGATGACCGACGGGGGCGGCGGGGACGGGCTCCGCGGGCACAGCCGGCGCGCCCGGCGTTTTTGCCGAAACCTGCGGCGCGGGAGCGGGGCGCGGCGTTTCCTCATGCTGCACGAAGTCCGCCGCGCGGGCGCGCCCGCTCAGCTCGCCGAGATCGACGGCGGGGATGCTCGTGCGGAACGCGGGCTTTGCCGCGCTTGCGGGCTTCGGCGCGCTCGCGGCGCTTTTCCCGCCGGCGGCGCTTTGCGCGCGGAACTGCTCGGCGGTCATGGACTGATAAAAGTCGCCGCGCGGATTTTTCGTTTCCTGCGCCGGCCTTGGCGCGGGGCTCCCCGCCCTTTCGGGCTTCGCCTCACGGTCGAGCGCGTCCATTACGCCGTGGTAGACGAGGTCGAAGACCTGCTTTTCGCCGACGAATTTGACGATGGTCTTGGCGGGGTGGACGTTGACGTCCACCATGTCGAACGGCAGCGTCACGCACAGCACGCAGCCGGGGAACTTGCCCTTCATGATGCGGTTGGCGTACGCCTCTTCGAGCGCGGCGGTGAGCAGCTGGGACTTCACGAGCCGCCCGTTGACGAAAAAGGTCTGCATCGAGCGCGTGCCGCGCCCATTCAGCGGGCGGGTGACGAAGCCGTCGACCCCGAGATCGCCGTCGCGGCCCGCAACGTTCACGAGCGAGAGCGTGAACTCGCGTCCGAGCGCCGCGTAGACCGCGCTCTTGAGATCGCCGTCGCCGGGGGTATGGAGCGTTTCCTCGTTGTCCTTCAAAAGCTTGAACGAAATGTCGGGGTGCGAGAGCGCGAGATGGGTCACAAGACCGGAGATCGCGGTTGCCTCGGCGCTGTCGCGCTTCATGAACTTCAATCGCGCGGGCGTGTTGTAAAAGAGGTCGCGCACGATGACGCTCGTGCCCTCGGGGCAGCCCGCGTCCGCGACCTCGCCGGGCACGCCGCCGTTAAGATGGAGCGTCGCGCCGCTTTGCGCGCCGCGCTCGCGTGTGAAGATATCGAGCCGCGAGACCGACGAAATGGCGGCGAGCGCCTCGCCGCGAAAGCCCAGCGTGCCGATGGCGGCGAGATCCTCCGCCGTGCGCAGCTTGCTCGTCGCGTGGCGCAGAAACGCCGTGGGCAGTTCGGCGGGGGCGATGCCGCAGCCGTCGTCGCTCACGCGCAGGTAGGTCATGCCGCCGTCCTTGATCTCAACGGTCACGGCGGTCGCTCCCGCGTCGATGGCGTTTTCCAGCAGCTCCTTGGCGACGCTCGCCGGGCGCTCGACGACCTCGCCCGCGGCGATGAGGTCCGCGACGTGGGGGGACAGTTGTTGGATATGAGGCATAGTGGTTCCTTTCTTGAAACCGTTTCTCTTTTGTCCTTGCCAAAAGAGAAATGGTTTCAAACTTCCGTAGAGAAAAGCGCTACCGAAACAG
>SVKM01000074.1 GCA_015068465.1 Oscillospiraceae bacterium | reverse complement strand
ATCGCCTCAAGCTCTCCGTGCTCATCAAGGCGACGAGCGCGCTGCTCGGCTTCGGCTTCCCCGACATCCGGATCGCCTACATCGGCCCCGGCTGCGAGAAGTACGAGGGCAAGACCGTGCACGAGATCGCGCGCGAGGAGGGCATGAGCGATCTGGACGCCTACCTGATGCTGTGCGAGAAAAGCAACTTCCAGGGCCGCGTGAACATGGGCCCCTACTCCACGCCCGAGATCATCCGCGACTTTGAGCACAACGAGCACTGCCTCTACATGACCGACGCGTGGGTCGAGGAGCACGGCGTGCAGAACCCCGCCATCTATGACTGCTATCCCAAGTTCCTGCGCGACTCCCTGCGCGGCACGGGCGACACGCTGCCCCAGACCGTCCGCCGCATGACCGGCGCGATTGCCGACCGCTTCCGCCTCAAGGACCGCGGGTATCTGCGCGAGGGCTGCTTCGCCGACCTCACCGTGTTCGACGAGGACGCGCTGCGAAACGGCACGCCCGACCAAACGCGCGCGTTCGGCGTCGAAAAGGTGTTTGTCAACGGCCGGCTCGTGCTGGACGGAGACGCGCTCGACAAAGAAGCGCTCAAAACCGCCGGCCGCGCGCTGCCGGTGCTCTGACAAACGCACAAAGCCCTGTCTATACAAACACGCCGCCCGGTTTTTTCGCCGGGCGGCGGAACTTTTGGCGCAGACTCTTGCGAAACCGTTCGGGAAGGCGTATAATAAATTATAAGTGATCGGTGTTTTTCGGCAGTCAGCGGTTTTTCGATGAGGTCAGGATTATGAAAAAAGGCATCTTCATCCCCAGTAATCGCACAAATACGGAAAAGACCCTCAACGGTCTTTCCTTCAACAGCGGCGCTCCAAAGCTCGGGTTTGTCCTCCTGCTGCTGCTCTATATCGCCTCGTTTGTCGCCGTCGTCCGAACGTCCATTTCGGCGGGCTCCTCCATGCTCTTCGGGCAGGCGATCCCCTATCATTCGCTGACGGGCGCTTTTTCATCATTCGGCAGCCTTTGCATCATATTCCTCGCTGTTTTCTACGGAAAAACGGGTTATTTTCTCTCCCTCGCTCTCATTCTGACGCAATTCCCGATGATCCTGACGGGCATGTTCGCGCAGCAGAGCTTTACCAATATCGCCGGCTTTTTTACCAACCTTCTTACCCTTTTGGCGATCATTCTGCTCCGCGCCAACATGAGCAAGGTCGAAAAGTACCAGACGCGGCTTCGGAACCAGGCGGTCACGGATCAGCTCACAGGGCTTCCGAACCGCTTTGCCTGCTCCGAGCTGATGGGCGACCTCGTCCGGCGCAACGAAAAATTTGTGATCGCCGTGCTGAACCTCAACAACTTCAAAAACATCAACAGCACCATGGGCGAGGGCACGGGAAACGCCCTGCTGGTAGAGATCGCCGCCCGCTGGCGGGACATCGCGGACCGCGGCGTTTCGGGAACGCTCGATTTCGTCACCCGACAGGGCGGGGATGAGTTTGCGCTCATCATCCGCAACTGCGATTCCGACGAGAATATCCGCAAAACGCTCACTTATTATGAAGCGGCGCTGCGGAACAAGCTCACCGTCGAGGGCTGTGATTATTTTCTGACCGCAAGCATCGGCTATGCCGTTTTTCCCGCCGACGGCGGCAGCTCCGACGTCCTGCTCGCCCGCGCGTACTCCGCGCTGGCGGAGGCTAAGCGTGCCAACGCCGGCGATTCCATCCACCGCTTCCGGGACGACCTTCCGACCGCCGAGCACGCTCTGGAAACGGAGCGCAGGATACGCTCCGCCCTTGAGGAGAACCGCCTGTTTTTCCATCTTCAGCCGCAGTACGATATCTCCCACCGCCTCAGAGGCTTTGAAGCGCTCGCCCGCATCAAAAATCCGGACGGAAGCCTTCTCAGCCCGGGCGAGTTCATTCCGGTCGCCGAAAAGGCGGGGTTGATCGACAAGATAGACTATACGGTCTTCAGAGACGCCGCCGGATTCCTGGGCAAGCTCATCCGGCAGACGCACACGGACGTCACGCTGAGCGTCAACGTCTCGGTGAAGTACCTGATGAAAAATGACTTTCTCAAGGAAGTGCAGGGCATCCTCGATACCTGCGGCGTTCCCCCCAGTCAGCTGGAGGTCGAGATCACCGAGTCGGTGATGATCGACTCGGTGGAAAAGGCGCTGCAATGCATCGGCGAGCTGAAAAAAATGGGCCTCAGGATCGCCATAGACGATTTCGGCACGGGCTATTCCTCCCTGAGCTATCTCAACAGTTTTCCCGCCGACACGTTGAAGGTGGACAAGGCGTTCATCGACAAAATGAATACCGGCGAGGCGTCCAGGCAGTATGTCGCCGCCATCATTTCGATCGGCCATCTGATGGGCTTCGACGTGATCTCCGAAGGCGTCGAGGAGCAATCGCAGCTGGATACGCTGCGCGAGATCGGATGCGACTACATTCAGGGCTATGTCTGGGGTCGGCCGATGCCGCCCGAGGCGGCGGAGGAGCTGCTTGCGGCGCCGACGCATTAAAAAAATGAAAAAACGGTCTGTGCCAACCGAGGCACAGGCCGTTTTTTTGCCCGATGTGTTTCAGAGCAGTTTTTTCCGAATCGTCAGGATATTCTTTCCGGCAGATCGTCCGCCGCGCCCGCTTACTGGATGTTGAGGATGTCCGAGAATCCGGTCACCTCAAAAATGTCCATCAAGTCGCTGTTGGCGTTGTGGATCACCATCTCCCCCTGCTTGTTCATGCTCTTCTGCGCCGAGAGCAGCACGCGAAGGCCCGCGGAGGAGATGTACTCCAGCTCGGCGAAATCGAAATGCAGCTCCGTCAGGCCGTCGATCCCGGCGCGCACCGCTTCCTCAAGCTGCGGCGCGGTGGTGGTGTCGAGGCGCCCCTCCAGCGCAAGCGTCAGCTTGCTTCCGTCTTTTTTCTGATTGATCGTCATAGCGATACCTCCATAAATTGATTGATGGTTTATTATACACCCTATAGTCAAGCCGCGTCCAGATATTCTTCCAAAGTGATCCCGCGCCCGGTGATCTCGCGTGCCGTGTCCGTCCCCACATAGCGGATGTGCCAGGGCTCGTAGCCGTAGCCGGTAACGGATTCCTTCCCCTCGGGATAGCGGAGGATGAAGCCGAATTCGGCGAGGCGCGCGTGGATCTTCGCCCACACGTCCATGGATTCCAGATACAGGTCAACGGCAAGCCCCGTGTGATGCTCGGAATACCCCGGCAGGGCGACATACGCCTTAACGTAGTCCGCACCGTACTTTTTCAAATAGCTCTGTGCCAGCGCCTCCTGCGCCGCGACCGACCGGTAGGCGGAGTTGATGTCGAGGTGCACGCCCTCCTCTGCCAGCGCGTCGCGCAGGCGGCAGTAGGCGTCGTAAGTGATGCGCTCCACGCCGACCTCCTCTCCGTGCCGGTTGGTCATATACACGATCTCGACCGCGTCCTCCCAATCGTCGGGCAGGGCGTTTTTCGCGTTCACCAGCACGAGGTAGTCGATGGCGGCGGGGAGCGTCCCCAGATACTCCTCCAGCGTGACGCCGCGCGCGGCGATCTCCCGCGCCGCGTCCGTCCCCACATAGCGGATGTGCCGCGGCTCATACGCGCAGCCCGTATAGTACGCGCCGTCCTCCGGGTAGCGGAGGATAAACCCGAACCCGGCGAGCTTTTCGCAGGTCTTCGCCCATGCGTCGGGCGGCTGCGGCGCAAGATCGAGCGCAAGGCCGGTCCGGTGCTCGCCCTCGCCGCCGTAGGCCGCGTCAATATCAACGGCGACGCCCTCTGCCGCCAGCGCCTTCTTCAAGCCGAAATACGCCTTGCAGACGCCGCGCTCCACGGCGAGCCTCTCGCCGCGGCCGTTGACCGTCACGGCAAGATCGAGCGCAGCCTCCCAGCCCTCGGGCAGCGCATGGCACTTGTTGACCAGCACCAGGTAGTCGGGCGGGGGCTGCGCCGTTGTCAGGGAAACGCGCGTGCCCGCCGGCGCGTCCGCGCAGGGGCAGATGCTCTCGGCAACGGCGGCAAGCAGCGCCGCGGCGCGCCTGTCCTTTACGGCTTCGTTCGCCGCAAGGCGGATGCGGTAGGCGTCGCCGTCCGGGCCGATCGTACAGAACTCGGCGCCGCGCCCGTCCCCGTCGGGGGCGAGCCGCACCAACTCCGCGCCGTTCGCGGTCACGACCTCGGCTTCCCGGTCCGCTCCGGCCTCCGATGCCAGCGCCGCAAGATCCTCGTACAGCTCGTCGCACGCGTCGATCTCCAGCCGCAGCTCATCGCCGCGCACGGAGAAGAGCGCGTCCGACGCCGGGTCGCGCGCCAGATCCTCCGGCAGCAGCAGCGCGACGCCCGGCTCAGTGAAGCTGTAATACTTCCACGCGGAGGTATCGACCTTTTCGCCGCAGCCCGCGAGGAGGCACACCGCGCACAGCGCCAAAACCACGCCGGACAGTTTTTTAATGGTGTCACACTTTTTGCGAAGCATCGAACAACATTCCGTTTTTCTAAGCCTTTTCCACGCGCTTGCGGCTCGATGTGATCGCGCGCTGCGGACACACGAGCACGCACAGGTGGCAACCCACGCACTTTTTCGCGTCGAGCATCGGCTTTCTCTCCCCGTTCAGGCGGATCGCCTGGTGCCCGCCGTCGGCGCAGGAGATCTCGCAGCGCCCGCAGCCGATGCACTTTTCGCGGTGGAACTTGGGATAGATGACCGTGTCGCGCTCCAATACGTCCGTCGTTTCGCTGACAGACGAGAGCGCCAGCCCTCTTGCCTCGCCGACGCTGCGGAAGCCCTTTTCCGCAAGGTAGTAGTTCAGTCCCGCCTTCAAATCGTCGATGATGCGGTAGCCGTACTGCATCACCGCGGTCGTGACCTGGATGCTGCCCGCGCCGAGCAGGATGAACTCCAGCGCGTCCGACCAGTTCTCCACGCCGCCCATGGCGCTGAGGTGCATGCCCGCGAGCGCGGGATTCTGCGCCAGCTCCGTGATGAAGCGCAGCGCGATGGGCTTGACCGCGTTGCCGCTGTAGCCGCCGACCGCGGACATGCCGTGCACCGCGGGCGCGGCGACGTAGGTGTGCGGGTTGACGCCCGTGATGCTCTTGATCGTGTTGATCGCGGCGATGCCGTCCGCGCCGCCGCGTTTCGCCGCCTCCGCCGCGGGGCTCATGCGCGCGACGTTCGGCGTGAGCTTGGCGAGCACGGGGATCTTGCAGCCGCGCTTCGCCGCGGCGGTGAAGCGCTCCACGAGCTCCGGCACCTGTCCGATGTCCGAGCCGAGGCCGCCCTCCGCCATGTTCGGGCAGGAGAAGTTCAGCTCGATCGCGTCCGCGCCGTTTTCCTCGCACAGCCGCGAAAGCTCCTCCCATTCCGCCTCGTTCTGCCCCATGATGGAGGCGAGAATGAATTTCGTCGGGTAGTTCTTTTTCAGCTCGCGGAAGATCGACATGTTCTCCGCGACGCTGTGGTCGGAGAGCTGCTCGATGTTCTTAAAGCCGATGATGCTGCCGTTGTCGCCGGTGATCGCGGAAAAGCGCGGCGACGCCTCATGAATGTCGAGCGTGCAGATCGTCTTGAACGCCGCGCCCGCCCAGCCTGCCTCGAACGCACGCGCGCACATGTCGTAGGTGCTCGCGACGACCGAGGACGAGAGCAGGAACGGGTTTTCGAGCGGCACGCCGCAAAGCTCTGTTTTGAGCAGGTCCTCGTTCGCCGGCGGCGCGATCTCCAGCCCCGGCCTGACCTCGTCGTACAGGCGGGTCATCAGCGCGCGGATCGGCACCTGTCCCGCGCGCACGCACGCGCTCTCGCAGGGCGCGGCGCAGCTTGCGCACGGGTTTTCTTCGCCAAGGCGCGCCGCTGCGACCTTCTCGTCGTCAAACCAGGCGCTGCGCAGCAGCGCCGCGCAGTCGATCCTGCCGCACGCCTTCGTGCACGGCGCGTCGCCGCACAGCGCGCAGCCGAGCATGTCCGAGCGGTAAAGGCTTCTTTCAAACACGGTGCAGTTACCTCCTCAAATACTCAGATGAGACCGGGAATGCGAAATAGGTGTCCGGGTACGGCTCGTTCTTGAGCGCAAAGTGCCACCATTCGCAGTCGATCGGCGCAAAGCCGTTGCGCACCATGACCTGCTGAAGCAGCATGCGGTTGTTGTACTGCTCCTCGGTGACGCCGCGGTAGTCCGGATGCGAAATCTCGCTGAACAGGTCGAAGGGGCTGCCCATATCCAGCTCTTTTCCGGTCTTCATATCGAGCAGCGTCAAATCGACCGCGCTGCCGCGGCTGTGGCTGGACTGCTTGGCGATGTAGCCCCTGGCAAAGAGCTCCTGCTTGGGAAGCTCCGGGTAAAAGTAGGGCTTCATGCGGATATCCTGATCCTCGATGCCCCAGAGAACGAAGTGCTTGACCGCGCACGCGGGACGGTAGGCGTCGAACACCTTGAGCCGGTAGCCCTGCACGATCATCTCGCTCGCGGCGCTCTTGAGCGCGCGCGCCGCCTCGATCGTCAGCAGCGCGCAGGGCTCCTCATAGCCGTCGATGCGCTCGCCGATGAAATTGTAGGTGGAATAATAGCGGATCTCCTGTACGATGTGCGGCACGTAGTCCGCCAGCAGCACGAACCCCGCCGGGTCCATGGTCACGTCGTTTTTGTTTTCAGCTCGCATGATAACACTCCTCCGGCGCCGCGCACCGCGTTCATTTCCGCGTCACGTCCTCGCCGTAGATGGTCGTCCAGTCGTTTTTCATCGAAACGGGCACCCAGTCGAACGTCGCGCAGAGGTCGTACATCTTCTGCGCCTTGCTCTCATTGCCGTTCTCACGGACAAGGTCGTCGCAGCAGAGCATGAACGCGAGGCTCCGATGGGGATTGCCGCTCGTCACATACTCCGCCATGCTGCTGTCGCCCGTGGAGTTGCCGAACGAGAGCACGGGCTGCTGCCCGATCTCCTGCATGATGACGGAGACCTTGTTCATCTTGAGGTTCTTGATGAGGAACTCCCCGCCGAGAACCAGCTTGTCGCCATCGGCAAAGACATAGCTCAGTCCGTCCGCGCCGTTCTGGCCGCTCGAGACGATGGTCTCGTCCGAACCGATGATCTGGCTGTTGGGAATGTCCAGCGGCGAACCGTCCACGATGCCGCGGACGATCAGACGGTCGGTGCCGCTGACGATGTAGACCGTGAAGCCGTTCGCCTGCAGGTAATCCACGACCTGCAGCATCGGCAGGTACCAGCCGCCGCCGCGCAGCATGCCATCGTAGCTCGGCATGCTCTGGCGCTTGAACTCCTGAATGTAGGCGTTGAACTCGGCAACCGTCATGCCCGCAAACGCGGAGGCGACCGCCTTGCCGTGGTCGACCTCAAGGCCGGGGAACGACTTGCCGGTCTCGTTCTGCTCCTTGATCTTGTTCGCGACCTCTTTTTCAAAATCGGACGCCTTGTCCTTATAGTTCGGATCCTCCAGCACACGGTATTTGAGAAGCGTGTAGTCGAAGTAGTTCGGGTCGGTCTCGCAAAAGAGCGTGCCGTCGAGATCGAAGACCGCGATGCGGTCCTTGACCGGGATGAAATCCGCGCCGCTTTCGTCGGTGATCGCCGCCATGTACTCCAGCAGAGCCTTCTTGGCAGCGGCGCCGTCCGTCCACAGGCTCAGCGCGTCTCCCATGTCCTCCAGCCGGTCGAGCGCGCGCGCAAGCTCCGCGCGCGTCACCGCGGCATCCGCGGCAAGCAGCGCGCGGCCGCCCTCCGTCTTCTCTGTCAGCAGGCCGTAGGCGCAGGCAAACCGGAAGCCCTCCATCGCCCACTCCGGCGCGGCAAGGGCGTCGTCATAGCTGAGGATGTTGGTGTCCTGCGCCGCGGAGACGTCCTTGCCGTCAAATTTGGCGTAGCGGTAGAGAACGCTCACAAGCTCCGCGCGCGTGAGCGCGCGGTCGCCGTCGAAGCGCCCGCTCTCATCGCCTTTGTAAATGCCGTTCTCTCCGCACCACGCGGCGGCATCGGCATACCATTTCCCCTGCGTGTCGGCGAAGCCGCCGGCGCGCGGCGCGGGGCGGCCCTCGAGATCATAAAGCGCCTGCGCCAGCGTCCCGCGCGTCACCGCCGCGTCGGGCGCAAAGCCCGCGTCGACCGCCAGCGCGGGAACGGACAGGGACAGCGCCATCATCAGGGCAAGCAGCAGGGACAAGAGTCTGTTCCGTTTCATCGCAATATCCTCCTTTTTCATTTGCAGCGGCGTTCCCGCCGCGCTCAGAACAAAACCTCGGGCGCGAGCATCAGCTGGTTCATGTATGCCGCGCGCACCAGCATTTCCTGCGTCACCATCGGCTTCATATCCTCCAGCTCCTTTTCCGTCTCGGCAAGCGTTCTGCACGCCTTGAGGAAATCGACCGTCAGATTCCTCAGACGGTTGGACAGGTGCTGGAGGATCATCAGCGCCATGGCGGGATTCTTCTCAAAAATAACGTTCAGGTCGTTCTCGCAGATAAGCTCCGCAAAGGTGCCGTCCTCCAGCGCAACGGCGGTCGCCGTGCGCTGCATCCCCTCGAAGAGCCCCATCTCGCCGAAGAACATCTCGCTCGTCAGCTCGGTGAGCAGCTTCTGCTTCTCCGTGCCGAAATCCGTGTAGATGCCGACCTTCCCCTCGTAGATGTAGTACATGCAGTCCGAGTCGGCGCCCTCGCGGAAGATCACGTCGCCCCTGCGATATTCCACACCGCGAAGCGCCATTTCCCTGTCGAACTTCTGCGCCGCGGCGTGCACGACCGGCTCAGCGGTTTCTTCGGGCTCCTGGTGCAGCAGATAGATCTTCGCAAATTTCTTGATGCGCGCCAGAAGCCCCTGCTCCACCTGGTCGGCGGACGTGTCGAGGCGCCCGAACTCGCGCAGCGTATTGCACACCTCCGTGTAATCGCCCGTCAGCTCGCGCAGCCTTCGGCTCAAATGGCGGGCGATGCCGCCGATCTCGCCCTTGTGCGCGCTGAGGTAGCCGCTTAAGTCCGACGCGTCGACGTCGGCGACGCGCGTGCCGTCCTTGGCGGCGACGACCGTCGCGCTGCGGCGCGTGATCTCGATGACCGCCATCTCTCCGAAATAGTCGCCCGCGTGCAGCTGCGTGAGCAGCGCTTCGTCCGGCTTTCCGTAATTGGCATAGACCTCGGCGCCGCCGGAGAGGATCTTGTAAATGTCGGAGCCGTAGTCGCCCTCCCGGACGATCACGTCGCCCTTTTGATAAATCGTTTCTCTCGTTTCGCTCATTGCTCACGCCTCCGTCTTTTTGTTTGTTTCGGCCTTCAGCCACGCCTCGTATCCCGCCGGGATCGAGGTATATCGGATCAGCGCGCAGCCGTCGTCCCGCTTCTCCATGACCTTGCAGAAGAGCTTTCCGCCGGCTTCGAGCTGAATGTTGTCGTAGATCTCAAGCTCCGTCGCGGTGTCGAGTACGGCGCCGTCGTGCGCGACGGCAAGGATGCCGCCGTAGTAGGATCTCGCGCCCCCGTGCTTGCCGTCGAGCTTGTGGAAGCGCACCGGCACGGGCCTTTCCAGCGCCTGCGGCTTCGTGTCGCGCACCTTTGCCGTCACGTTGTACGGCTCTCCGATCCCCGTCACCTGCGAGAGCACCAGCTCGCCCTTGACGCCCTTGGGATAGACCGTCATCTCCTGCGCGACCGTAAGCGCCGCGCCGCACTTCTCGCGCGTGAGCGGCGCGATGAGCACCTGTCCGCCGACCGTATAGCTCTCGATGCGGCCGCAGAGGTTGACGTGGCTTCCGACCACGCCGTATTTCGTGCGCTTTTCCGAGCCGATGTTGCCGACGATGACCTCGCCGGTGTTGACGCCGATGCCCATTTCCAGCACGGGATAGTCCCGTTCCGCGTTCCAGGCGTTGACCGCCTCCATGCGCGCCTCCATCGCCACCGCCGCCGCAACGGCGTCGGCGGCGTGCGTATCAGACGGCGTGGGCGCGCCGAAGATCGCCAGGATCCCGTCGCCGATGAATTCGATGATCGTGCCGTTGTAGCTCTGGATCACCTCGGTCATTTCGCCGAGATAGTGGTTGAGCATGGAAATGAGATCGGCGGCGTCCATGCGCTCGCTCATGGCGGTAAAGCCGCGCAGGTCGCTCATCAGAATGGTAAGCGTGCGCTTCTTGCCGCCGAGGGCAAGGCCGTCCGGCGTTTCCAGGAGCTGCCGGACGATCTCGTCGGAGAGGAAGCGGCCGAAGGTTTCGTTCAAAAGCTTGTTGCGAAGCTCAAGCTGATCGTTGAGCGCGCGGATGCGCTCCATCGCCTTGACCGCGTCGCGCAGCTCGGCAAGCTCCGTCATGTCGCTGAGCACCACGATGACGCCGGCCTTCTGCTCCCCGTCCGTCAAAAAGGAGGTGACCATGCGCAGCTGCTTGGTCTGCGTGCCGGTAAAATACGGCACGATCGCCTCATGCGGGCGCGTCTGGTCATAGACCGCGTCCAGCACCGCCTGCGTAAAGGCGTCGTTCTCTTCATAGTCAAAGAAGCACGCGCCGAAGCTGTGGTCGAGCAGTTCGTCTCCGCTTCTGGACAAAATGCCGAGCGCGGAGGGATTGACATAGGTGATCGTGCCGTCAAAGCCGATGGTCATCACGCCCTCGGACATGTCCCGCATGATGCTCTCGCGGATCAATTCCTGTTTGTCCGACATCCTCAGTCACCCCCATATCCAAAGAGTCCGCGTTCCCTCATGTAACGAAGCGAACGCGCCACGCCGTCGATCCCGCCGACCTCAAGGGTCATCGGGACGTCCCTGCCGAGCGACTTGCGGAGGCTGTCCGCCTCCTCCCAGTCGATGCTGCCGTCCCCCAACGGAAGATGGTCGTCGAAGGCGCCCGCGTTGTCGGAAAGGTGCAGATAGCCGATCCGCCCGCCGAGCGCCTCAAACCAGCTGCGCACCGGAACGCGGGAGTAATTCGCGTGCCCGAAGTCGAGACAGACGCCGATCCGCTT
>SVKM01000073.1 GCA_015068465.1 Oscillospiraceae bacterium | reverse complement strand
TCAAGTACAACAAGACGTCGTCCACGGTCTCGAACGCCTACGGTATTTCCATCTATTTCCCGTACCAGAAGACCTCAAAGGTCAAGGCGGCCGCCAAGACCTACGACGCCATCGGCATGGACGACGAGTACACGCGCTGCATCCAGCAGTTTGCGAGTATGGGCGCTGCGGGCCAGGGCGTTTCGAGCAGCGTTTCGAGCTACGCGTCGAACCCGCTTGGTTCCTTGCTCGGCGCGGTCACATCGGGAAGCGGCAGCGGCGGCAGCGCCATAGCGAGCGGCGATATGGTTTCGCAGATACTCATGGGCGTGCTCTCCAGCACGCTCTCGGGCGGACGCGAGCTGGATACCGAGCGCGCGAGCGCGTATTTGACCGAGAACCAGTTCGATTCCGCGCAGCTCGTCTGGACGGGCGACGCACCGCAGATCAGGCTCAGCGAGGAGCAGTGGGAACTGGTCAACGACATTGCGCTGAGCGTGTTCTACGATGACGGCGCGGGCTATATCGACATGGGCCTCGACAACACCTTTGAATTCACCGACGACGGCGCGCTCAAGGGCGAATACGACGGCACATGGCTCGCCATCGACGACCAGCCGGTTCCGTACTACCACCTTGCCGACGTCTATGACGGCGACAATTATGCGATCTCCGGCTACGTGCCCTGCCTTGTGAACGGCACGCGCGCAGAACTGCTGCTGATGTTCGACAACGCGAACCCCTACGGCTATATCGCGGGCTATCGCGCGGTCTACACCGGCGGCGAGACCGATACGGTCGCCAAGAACGTCTCGGAGCTGACAGAAGGCGACAGAATCGACTTTGTGTGCGATTACTACGCCTACGACGGCGCCTATCAGGACAGCTACCTGTTCGGCGAGCAGTGGAGTTACCACGAGGACGCGCAGATCAGCAACGTATATATCGACGCAGACCGCGTGGACGCGACCTACCGGTTCACCGATATCTACGGGCAGAACTACTGGACGCCGGCGATCCCGTAAAATGTGCAAAAAAAGAAGCGCTGCGGCTTGCAGCGCTTCTTTTTTGCGCAAATTCAGTTGCTGCCCATGTCGATCTTGCCGGAGACCTTGGCGCCGCGGGACATCGCGAGCGTGCCGGTCTTAATGTCGCCGATGACCTGAGCATTCTCGGTCAGCGTGATGTTGCCGGCGACGTTCAGGTTGCCCTTGATGATGCCGGAGCAGACGATGTTGGCGGCGCGGACGTTGCCGGTGATGGAGGAGCTTTCGCTGACCGAAACGTCGCCGCCGACCATCGCGTCGCCCGTGAGCGTGCAGTCGATGAGCACGAGCTCCGCCGCGGCGATGCTGCTCTGCGTGTTGGAGTGGATGGTCACCTTGCCGTCGGACGCGATCTCGCCCTTGAAATCGCCGACGATCTCAACGTCGCTGTCGGAGCGCAGCGTGCCCTCCATCGAGGTGCCGGCGGCAAAGTAGGTGCAGTTCTCTCTGGGAACATAGGCGTGCGCAGCCGCGGCGGGACGCGCGGCAGGCGTGGGCTCCGCTGCGGGTGCGGGCGCAGGGGCGGGCGCCGGCGATTCAAAGATCGGGGCTTCCTCGACCGGCGCGGGCGCGGGTTCTTCAAAAGCGGGAGCGGCGGGCTCCTCAAAGGCAGGCGTTTCGCTGAAAACGGGATCGTCGGCAGCGGGCGCCTCGGGGAAATCAGCGGCAGGCGCGGGAGCCTCCAGATTCTCCAGCTGCTGGAGATCGTTGAGCTCCTCCTCGCCCTCCTCCGGGGCTTTGCCCAGGCCGAACATCTCAAACATCGCCTGGCTGAAATTGTCTTTCTTACTCATGTCCTTTTCCTCTCTCCGTTTATTGGTTATTGTGATAATTATATAGTACAGGCATCGTATCGGGTGTGATCGCGGAGAACTCGAAGCCCATTTCGCGCAGCTGGTCGATCGTGGGGCCGAGCGCGAGCGGGGTGGAGGTCTTCATTTCGCTGTCATGGAACAGGACGAAGCCGCGGACCTTGCCCTTTGCGCCGCGCACGACGTTATCCGTCAGCACATCGGCGGGCTGGATATGGGTCGTTACCGCGTCTTCGCTGGAGATATTCCAGTCGAACGGCACGAAGCCGCGCCGGATCATCTCGGAGATGATCTCTTGATAGAAGCCGCCGTCGTAGCCGTTGATGCTGCCGCCGGGGCAGCGGAAGACCGTGGGGGCGACGCCGGTCGCGTCATAGATCTGAAGAAAATTGTTGTGGAATTCCTCCAGAAAACCCTCCACCGAGGCATAGACCTTGGTGTAATCGTGGGAGTAGGAATGCATCCCCAGCGTATGCCCCTCTTCAAGGATCCTGCGCATCCGCTCGAAATCCTTTTCGTCGGATTTACCGGTGACAAAGAAGGTCGCCTTGACGTTTTTTTCGGCAAGCACCTTCAGGATCTCGTCCGTCCGGTCGGAAGGGCCGTCGTCAAAGGTAAGATAGATCGTATTTTCCGTACGTACCGTCGCATGATACGGCTGCGGTGCGTAGAAATCGGGGTACAGGCTTTGGTAAGCGGGCGGGTCCGCCGCGACGGGCAGGCTGCCTGACGTTTGCCCGCTTTGCTGTCCGGCGTCCGGCTCTGCGCCGGGATCGGCGCCAGACGCGGGATCGGAGCTGGTGTCCGGTTCAAACGTGGTGTCCGGTGAATTGAGGTCGGGCGAGTCGTCCGGCAGGGGAGCGGTCACAGCCGTGCCGGCTGCGGCGAGCTGTTCGGCCTGACGGTAGTATTTGACGGCAAGCAGCGTCGGTATGAGGATCAGGAGACAGACCGCAACGAAAATGATGTTTTTGAAGAATCGGACGCTGCCGAAATACAAACCGAATCACCTGCCCGCAGGCCTCCATTTTGCCTGCCATTCTCTAGCAGTCTAAAAGTATACCACAATTTTCAAATATGTAAAACACTTTTTTCGTGAAAAAACGAAAAATTTGAAAATGCGGTCGAAAATATGCAAAAATTGTGGGAAATGCCGGAACAGGCGCAGGAAATCGAGCGGGAAATAACCTTGCAAAGAACGGAAAAAGGATTTATACTGATACCAAATTTTTTGATCGGAGGCTGCAAATATGCAGGGAATCGGCACAAAATGCGTACAGGGCGGCTATACGCCGGGAAACGGCGAGCCGCGCCAGATCCCCATCGTTCAGAGCACGACATTCAAATACGCAACAGGGGCGGAGATGGCAAAGCTCTTCGACCTCGAATCCAACGGCTATTTCTACACGCGGCTGCAGAACCCGACGAACGACGCCGTTGCGGCGAAGATCGCGGCGCTTGAGGGCGGGACCGCCGGAATGCTGACCTCCTCGGGCCAGGCGGCGAATTTCTACGCCGTGTTCAACATCGCGTCCTGCGGCGACCATGTCGTGAGCTCGTCGAGCATCTACGGCGGGACGTACAACCTCTTTGCCGTGACGATGAAGCGCATGGGCGTCGACTTTACCTTTGTTTCCCCCGACTGCTCCGAGGAAGAGCTGGAAGCGGCGTTCCGCCCCAACACGAAGGCGGTCTTCGGCGAGACCATCGCCAATCCCGCGCTCACCGTGCTGGACATCGAAAAGTTCGCCAAAGCTGCGCACGCGCACGGCGTGCCGCTGATCGTGGACAACACCTTTGCCACGCCCGTCAACTGCCGTCCCTTCGAGTGGGGCGCGGATATCGTGACGCACTCGACGACCAAGTACATGGACGGCCACGGCGCGGGCGTCGGCGGCGCGGTCGTGGACAGCGGCAAGTTTGACTGGACAAAGTATCCCGAGCGCTTTGCCTGCCTGTGCACACCCGACGAGAGCTATCACGGCGTAACGTACACCGAGCGCTTCGGACTCGCGGGCGCGTATATCACCAAGGCGACGGCGCAACTCATGCGCGACTTCGGCTCGATCCAGTCGCCGCAGAACGCATTTTTGCTCAATATGGGGCTGGAGAGCCTGCATGTGCGCATGAAGCGCCACTGCGAGAACGGCCTTGCCGTCGCGCGGTACCTCAAGGGCAGCGACAAGGTCGCCTGGGTCCGCTATCCGGGACTGGAGGGCGACGAATACCACGCGCTCGCGCAAAAGTATATGCCCGGCGGCACCTGCGGCGTCGTCAGCTTCGGCGTCAAGGGCGGCAGGGAAGCCGCGGAGCGGTTCATGGGACGGTTGAAGATCGCCGCCATCGAAACGCACGTCGCCGACGCGCGCACCTGCTGCCTGCACCCCGCGAGCACGACGCACCGCCAGATGAACGATCAGGAGCTTGCCGACGCCGGCGTTTCGCCGGATCTCGTGCGCTATTCCTGCGGCCTGGAGGATGCCGGCGACCTGATCGCCGACATCGAACAGGCGCTTGCCTGAGGAGAGAGAACGATATGCCCATCCGCATTCCCAACGATTTGCCCGCGACAAAAACGCTCGCCGACGAAAACATCTTCGTCATGACCGAAACGCGCGCCATGACGCAGGATATCCGCCCGCTGCAGGTGCTGCTGCTCAACCTGATGCCGACCAAGATCGAAACCGAAACACAGTTGGCACGCCTGTTAGGTAATACGCCTTTACAGGTCGAGCTGGAGCTGATGCAGACGCAGACGTATGAGGCGAAAAACACCGCGCCAGAGCATATGCTCAAGTTCTATACGACCTTTGACAAGGTGCGCAGCCGTTTCTTCGACGGCATGATCATCACCGGCGCGCCGGTGGAGAAGATGCCCTTCGAGGAGGTCGAATACTGGCAGGAGCTTTGCGAGATCATGGAGTGGAGCAAGACCCATGTCCACTCGACGTTCCACATCTGCTGGGGCGCGCAGGCGGGGCTCTACTATCATTACGGCATCCCCAAGTATCTGCTGCCGGAGAAGCTTTCGGGCATATTCGAGCACCGCGTCGAGCGGCGCTCTTCGATGCTGCTGCGCGGCTTTGACGACGTGTTTCTCGCGCCGCATTCCCGCCATACGACCATTCTGCGTGAGGATGTGGAGAAGTGCGATAAGCTGCGTATTCTCGCCTCCTCGGAGCAGGCGGGCGTTTATATGCTCATGACCGACGGCGGGCGGCAGGTGTTCATCACCGGGCATTCCGAGTATGATACGGGCACGCTCAAAAAGGAGTATCTGCGCGACAAGGGCCTGGGGCTTTCACCGCACGTCCCGGAGCGATACTTCCCGCAGGACGACGACACGCGCGAGCCGGTAAACAGCTGGCGCGCGCACGCGAATCTTCTCTACCACAACTGGCTCAATTACTACGTCTACCAGACCACGCCCTACGATATCCGCGCCATTGAGCCGATTTGAGCGGCCGCGGCGCCTGGGCGCCGTCAAAGTTCTTGCCTTTTGGCGGAATTGCAGTTATAATAAAAATGTTGAGTTACCATCCGGCGGCGCGCAGCCGCAGAATATGTTGAGGAGGCGTCCAAAATGAACAAGGAAGACTATAAGGTTTATACCGACAAGATGAAAAAGAGCATTGATTCCGTTTCCGCGGACTTCGCCGCCGTGCGTGCGGGCCGCGCGAACGCCGCCGTGCTCGACCGCATCAGCGTCGACTATTACGGCACCCCGACGCCGATCCAGCAGATCGCGTCGATCGCCTCTCCCGATCCGCGCCAGATCCTTATCACGCCTTGGGACGCGCAGGCGGTCAAGCTGATCGAGCGCGCGATCCAGGAGTCCGACCTCGGCATCAACCCGCAGAACGACGGCAAGTCCATCCGCCTTTCGTTCCCGCAGTTGACCGAGGAGCGCCGCAAGGAGCTCGTCAAGCAGATCCGCAAGTATGCCGAGGGCGGCAAGGTCGCCATCCGCAACATCCGCCGCGACGCGATCGAGAACTTCAAGAAGCAGCAGAAGGCGTCCGAGATCACCGAGGACGACTATAAGATCGCCGAAAAGGATCTCCAGAAGATCACCGACGATATGTGCAAGGAGCTCGACGAGCTGCTGGAGAAGAAAGAAAAGGAGCTCATGGCCGTCTGATGGGCGTTTTTTCAACAAGGCAAAAAACGGGGCAGGCGTCAAGCCTGCCTCGTCATGTTGCCGTCATCATGGACGGAAACGGGCGCTGGGCGCAAAAGCGGGGGCTGCCCCGCACGGCAGGTCACAAGGCGGGGGCGGAGAACTTTCGCACGATCGCGACCTACTGCAAGGATATCGGCATCGAATACCTGACGGCCTACGCCTTTTCGACCGAGAACTGGAAGCGCCCGCAGAGCGAGGTCGACGCCATCATGGGCCTGCTCGACGAGTATCTGCATGAGAGCATCGAAACGATGGCGCGCGACAACATCCGCCTGCGCTTTTTGGGCGATACGAGCGTGCTGTCGCCGAGGCTGCGCGCGCTCATCGACGAAACCGACGAGCTGACGCGGCACATTACGGGCTTTCAGGCGAACATCTGCCTCAACTACGGCGGGCGTGACGAGCTTGTGCGCGCCGCAAAGGCGTTTGCCTGCGACTGTGTGGAGGGAAAGTGCGCTCCCGAGGACTTGACGGAAGCAAAATTCCCGGAGTATCTGTGGTCTTCGGGGCTTCCGGACCCCGAACTGCTGATCCGACCGGGCGGGGAGCTGCGCATGAGCAACTTTCTTTTGTGGCAGTGCGCCTACAGCGAGATCTACGTCACCGACACGCTCTGGCCGGATTTCGGCACAGACGAGCTGGACAGGGCGCTTGTCTGGTATCAGACGCGCGACCGCCGCTTTGGCGGTTTGAGCGAAAAAAAGTGAGAATTGCAGGTTTTGGGAATGAAACAACGTTGGTTGGTCGCCATAGTCGGCGTGCCTGTTTTGCTGGCGGTGCTGCTTGCCTGCCCGCCGTGGGCGACGATGCTGCTGGTGTGCGCCATGTCGGGCGTCGCGGCGTATGAGCTGCTGCACGTTGCGGGAAAAAGCACGGACAGCGTCGCGATAGGGCTTACAGTGCTTCTTGCGGTGATGCAGGTTTCATGGGGCTATCTTGAAACGCAGACGGGGCAGATGGTATTCGGCGGAGTGTCTGCTGTGACCGTATTCCGCTGGGCGTTGGTCGTACTGCTGTTTTTCCGCGCGGTGATGACCTACGGCAAGTCCGGCGCCGTGCCGTTTGAGACCGTCGCGGCTGCCATCGTCGGCGGGATCGTATTTCCCGCCTTTTATGGCTGCATCCTCCTGCTGCGGCTCCGGGAGAGCGGCGGCAGGCTCTACGTCCTTGCGCCGTTTGTGATCGCCTTTGTCGGCGACTCGCTCGCGATGTACTTCGGCAAGTGGTTCGGCAAGCGCAAGCTCACGCCCGTCAGCCCCAACAAGACATGGGCGGGCTTTTTCGGAAACCTGCTCGGTTCTGTACTGGGAATGCTGTTGCTCGGGCTTGTCGGTTCGCGTTGGCTCGGCTATGAAGCGAATTATCCGATGCTGGCGCTGCTTGGTGCCTGCGCGAACCTGCTCGGGCAGCTCGGCGACCTTTCCACTTCGCTCATCAAGCGCGAGGCGGGCGTCAAGGACTACAGCCATCTCTTTTTGACCCACGGCGGCATGCTCGACCGCTTTGACTCGACGCTGTTCATCGCGCCGGCTGTCTATTTCTTTGTAAGCGCAGGATTGGTATAATATGACAAGGAGTATTGCTTTACTCGGCTCGACCGGCTCCATCGGGCGCCAGACGCTGGAGGTCGTGCGCGAGCTGGGGCTTTCCGTCGCGGCGCTGACCGCGAATTCCAGCATTGACTTGATCGAGCGGCAGGCGCGGGAATTTTCCCCGCGTCTCGCTGTGCTTTATGACGAGGCGGCGGCAAACGAGCTGCGCGCGCGCCTTGCGGACACGAAAACTGTGGTCATGGGCGGCATGGAGGGCCTTCTCGCCGCCGCGACGCTTCCGGAGGCGGACACGGTCGTGACCGCCGTGGTGGGCATGATCGGGCTTCGCCCGACGCTCGCCGCCATCGAAAAGAAAAAACGCATCGCGCTTGCCAACAAGGAAACGCTCGTTTGCGCGGGCGAGCTGGTGATGGACGCGGCGGAGAAGTCCGGCGCGGAGATCGTGCCGGTCGACAGCGAGCACAGCGCGATCTTCCAGTGCGTGCAGGGCTGCCGCGACCGCGGCGAGATCAAGCGCCTCATTCTGACCTGCTCGGGCGGGCCGTTCTACGGGCTTTCCCGCGACGAACTGGCGGGCAAAACGCGCACGGACGCGCTCAGGCATCCCAACTGGACGATGGGCGCAAAAATTACGATTGACTGCGCGACGCTGATGAACAAAGGGCTTGAGATCATCGAGGCGATGCGGCTCTACCGCCTGCCGCTTTCCATGGTCGACGCGGTGATCCACCGCCAGAGCATTGTCCACTCGCTCGTCGAATTCCGCGACGGCGCGCTGCTCGCGCAGCTCGGCACGCCGGACATGAAGCTGCCGATCCGCTACGCGATGACGTACCCCAACAGGGCGCAGTCGCCCGCGGAGCCGCTCGATCTGCTCTCGTGCCCGCCGCTGACGTTCGCGCGGCCGGACGAGGAATCGTTCCGCTGCCTTGCCATCGCGAAAGGCTGCGCCAAGGCGGGCGGCACGTCCTGCGCGGTGATGAACGGCGCGAACGAAGCCGCCGTCGGCGCGTTTCTGAACGACCGGATCGGGTTCCACGACATCCCGGCGCTGGTCGAAGCGGCGCTTTCCGAGGTAAAACAGGTATCAAATCCGGCGCTCGGGGATATTCTGGAAGCAGACCGCCTTGCGCGCGAGAGCGTGAAAAAACATATCAAGTGACAGAGGTTTTCCATGGTTTATATTCTGATTGCGATTCTGATTTTCGGCATTTTGATCGGGCTGCATGAGTTTGGACACTTTGCCGTTGCCAAGGCGTGCGGCGTGCGCGTGAACGAGTTCTCCATCGGCATGGGCCCGCTGATCTTCCAGAGGACAAAAGGGGAGACGGACTACTCGCTGCGCCTTTTTCCCATCGGCGGCTACTGCGCGATGGAGGGCGAGGAGGACGAGTCAAACGACCCGCACGCGCTCAACCGCCAGCCGTTTTGGAAGCAATTCCTTATTTTTGTCGCGGGCGCGGCGATGAACTTTCTCACGGGACTGCTGCTTCTCGTCTGCCTCTACGCGGGCGCGACGGCGTTTTATACAAATGAGATCGTCGCGCTCAACGACGGCTTTCCCGCTGAGGGCGAGGACGGGATCATGGTCGGCGACGAGATCTACAAGATCAACGGCGAGCGCATCTACCTGCGCAATGACATTTCGACGGTCTTGCAGTTCAAATCCCGCGGCGATTCGATGGAGATTGTGGTGCTGCGGGACGGGCAGAAGCTCACGCGCACGCTCTACAAGCAGACCTATACCGACGAGAACGGGCAGGAATACCGCGCCTTCGGCTTTTCCTACGGCAGCATCGTCGAGGCGACGCCGGGGCTCAAGCTCAAGTACGCGTGGTACAACGCGCTGGACTATGTGCGTCTCGTCCGCCTGAGCCTGCAGATGCTTGTCACAGGCTCCGCGGGCGTAAAAGACCTCAGCGGCCCGGTCGGCATCGTTTCGACCATCAGCGAGATGGGGCAGGAGACCGAGGCGGAGGCGGGCTTTGCCGCCGCGATGGAAAACGTCCTCTTTTTTGGCGCGATGATCGCGGTCAACCTCGCGGTGATGAATCTGCTGCCCCTGCCGGCGCTCGACGGCGGCAAGGTGCTGATCCTCGTGGTCGACGCGGTCGCGCTGCTGCTGTTCAAAAAGAAGATACCGCAGAAGTTCGAGACCGTCATCAACGCCGTCGGCTTTATCCTGCTGATGGGGCTGATGCTGTTTGTGACGTTCAACGACGTCGTCAAGCTGGTACGCTGACGGAGGGATTGCCATGAGCAAACAGATCATTGTCGGCGGCGTCGCCGTCGGAGGCGGCGCGCCGGTCACGATCCAGTCGATGTGCAACACGCGCACCGAGGACGCGCAATCGACGATCCGCCAGATCCGCGCGCTTGAGGACGCGGGCTGCGAGATCATCCGCGTCACGGTGCCGAACATGGACGCGGCGCGTGCGCTGAGCCAAATCAAAGAGAATATTCGCATCCCGCTCGTCGCGGACATCCATTTCGACTACCGCCTCGCGGTCGAGGCGGCGGCGCGCGGCGCGGACGCCATCCGCATCAATCCCGGCAACATCGGCGGGGAGGAGAATGTCCGTGCGGTCGTGGACGCCTGCCGCGCACGCCGTTTGCCGATCCGCATCGGCGTCAACGGCGGGTCGCTGGAAAAGGAACTGCTCGCCAAATACGGCCGCGTGACGCCCGAGGCGCTCGTCGAGAGCGCGCTGGGGCATATCAGGCTTCTGGAAAAGTACGATTTTGCCGACATCTGCGTCAGCGTCAAGTCAAGCGACGTGCCGCTGAACGTCAGGGCGTACCGTTTGCTGCGCGAGGCGGTGGATTATCCGCTGCACCTCGGCGTCACCGAGGCGGGGACGCCGTCGATGGGGCTCGTGAAGTCCGCCGTCGGTATCGGCGCGCTGCTGTGCGACGGCATCGGAGACACGATCCGCGTTTCGCTGACCGCCGACCCGGTGGAGGAGGTCTACGCCGCCAAGCGCATTTTGCAGGCGTGCGGCGTGCGGAAGGCCGGCGTCAACCTCGTTTCCTGCCCGACCTGCGGGCGCACGTCGTACAACATGATCCCTCTTGTCGAGGAGCTGGAGCGCCGCCTTGCAGGCTGCGACAAGCACATCACGGTCGCGGTCATGGGCTGCGTCGTCAACGGCCCGGGCGAGGCGAGCGCCGCAGACATCGGCGTTGCCGGCGGGAAGGGCGAAGGGCTTATTTTCCGCCGCGGCGAGATTTTGCGCAAGGTGCCGGAGGAAAAGCTGCTCGACGCGCTCATGGACGAGATCGAAAAACTGTAGAAATGTTTTGCGGCAGTTTCCCTGCGAAAAAATCGCGGAGATCAAGGCATGCAACGGCGGTGTGCGCGTTTTACGGCTGGGCACTGTACGATTTCCTTGTGCCCGGCGACGCGCTGGACGCGCCCGTGTGGAACGTCGCGGAGCTGCGCGAGGCGAACCACGGGCTCGGCAACTTTGACCTCGCGTTGGAGCTTGCCACGCGGGTTTAACAATATTTAGAGGATACGACGATTAAAAATGGCTGAGAAAAAAGCGTTTTTT
>SVKM01000072.1 GCA_015068465.1 Oscillospiraceae bacterium | reverse complement strand
CCATCAACGAGGCGGTCGAGATCGCCAAGAAGTACGAAACGCCGGAAACAGTCAAGTTCATCAACGGCATCCTCGGCAGCTTTGTACGGGAAGAAATAGAAGCAAAAAACAAATAAGTCTATCAAAAAAAGCGGCGCAGCCGCTTTTTTGTTACCAAGGAGGCAGCGCCGTGTACATGATCGTGGAGCAGACGTCCGCCTATCCCATGCGGATGCTCTATCAGCCCGAAACGGGGGAGTTCCTCCCCAGCGAGTATGGCTCGTTGTTCCACGCGCGCGGGTTTCCCTATCCCTACGGCTGGATCGAGGGCTCCGGCACGCCGCCGGAGCCGCATTGGGACTGCCTGTTGCTCAGCGACGGCGATTTTTCCCTCGGCGAGCGGGTGGCGATCAAGGTCGTGGGCGTTTTCCGCCGCGCGGACGGCGACCACAAGTATCTGGCGGTCGAGGAGGCGCGGGAGGTTTCCGACTACGCGGAGCTGACCGACGCTGAAAAGGACGCGCTGCACCGGCTGTATCCGCGTGTGGGCGAGGGCGAAGGCTGGTTCGGGCGCGACGAGGCGGCATGGTGCATGGAGCACTGCGAAAAGGCACTTTGAATAGACCGAAACGATAGATTTAAGGGAGGCGGGCGTATGCCGGAGCAGCCGCAGATGATCTTCAGCGTGTCTGAGGCAAACAACTTCATCAAGGCGCTGCTCGACCGCGTGCCGCAGCTTCAGGAGATCTTCGTGCGCGGCGAGATCTCAAACTACAAGCTCTACCCCTCGGGGCATCATTACTTTACGCTCAAGGACGCGGAGGGCGCAATGCGCTGCGTGCTGTTCAAGGGAAACGCGTTCCGTCTGCGGTTCCGGCCCGAGAACGGCATGAAGGTCATCGCCTTCGGGCGCATTTCCGTGTTTCCGCGCGACGGCGCGTATCAGCTCTATGTCAGCGAGCTGAGCGCCGAGGGCGTGGGCGACCTGCACGTCGCGTTCGAGCAGCTCAAACGCAAGCTCGACGCCGAGGGGCTGTTCGATCCGGACCACAAGAAGCCGCTGCCGCGCTGTCCGAAGACCATCGCGATCGTCACCTCGTCCGCCGGCGCGGCGGTACACGACATGATACGGATACTGAACGCGCGCTGGCCGCTTTCCAAGGTCGTGCTGCTGCCCGTGCGCGTGCAGGGGGAGGAAGCGCCGGGCGAGATCGCGGGCGCGCTTCGGTACGCGAACAAATGGCGCGTCGCGGACGTGATCATCACGGGCCGCGGCGGCGGCTCAATCGAAGACCTCTGGGCGTTCAACGACGAGCGCGTCGCGCGCGCGATCTACGATTCCGAGATCCCGGTCATCTCCGCCGTCGGGCATGAGCCGGACGTGACGATCGCCGACTATGTCGCGGACGCGCGGGCTTCGACGCCGTCGAACGCGGCGGAGATCGCGGTGCCGGATCAAAAGGAGCTTCGCCGCCGCCTCGCCGCGCTTTCGGAGCGCATGGAGCAGAGCGAAAGCGCACGGCTGGAAACGTTGCGCGGGCGGCTCGAAGACCTTGCGCAAAAGCGTGCGCTGACCGATCCGACGGCGTTTGTGTCGGACAAGCGGATGCTTCTGGACTACACGCAGAAAAACCTCGCCGCCGCAGCGCAGCGGCAGCTCGCGCAGCGGCAGCGGCAGTACGCCGCGCTCTGCGCGTCGCTCGACGCACTCAGCCCGCTCAAGGTGCTCGGTCGCGGCTACGCGATGGCGCGCACGGCGGACGGGCAGATCATTAAGAACGCCGGCGATGTTGCTGTGGGAGAAAAAATAGACTTAACGCTTGGAAGCGGTCGGCTCGGCTGCAAGGTGGAGTCGCGTGAAATGGAGGATCACAATGGCTAAGACGGAAAAGAGCTTTGAGGAGAACATCGCGCGCCTGGAGGAGATCGTCGGCGCGCTGGAGAAGGGCGACGCCAAGCTTGCCGACTCGCTCAAGCTGTTCGAGGAGGGCACGAAGCTGGTGGACGCCTGCGGCAGGATGCTGGACACGGCGGAGCAGAAGGTCGTCAGGCTTTCCAAGGGTGCGGACGGCGCGCCGCGGGAAGCAGATTTTATCGGCGAGGCGGAAGACAATGGACGATAAGCGGTTTCAAGAGCTGTACGAGACGTACCGCGAAGCGGCGGAGACCTATCTGAAAGTCTACTGCAATAGATTTTTACAGTTACAGACTCCGTGGCAAAAATTGTATGAGTCTATGCAATACAGTCTGCTTTCCGGCGGCAAGCGCATCCGTCCGGTGCTGACGCTGGAGTGCGCGCGGCTGGGCGGAATGCGCGATTGGCGCACGGCGCTGCCGTTTGCCTGCGCGCTGGAGCTGGTGCATACCTATTCGCTCATCCACGACGACCTGCCGTGCATGGACGACGACGACCTGCGCCGCGGCAAGCCGACGAACCACGTCGTCTACGGCGAGACGATGGCGACGCTTGCGGGCGACGCGCTGCAAGCGGAGGCGTATCGGATGATCGCGGAGGCGCCGAAGCTCGGTGCGCGATCGAAGGTGAACGCGGTCGCGGCGCTCTCCTGGGCGAGCGGTGCGAACGGCATGGTGGCGGGGCAGGTGCTCGACCTGACGGACTACGGGCATGACCGCGCGACGCTCGAATCCCTCTGCGACCGCAAGACGGGCTTTATGCTCAAATGCGCGGCGGAGCTCGGCTGCGCGGCGTCGAACGCCTCGCGGGAGGTCTGCGTCGGGACGCAGACCTACGCCTCGCATCTTGGCCTCGCGTTCCAGATCCGCGACGACCTGCTCGACGTCGTCGGCGATGAGAAGACCTTCGGCAAGCCCATCGGCTCGGACAGGGAGGAGGGCAAGACGACGTTTGTGGATATCCTCGGCGTCGACGGCTGTGAGCGAGAGGTGGAGCGACTGACGGAGGAAGCGATCGCCGCGCTCCGCGGCATGGAGGATACGGATTTCCTGGTTACGCTGGCAAAAAGCCTTGCGCGGCGCTGGAAATGAGCGAAGCGGCTCCGGTTCGGAGCCGCTTTCAAAAACTTTCTGTGAATATTGGAATGAATATCTTGTATATTTGACAGAAACCATATATAATAACAAACTGCTGAACAGCGGCGCAGTATCCTAGTCAGATCTGCCGTCTCCTAAGAAGGGCCTAAAAATCCTTTAAAGGGCACAACTGTGAAACCTTTGGTGCCTGCTTCTTACGCCCAGTTTGGGGTGGGTGCTGAAGGGAGGCAATGTCTTTCCACGCGAAAGCTGCGCCTGCGGACTCCGGGCGGCCCCTAATGGCATGGGGGAATCGACCCTGTTTCCGTGGAGACCCGTTTTTGTGCCGGGGCGTACTCCCGAATGGGTAAAGCGACCTTGGTACGAAGCGGGCTATGAACCCGCGTTGCGGTGCTAACCGGGCCCAGCCCGCGAACGCTGTGCGCGGAGTAGCCTGCCTTGAGTGGCGGCGGCGAATCGGAGAATACAACCAAATCCCCCGGCCAGGGGATAGGGCGATCGCTCCGTGAAACCGTCGCTGCAAAAGAGGCTAAGAGACGGTTCGACTGCGGCGGAAATCGCCTAGGCTGTCCTTTGGGGCAGGACGAGGATTACAGTACGGACTCAGTGGCAATCGGGTACCGCGCGTCGGCGACGGCGCGGCACGGTCCTCAATGGGGAACCACCTGACCGGCAACGGGAGGCGGACCGCGGGGAAATCCGACCCGACCTTAAGCCGTAGGATTACCTCATCCTGCTGCCGCTAATTCAGCTTGATAAAATCATTTTTTGCAAGCATAACAGGAGAAATGCCGTGAAGAAAGAAGAGGCAAAGCCGCGAAGTTACTGGCGGTGGGTGATCCAGATATTTCTCGTGTCCGTGGCGCTCTCGGCGATCCTGAGCTTTGTCTCGGGCGTCGCGCTGGAGGACGCGGACTATGCGCTCGCGATACTGGTGCTGGTGCTGTTCATCCTGCTCGGCATCGTGTTCGATGTGATCGGCGTGGCGGTGACGGCGGCGGACGCACGCCCGTTCCACTCGATGGCGTCGCACCGGGAAAAGGGCGCAAAGGAGGCGCTGTTCCTGCTCAAAAACGCCGATAAGGTGTCGAGCTTCTGCAACGACGTGGTCGGCGACATCTGCGGCATCGTCAGCGGTTCGACCGCGGCGGTCATCGTTGCGCGCCTGCAAAGCAGCTTCAACACCCGCAGCATTCTGGTCTCCATCGCCGTGACAGCAATCATTTCGGGCCTTACCATCGGCGGCAAGGCGGTCGGCAAGAAGCTCGCGATGGAAAAGAGCACGGGCGTCGTGTATTCGGCGGCGAAGCTGTTGTATGTGTTTCATATCGGAAAGAAGTAAGAGGACGATACATTGATTTTAGAGCATATTCATGGGCCGGAGGACGTCAAGGCGCTCACGCGCGCGCAGACGGAGAACCTGTGCCGGGAATTGCATACGTTTCTGCTCCAAAGCGTTTCGAAGACGGGCGGGCATCTCGCCTCGAGCCTCGGCGCGGTCGAGCTGACGGTCGCGATCCATCGCGTGTTCGACACGTCGCGCGACCGTCTTGTATTTGACGTGGGCCATCAGTGCTACGCGCACAAGGCGCTCACCGGCAGGCTCTCGCAGTTTTCGACGCTGCGGCAGTACGGCGGGCTCTCCGGCTTTCCCAAGCCGAATGAGAGCGTACACGACGCGTTCGTCGCAGGACACGCGTCGAACTCGGTGTCCGTGGCGCTCGGCATGGCGCGCGCGCGCACGCTGCTCGGCGAGGACTATTCCGTGCTGGCGCTCATCGGCGACGGCGCGCTCTCCGGCGGGCTTGCCTACGAGGGGCTCAACAACGCGGGCGCCTCGGGCGAGCCGCTGATCGTCATTTTGAACGACAACGGTATGTCGATCTCCCGCAACGTCGGCGCGATGAGCGCGCATCTGTCGCAGCTCCGCAGCAAGCCGGCGTATTACGAATTCAAGAAGAATTATCGCCGCATCCTGCTCGGCAGCAAGCCGGGCAAGGCCCTCTACGGCGTCAATCACAGGATCAAAAGCAGCATCAAAAGCGCGCTGCTCCCGAACGCGACGCTGTTCGAGGACATGGGCTTCACCTATCTCGGGCCCATCGACGGGCATGACGAGGAGCAGGTCGAGAGCGCGCTGGAGTGGGCGAAGGAGCTTCGCTGCCCCGTGATCGTGCATGTGCGCACGGTCAAGGGCAAGGGCTACGCGCCTGCGGAGCGGGAGCCGGGCAAATGGCACGGCGTCGGCCCCTTTGACGCGGCAAGCGGCGTACAGAGAGCGGGCGGCGAGAGCTTTTCCTCCGTTTTCGGGCGGGAGATCTGCGCGCTTGCCGGCGAGGACAAGCGCGTGTGCGCGATCACCGCGGCGATGGCGGACGGCACGGGGCTGACCGGCTTTGCGCGGGAATACCCGGAGCGTTTCTTTGACGTCGGCATTGCCGAGGCGCAGGCGGCCGCGATGGCGGCGGGCATGGCGAAGCAGGGGCTGATCCCTGTTTTTGCGGTGTATTCGACGTTTTTGCAGCGCGCCTACGACCAACTGCTCCACGATACGGCGCTTCCCAATCTGCACGTCGTTTTTGCCGTGGATCGCGCGGGACTTGTCGGCGCGGACGGCGAAACGCACCACGGCATCTTTGACGCGACGTTTTTGTCCGATATCCCGAATATGACGGTGCTTTGCCCCGCGAGCTTCGCGGAGCTGCGCACGATGCTGCGCCGCGCCGTTTTCGAGATCGACGGCCCCGTCGCGATCCGCTATCCGCGCGGCGGGGAGGAAGGCTACCACGACGACTGCAGCGGCGGCGCGTTCGCGGAGCTGCGCGCGGGCGGCGACATTACGCTTTGCGCCTACGGCACGATGATCTCGAACGTGCTTGCGGCGGCGGAGCTTCTCGATCAGCAGGGCGTTTCGGCGCGCGTGGTCAAGGTCAACTGCATTTCGCCGTTTCTGGACGCGGATGTGCGCGCGACCTTTGCGGGTACGAAAAAGCTGATCGTTGCCGAGGAGTGCGCGAGCGTCGGCTGCGTGGGGCAGCGTCTCGCGGCGATATTGACCGAGGAGGGCACGCCGCTGGAGAAGTTGTATCTCTGCAACCTCGGCAAGCGTTTCCCACCGCACGGCGGCGTGGAAAAGCTGCGGGAGTCCTTCCAACTGGATGCTGAGTCTATTGCGCGCAGGGCGCTTGAGGTGCTGCGATGAGCGAGAAGAAGCGCTTGGATGTGGCGCTGGTCGAACGCGGGCTTGCCGAGACGCGGCAGAAGGCTCAGGCGACGATCATGAGCGGCATTGTCTATGTCAATGATCAGAAGGTCGATAAGGCGGGCTTCGCCGTTGCGGAGGGCGCGGAGATCGAGGTGCGCGGCAATACGCTGCCCTATGTCAGCCGCGGTGGACTGAAGCTTGAAAAGGCGATGCGGGAATTTGGACTTTCGCTGGACGGTTGTGTCTGTGCCGATATCGGCGCCTCGACCGGCGGATTTACCGACTGCATGCTGCAAAACGGAGCTTGTAAAGTATATTCGGTTGACGTTGGCTATGGACAGCTGGATTGGAAGCTCCGCAGCGACTCGCGCGTCGTCTGTATGGAGCGCACAAACGCGCGGTATCTGACCCATGAACAGATCCCAGACGAGCTGGATTTCGCGTCGATTGACGTTTCCTTTATCTCGCTTGCGCTGATCCTGCCCGCGGTGAACGGGCTGCTCAAAGACGGCGGGCACGTTGCCTGCCTCGTCAAGCCCCAGTTTGAGGCGGGGCGCGAGAAGGTCGGCAAGAAGGGCGTCGTGCGCGACGGCGCGGTACATCTGGAGGTGCTGGAGCATTTCCTGGGGCATGCCGCGCAGAGCGGCTTCGGCGTGCTGGATCTGACCTATTCCCCCATCCGCGGCCCGGAGGGGAACATCGAATATTTGGGATATCTCGAAAAAGGCGCGCAGACCGGAAACGAATTCGACCTGGACGCGCTGGTGAAAGCGTCCCACGCAGAGCTGGACGCATAGGAGGGAAAGAATCGTGTTCAAGAAAGTGATCCTCTGCCCGAACCCCTACCGAGACACGGAACTGCGCGTGGCGAAGGCGGCAAAGGCGATTCTGGACGAGGTGCACTGCCCGAATGTGGTGTGCATTCCGTTTCGCGGAAACGAGGAGCCGGAGGGCTACGGGCTTGAAATACGCCCGCTGCAGCAGGAGCTGCGCGGCGCGGACATGCTGATCGCCTTCGGCGGCGACGGTACGATCCTGCACATCTCCAAAACCGCGGCGCACAAGGACCTGCCGGTGCTCGGCATCAACCTCGGCAGCCTCGGCTTCATGGCGGAGTTGGAGCAGACGGAGCTCGGCAAGCTGCGCGCGCTGTGCGAGGGGAACTACAGCGTCGAGAGCCGCATGATGCTCGACGTGTGTGTCAAGCGCGAGGGGCGCGTGATCTATTCGAGCCTTGCGCTCAACGAAGCGCTCATTGCGCGCGGCAACGTTTCGCGCGTGATCCGGCTGCACATCTATACCGAGAGCGGCAAGCTCGTCGACGTTGCGGGCGACGGCGTCGTGGTCGCGAGCCCGACCGGCTCGACCGCGTATTCGCTCAGCGCGGGAGGGCCGGTTGTGGAGCCGACGGCGCGCAATTTCGTCGTCAGTCCCATCTGTGCGCACAGTGTGCACGCGAACTCTTACGTGCTCGCGCCGGAGCGCACGATCACGGTGCAGACCGAGGCGACGGGCTACAAGCCCGTGGTGCTCTCGGTCGACGGCGGAAAGGCGTTCTCCCTGCGCCACGGCGACGCGGTCGAGATCACGCGCTCGCGCTTCGATACGAAACTCGTGCGACTGGAGCACCGCAGCTTCTGCGAGGTGCTGCAAAGAAAGATGCTGGGAGGGCTGCTGGAAAATGAAAAATGAACGTCAGGAGCTGATCCTCTCCATCATCGCCGGCGAGGCGATCGAGACGCAGGAGCAGCTGATCGAGCGGCTGCGCGCGCGCGGCGTCAAAAGCACGCAGGCGACCATCTCGCGCGACATCAAGCAGCTGCACATCGTCAAGGAATCGAGCGGTGACGGGCGCTACCGCTACGCCGCTTCGGCGCAAAAAAAGCTGCAGGGCCTGGCGGAGCGCCTGCAGGTGATTTTGCGCCAGAGCATCACGGGCGTCGACTTTGCGCAGAACATCGTCGTGCTCAAGACGATGCCGGGGCTTGCCAACGCGGCGGGCGCTGCGTTCGACGGTATGGAGGACCCGCGGATCGTGGGGAGCATCGCGGGCGACGACACGCTGATGATCGTCATGCGCAATACCGAGGATGCGAAGGATCTGTGCGAACAGATCGCCGCGATGCAATGATTCGAAAGTAAAGTCAGGTGCGACCATGCTGCAATTGCTGCACATTGAGAATATCGCCATCATCGAGCGCGCGGACATCGAGTTTGCACGCGGCTTCAACGCGCTTACCGGCGAAACCGGCGCGGGCAAATCCATCGTGATCGACTCGCTCGGCGCGGTATTGGGCCAGCGCACCTCGCGCGACCTGATCCGCACGGGCGCGCCCAAGGCGTTCGTCAGCGCCGCGTTCGACGGCGTGGACGCGAAGATACCCGCGCTCGCGGAAAACGGCGTGGCGCCCGAGACGGACGGAACGCTCCTGCTGCAGCGCGAGCTGACCGCCGACGGCAAGAATGTCTGCCGCGCGAACGGAAGACCTATCACGGTCGCGCAGCTTAAGTCTATCGGATCGGCGCTTTTGAACATCCACGGACAGCACGAGGGGACGGCGCTGCTCGACGAAACGCAGCACCTTGCGTATCTCGACCGGTTCGGGCGCATGGACGACCGCCTTGCCGCTTACGGCGAGCTGTACGGCGCGATGCACGCGACGCAGCGCGAGATCGAGACGCTCCGAATGGACGAGGCGGAGAAGGCGCGCCGCGTGGACACGCTGCGCCACCAGATCGCGGAGCTGGAGCGCGCGGAGCTTCGGGAGGGCGAGGAGGAAGCCCTGCTTGCGCGCCGCAACATCCTGCGAAACGGCGAGAAGTTCATCGACGCCATGACCGAGGCGGACTATTGCCTCAACGGCGGCGACGAGACAAACGGCGCGGTGAGCGCCATCAAGCAGGCGGAGGACGCGTTGCGCGCGCTGCGCGGCCTCGGAGACGAGTTTATCGGGCTGTCCGACCGTTTGGAGGCGCTGCGCAGCGAGGCGTACGACCTTGCGATGACCGTGCGCGACAAGAAGGAAGAATTCGATTTTTCGCCGGAGGAGCTGGACGCGGTCGAGAGCCGCGCCGACCTCCTGTACCGGCTCAAGAAGAAATACGGCGGTACGGTGGAGGAGATGCTCGATTATCTTGCCCGCTCCAGGGATGAATTGGACCGCATCGAGTATGCCGACGACCGCATCGCGCAGTTGGAAAAAAAGCTCGGTACACAGAAGTCTGCCGTTCTGAAGGCGGCAAAGGAGCTCTCCGACGCGCGCAAAAGCGCCGCGAAGACGCTCGAAGCGGACATATTGCGCGAGCTTTCCGAGCTCGACATGCCCAAGGTGCGCTTTGCCATCGACTTTGCCGAGAAGGAGCCGGACGCCGACGGCATGGACACGGTGCGCTTCCTGATGTCCGCAAACGTCGGCGAGGAGCTCAAGCCGATCCACAGGATCGCCTCGGGCGGCGAGCTGGCGCGCATCATGCTGGCGCTCAAAAATGTTTTCGCCGCGCAGGAGAGCGTGATGACGATGGTATTCGACGAGGTCGATACCGGCGTTTCGGGCAGGGCGGCACAGCGCGTCGCGGAAAAGCTCGCGAAGGTGTCGCGCGAAAAGCAGGTGCTGTGCGTGACGCATCTGCCGCAGCTCGCGGCGATGGCGGACACGCACTTCTCGGTCGAAAAGGGCGAGGAGAACGGCAGAACGCTCACGCGCGTGACCGAGCTGGACCGCGCCGCGCGCGCAAGGGAGCTGGCGCGGCTCACGGGCGGCGAGACCGTCAGCGAGACGATGCTTCGCGGCGCGGAGGAGCTGCTGGACGCAGCGGAGCGATTCAAGTCCGGTATTGCGGGGGACGGAAAATGAGCAAGTTTGTCGACCGCATCAACCGGGAATACCCCGTGCGCCGCAAGCCGAAGGAAAAGGAAGCGTTCCGGCTCTATCTGATGGGGACGCTGCGCGAGATGGGTTACGACCCGAAGCTCCAGACAAAGGAGACGCCGCTGCAGGTCGGCGGGCAGGTCACCAACGTCGTCGCGGGCGACCCGGAAAAGGCGAAGCTGCTGCTCATCGCCCACTACGACACCGGCATTCGGACGATCTTTCCGCCGCTTATCATGCCGACGCGCCCGCTCACGGGCTTTCTCTACCTGGCGCTCACGCCGGTGTGCGTGCTGCTGGGGAGCCTGGCGCTTTCGTTTGCGCTGACCTTTCCGTTCAACGCGCCGCAAGCGACGCTGCCGCTGTTTTTGATCCTTCTGCTTTCATCGCTGCTGTATCTGCGCTTTGGGCCAAGCGAAACGAACAACTTGAGCGACAATACCTCCGGCGTCGCCGCTTTGCTGGAGACCGCCTCCGCACTGACGCCGCATTACCGCGAGAGCGTCGCGTTCGTGTTTCTCGACGGCGGCTTCGGCGGCATGAGCGGGGCAAAGGGGTTTCGCGCGAAGTATCCGTCGGCAAAGGAAAAGACCGTCGTCAACGTCAACTGCGTTGCGCAGGGCGACGAGCTGATGATCCTGCCGGGGAAGTACGTCCGCTGGCAGGGCGAGGTGCTCGACGCGATCCTCGACAGCTTCGACGGGGAGGGAAACAAGACGGTTTTCCTCAAAACAGACGGTTTGACGTATTATCCCTCCGATAACCGTGCGTTCCGATACGCAATTTCTATTTTTTCATGCATAAGTCTATCTGGATTCGGCAGAATCATAAAGCCAAAAACCGCTAAATCTGTTGACGAGGAAAATCTAAAAATTTTGAAGCAAGGGTTATGTAAACTTTGCGAAAATATGTCAAATATTTAAGCGATTTTATATAATATAGTAGACTGTTTAATTTATAGTAATCGAAATACAAAAGGAGAACACATCAATGGGGATTTATGAAGAGCTGCAAGCGCGTGGTCTGATCGCGCAGGTGACGAATGAGGACGAGATCCGCGAGATGATCAACGCTGGAAAGGCGACGTTCTACATCGGCTTTGACTGCACGGCGGACAGCCTGACCGCCGGCCACTTCATGGCGCTGACGCTGATGAAGCGCCTGCAGCAGGCGGGCAACCAGCCCATCGCCCTGATCGGCGGCGGCACCACCATGATCGGCGACCCCTCCGGCCGCAGCGACATG
>SVKM01000071.1 GCA_015068465.1 Oscillospiraceae bacterium | reverse complement strand
GGTATACAGATACCAAACGGCGGGATTGCCATTGTATGAGCTTGGCAGGCCGGAGTAAGCGCTGTCGTAGTACGTCACCTGCTCGATGACGGGCAGCCTGTTGCTGGGGGTGGGCGGATTCTCGTTGGTGCCACCGCCGCCCGACGAGCCGCCGCCGAAGTTGACCTTCTTAGGAGCCGATTCCACTTTGGCCTGTGCACTCAAGCCAAGGGATACCTGCACCCAGCAATCGCCTTCCAAGGCATCAGGGGAACCCTGCTGCCGCAGGGTGACCGTCGTACTGTCGCTGGTTCCCCCGTCCCCGCCGGTGTATTCCTGGAACCAGTAAGAATTGGGCAGAGAGCCGTTGTTCCCGTCGTCCTTCCAAGCATAGATCATACCCGAAAAATCGCCGGTAATGCTCTTGTCATAGATCCAGCCCACGTTTAGGGAGTATGAAGACGTGCCGGACAGGGCGGGCGTGCCGGAGATGGTGACGGAAACCGGCGCGGTGTAGTTGCTGCCGCTCTGAACCGTGGCGACGCCCTGCTGCGTGGCGGTGTAAGTGGTGCCATTATAGTTGAGATCGACCTGCACCATGCAGTTGCTGTAAATTTGATCTGGGTTGTCGCCTTGGCTTTTGGTTAGCTTGCCATTAAAAGAACCGCTGCTGCCGGTGGCATCTATGATCCCATACCAATAGCTTCCCGGCCGGGTGGTGCTGGTGCCCGCCCATGCGGATACCGTCGCACTCCAGGTTTCACCCTGGGGCAGAGAAAAGTCCCCGTAGTTCCATTCCACGGACAGGAAAGGGGTCCGGTCGCTGGCGGTATATTGGTAGTCGCCCTTGATCAGCTGGGGCGTGCCCTGAATGGTCACCGCGGGCGTTTCCGCCGGGTCTGGGTTTCCCCCTCCCGCCGCCCGCGCAACGGGCAGCATGCCTCCGGGCAGAAAGCTGAGGCACATCGCCAGCGCGAGCAATAGGGACAACACTCTGTTCAGCTTCTTTTTCATACGATACCTCCCAGCATTTTCTGATTTCTCAGATATTCCTTCTGCATTTCGTTCAGCTCCCGCACCTGACGGCGGTAGACGGCGCACATGATGAGAAACACGATAAAGTGCGCGACCGCCATGATCGCCGCCATGAGGAGCATCTCCCCCGGCGTTTCCAACCAGCCGAGGAAGCTCCCGATAGGGAGAAACGCCGCCAGGATCAGCGTGAAGTGGGCCGCGCAGGTCGCCAGCAGCGGCCAGCGCTCCAGCTCGTACAGGCTCATGCCCGCCCACGCGACGCCACCGATGACGCCGGAGAGCAGCGTCTGCCACAAAAGTGCCTCGCTGAGGCCGCCCGCCTTGGCAAGCAGCATGGGCGAAACAATGTTCGGGTGCCCCGCCAGCGCCGCGATGAGGTTGCCGACCGCCATGCCGAGGACCAGCCCGGTCACGGCGCGCTTGAAGGTTTTTGCCAGCATTTCCTACTCCTTTCCATTCAGATGGGCGCGGATCGCGGGGATGCACCGCCGCGACGCCCAGGCCTCAATGCCGCCCGCGAACTCAAGGCGCAGCGTACCGCCGAGCGTGAAGTCGTAACGCGCGATCTTGGCGAGATTTGCCAGTTCAAAGCGACTCACCCGCAGAAACTGCTCGTTGGCAAGAGCTTCCTCCATGCTTTGCAGGCTCTGGCGCGTGGAGTAGCGTCCGGTTTCCGTCACCACGTCCACGCGCTTGCCGCTGACGGAGATCAACAGCACGTCCGAGGCTGGGATCACCTGCCTCGCGCCTTGCGCGTCCGTGACAGAGAGCATGACCGTCTCATGCCCCGCGGCACGCATCATGACCGCCTCGGCCTGCGCGTCGCGCTCAGACGAACGCACCGTCACGTCGATGCAGTCGAGCGCGGCGTCCTGTTCGAATCGGACTTTGACTTCTTTCATTTCACGGCACCCCGCTTTCTTCGGGCGTGCCGCGCCGGATGTTCGCACATATTCTTTGCCTCTCCCCAGTAGTAACAATCTCCGCACGCCGGTTGGACGAGCTCCGCAGCGTCGCACCAGCTCTGGTGCGGCCAGCCGGTCTTTGTCCGGCAGACGCGGCAGGCAAACAGGGGACACTTCGCCTCGATACGCGGTTTTTCATTGTCCAAGCTGCGCCATCTCCTTTTTTCAACTTTTTCTAACGTGATTATACGGATTCCCTTGTAATAATCAACCGTTCTGGCGCAAGCGGTGGAAAATACGGCGCAAGCGGTCAATTCTCCGCCTCCGCGCCCGCCGTGACGCGCAGCACGCCGCAAACGAGGTGCTTGGCAAGATAGCGATCCTTTGCCGCCTCACCCACGACGCACACACATTTGTAAAGCTCGCCGAGGCGCTCCTTTTCCGCTTTGACGCTCTCCGGGCTGTCACCCCAGAGCAGCAGCACGGGTTTTTCCTCGTCCGCCGCCCTCGGCGCGAGCTGCTTTTCCTCGGGCAGATACTTTTTGAGCGACCGCTCCAGCTTTTCGTACTTCACGGGCTTGGAAAGGTAGTCCGTAAAACCCTTGGCAATGTAGCTCTCCTTCGCGCCGACGATGGCGTCGGCGGTGAGGGCGACGACAGGCGTCGTGCCGAGCACGTCGAGGCGGCGCAGCTCGCGCAGCGTCTCCTCGCCGGTCAACTCCGGCATCATCTGGTCGAGCAGAATGCAGTCGTACTTGCGCTGCTCGGCTTTTTCGATGCACTCCCTGCCCGATAGGGCACGGTCGAGCTTGATCTTCGTGTCGCACAGCAGCCCCTCGATGACGTCGAGGTTCATCTCGTTGTCGTCCACGACCAGTACGCGCGCGTCCGGGGCGTAGAGCGTCGTTTCCTCCGCGGCGGCAGCCTGCGCGGATTCGACGACCGCGCGGCTGAAATCGCCGATGGGCGCGGGATCGACGATCGGCTGCGGGACGGTGACGGTGAACGTGCTGCCCTTGCCGTACTCGCTCTCCACGCCGATTGTGCCGCCCATCATCTGCGTGAGAAGGTAGGTGATGTGCAGTCCCAGCCCCGTGCCCTCGATGCTGCGGTTCTTCTTCTCGTCGAGGCGCTGGAAGCTCTTGAACAACTTGTCGCGGTCCTCGCCCTTTATCCCGATCCCGCTGTCGGAGACGCGCACGGTGAGCATTCCCGCGTCCCCCGCACCCCGCACGGACACGTCCACGTCCACAAAGCCTTCCTTTGTATACTTGATGGCATTGTTGATGATGTTGAGCATCACCTGACGGATGCGGATCTCGTCGCCGTGCAGCCGGCAGGGGACGTCCTCCGCAATGCGGAAGCGATAGTCGAGCTTTTTCTCCGTCGCCTTTGGGCGCGTGATGTTGAGCACGTCGTTGAGAATGGAGGCGACGTCGTAGTCGACGGGGATGATCTCAAAGCTGCCGGACTCGATCTTGTTGACGTCCAAAATGTCGTTGATGATGCCGAGCAGCGTATTCCCTGCACTCTTGATGTCGAGCGCATACTTTTTCGTGCGCCTCTCGCGCGTGTCGCGGATGATCATTTCGTCCATGCCGAGGATACCGTTGAGCGGTGTTCGTATCTCATGGGACATATTGGCGAGGAAGGCGTCCTTTGCACGGCTGATGTGCAACGCCTCGTTCGCCGTAACACGGTAGCTGATCATCTGCTTGATGGTGTGGATAAAAGCACAGATCAGAAGGCCGAACATACCCACCGACATGAAGAGCCCCGAAAAAACGCCGTTGTGCGCGAACTGGTACATGAGGATCTGGAAAGTTGCCGCCACCGCGAGGAACGCGAAGCCGGCCGCGATGAAAATATACGGGCGCACCAGGCGCCGGCGGACGTCGAGAAGAATGGTCGCGCCGAGGATCACGATGCTCACCAGCGCCGCGCCTGCGCCGAGCGGGAAGCTCTGGATCAGCGTGACACGCCCGGAGATAAACAGCGCGATGCACAGCACGAAGTCCGCGATCTCCAGGATACCCGCCGTCTTGAGCGCTCTGGCGTAGCGCCCCTCCTGCGCGGAGTTGATGAAAACGAGGAACGGCAGCGGCATGATGAGCACCATCAAAAACGGCATGTCTGAGGTGACGGAGAGGTTGCGCGTGAACAGCTGGCGGAAGATGGAGTTGGTCATCACCCAAACTCCGCCGATCATGATGCCGAGCGACAGGTCCTGCAATTCCAGATACTTTTTATATACGATGCGGTAGCACACCGAGGCAATGAAGCCGATGACCGACAGCAGCAGCGTTGCAAGCCCCACGAGCAGCTCCGCGCCGTAGAGCCGGAAGAGATGGGAAAGGATGCCGAAGCGCGTGCCGATATACACCTGATACACCATGCCGGAGTTGTAGGAATAGTGTACCGTCAGCGTCTTGCCCGCGTCCTCCGGGTAGACGGATGCCATCACATAGCACTCGGAGGAACGGTCGCCGAGAAAACCGTCATAGTCCTCGATGCCGTAGCGCTCGCGCAGCGCGCCGTCGACATAGATTTCCATGTCCATGCCGCGAAACCACAGCGCAGAAACATCCTTGTCCATCGGGTCGGGCAAGGTGGTTTCGAGCGTGATGTCTCCGTCGGTGCGGCCCGGCACGGCAAAGGGGACGCGCGTGCCGTCGGAAAGGACCTGTACCCAGTTGTCGCCGGGGAGTTCTTCACAGAGGAAGCCGTTGCGCGGAGCGTTCGCGGGCAGCAGAAGCTGTCCGAGGGTGATGTAGCCAAACGTCAGCGCAATAATGACGATCGAGATGATCCTGATGTGCTTCATGTCGCCGCCCCCGCTTTGTTTTCCCGCGCGGCGTCGCGCAGGATGAACGCGGCGTCGCGCGTTGCGAGATACTTCTCCGCCTGCGCTTCTCCGCGCACAAGCACACAGCGGTACCGCTCGCCCAGCGCGTCCTTTGCCTCGCGCAGCTTATCGGCATCCTCGCTCACGACCAGCACGACCGGCATCTCCGCCTTCTCGCGCCCGATCTCCTCCGCCGTGGTCTGCAGGGTGGACGGCAGGTGCTTTTTGAGCGCCGCTTCCAGTTCTTCAAACTTGATGGGCTTGGAGAGGTAGTCCGTGAAGCCCTCGCGGAGATACGATTCCTTTGCCCCCACAATGGCGTCCGCTGTGAGCGCGATGACAGGCGTGTTGTCGGCCAATCGGCCGCGCCGCATCAGGTGCAGCGTTTCCGTGCCGGACAGTCCCGGCATCATCTGGTCGAGCAGCACGAGATCGTATCTTCCCTCACGCAGCTTATCCAGACACTCCGCGCCGGAGAGCGCCGTGGTGACGTTCACCTTTGTTTCGGCGAGCAGCTCGGAGATGACGTCAAGGTTCATCTCGTTGTCGTCCACGATGAGGAGCTTCGCCTTCGGCGCGACGAGCGCGGGGTGATACTCCTCGCGCTGCTGCTGCGCGAGCGCAAGGCTCTCGGTGAAGTTGCCGATGGGTGTGTCGTCCACGATTTTCTGCGTCATTCCGGCGGTGAATGCCGAGCCCTTGCCGTACTCGCTCCGGACGCTGATCGCGCCGTCCATCAGCTCCACGAGCCGCTTGGTGATATTCAGGCCGAGACCCGTGCCCTCGATGTTGCGGTTTTTCGTCTCGTCGAGCCGCTGGAAGGAGTCATAGAGTTTTTTCATATCCTCCTCGCGGATGCCCATGCCCGTGTCCTCCACGCTCACGCAGAGCATACCCGCCGAACGGTCAAAGGATACGCCGACGCGCACGCCGCCGTGGTGCGTGTACTTGACGGCGTTGTTGATGAGGTTGAGCATGACCTGACGGACGCGGATCTCGTCGCCGCGCAGCGTCGAGGGCGCGAGCGGATCGACGCTCAGCTTGTAGGAAAGCCCCTTGTCCCGCGCTTTGGGCATGGTCATATTGTAAACGTCGTTGAGGACGGAGGAGAGGTCGTAGTCCGTCTCCATCAGCTCCATCTTGCCGGATTCGATCTTCGAGAGATCAAGGATATCGTTGATGATGGAAAGGAGCGTGTTCCCCGCGCTCTTGATGTCGAGCGCGTAGCGGCTGATCTTCGGATCGCGCGTCTCGCGCAGGATCATCTCGTTCATGCCGACGATGGCGTTCATCGGGGTTCGTATCTCATGCGACATATTGGCGAGGAAGTTGCTCTTCGCCTCGTTCGCCTTTTCCGCGACGCGCTTTTCCTCCTTGAGCCGTTCGCTCTCCGCCGCCTGGACGCCGTACCAGATCTCCTTGACGTTGCGGTTGGAGATGGAGATGTAGAGGAAGTAGCCGAGGATGGAAAACGTCACCGTGTTGGTGAGGTCCGTCTGGAACGCCGACGGCGTTTTCATGCGGTAGCTCATGCTCAGATAGACCAGCGTAAAGAGCGCGGACACCGACATCATGCGGACGGGACGGTCGTTCAGGATCAGCGGCATGAGCGCGAGGAACACAACGATGCTCGTCGAGGGGTCGTCCGCCTTTGCGGGCTGGACGCCGAGCACGATGCCGTAGAGAAACACGGTGATGATCAACCCGTAGCAGTAGATCAGCGCAAAGCTATCCTTCCTCCCGGCGACAAACCGCCGCATCAGGCTGAATAGCACGCCGCCGCCCGCAAGCACCAGATACGGCAGGCGGTCGGAGCCGCGGGTCACGGCGTCGATGAATAAAAACACGAAGCCGAGCAGCGTGACCATACGGGAGACGGTGTGGATCATCTCCATGTTGCGTTCCATGATAAGCGGCTCGATGCGGCTGTACTCGTCCCGGCTCAGCCCGCAGTAGAGAAAATCATTTTTGCTGAACAGAAACGTCTTTTTATCCATGCGCTTTCCCTCCGTCGCGCCGTTTTCGCTCATTCGATGGCGGGGACGATCTCGCGGATCAGCTCCGCCGCCTCGTCGTACAGAAAATCGGCGATGTGCTTCGCCGCCGCGCGCAGCTTTTCCTTCTGCGTGGGACGGAACGGATAGCCCGCGAGCCTTGCCGCAAGCTCCGATGAAAGCTCGTCGTCAAAGTCGTCGAGCGCCGCGAGCAGCTTGTCCGCCGTCTCTCTTGCCTCCGCCGCGCCGATCTCGCCGGCGGCACGCACGGTCTCGGCTTCGCCGATGGGGCGCAGCAGTTCAACGAGCGCGGCGTACTGCGTAAGCGCCGGCTGCGTCGCCACGGAAAGAAGCTCCGTCTTGCCCTGCTTTCCAGCCAACTCCAACGACTCAAAGGCTTCGCTCAAAGCGGTCGCGCCAATCATCTTCGAGTTGCTTTTCAGCGCGTGCACCTTGATCGTATAGCCCTCGATGTCACCCGCGGCAAGCAGCTCCTCCACCGCCTTGCGGTTCGCCTCATATCCGCGATAATATCTTTGCAGGGCGGCGGCATATTTTTCACTCCCGCCGGTGTAGCCAAGCCCCTCGTTCACGTCTATCCCCTGCGCGGAAAGCCAGTCAAAACGATCGTCCACAGCATTTCCCTCTTATCCCAGTACGTCGATGATCCTTGCCACGATCTCGGATTTCTTTGCCGGCTTGACCACATAGCCCTGCGGCTTGAGCTCCGTGATGGTCTTGACGACAACATCCTTCTCCGTCACGCCGGTGAGGAAAATCACAGGGATATCCTCGTATTCCTTATGGCTTCGCAGCTCCTTGAGCACGGCAGGGCCGTCCATCTCCGGCATCATGTAGTCGAGCAGGATCAAGTCGACCTTGAATCTGTCCAGATATTTGAGCACGCCCTTGCCCGAGCCGACCAGCGTGGTTTCGTAAAATTCCTGTAAATGCTCCCGGATCTGTACAAGCTGCTCGGGATCGTCGTCCACGACCAGAATGTGCCGTCTGGGAAAGGCGGCGCGCTCCTCCGGCCGTTCAAACTCGTTGAGCGACAGGATGATCCCGTTTTCCGCGTCGCGCCAGCGCGATTCCAGCTCGTGGAGCTTGTAGTAGAGAACGGAAAGCGGAAGCGGCCTCGGCAGAAGAACAGCCTTTTTCAGCGCGGTATTTTCTGTGAACGCCTCCGTGTCCTCCTCGTTTGCCACAACGATGATCGTGACCGCGCCCACCTTCGCGGGCTCTGCCAAAATATCGAATGTCTTGACGGTTTCAGGCGTTTCGCTGCGAAGGCATATAATGATGACCTGCGGCATCGTCGCGAGCGAGGTTTTGAGCAGCTCGCCCTTTTTGGGCGCGCACTCGACCGTCGCATATCCTCTGTCGCTTTCCATATGCTCGCAAAGGTCTCTGGTGACCTTTCCCAGCCGCCCCGTGACCATGATGCGAAATTTCGTTCTCTTCATCGGTCTCCTCCAATCTTCTTCCGCTTTTCGGCGGAAAAATAAACGATTGTTTGCATGATACCGAACGAAAAGCAGCATTTCAAGCGATTTGGCGCAAGCGGTAGGAAAAACGGTACAAGCGGCAGGAGGATCGTGTCCCGGGAACCGGAGCGGACTTTGATTCCAATGTGAGTGTACAGGAAATTGCGGATGCGCACTTGTAAGCAGAACAGCTTTGTGGTAAACTGGAAGTTACTCAGAGGAAGACATTTTTATCATTTTCGGCGTGTCATTGTTTACAGTTGGTCAGATTTTTCTGAATTGCAGTATGGGGGAAAGATCATGGTATTTAGCCCATTCGTCATCGCATCGCAGACAGGGGAGCGGGTGGAGGTTTCTTTTGCTCCCGCCTCGCAAGAAGACCTTGATGCAACCCGGAGCGATCCGAAATGGCAGTCTGACTGGAATTCGGAGTATTTGTCTGATCCCTCGATTTCGGCATAAGCGTCTGACCCACACGCTGACCCACGGCACGAAATCAGCGAGTGGAAGCAGTGGACACGAAGCGCTGATTCAGTAAGCCCGAGTACATTGAAAAGCGCCGGAAAGCGCATAATATCAGGCATTGGACGCGGTGAAAGCGCTTTGTAATCAGCAGGTCGGGGGTTCGAGTCCGTCTACCAGCTCCAAAACTTCCGCCAGCGAAACGCAGCGAAAAGTGCATATGGAGGAGTTCCCGAGTGGCCAAAGGGGGCAGACTGTAAATCTGTTGTCAGTGACTTCGGTGGTTCGAATCCACCCTCCTCCACCAACAAGAAAACCGCCTGAATAGGCGGTTTTTTTGTTGGTGGCGCGCTTCGCGCGTTGTGATTTTGAGACGCGCTGACGCGCGGCTCCCTCGCCTTCGCTCGGTCGCGGGCGCCTTTTTTGCGGCCTTTGCGGCGTTTTGGAAAGCGCTTCAAAGATCGCAAAACCGCAGAAGACGAATGACAGGCTTTGTGCTCCGAGGCGGGCTGAAAAACCGTCCAAGACCCACAGCCGACCCAGAACAGAAATTTTTCGCAGAAAGCACGCTTTGGACAAAAGAGGAATTGCGCGGATGTCCGCGCAATTCCTCTTTTTACCGCCCTTACATCGCCTGCGCCATGAGGCTTCCCATCGTCGCACCAGCCCGCCTTGCCGTTTTCGATTTGCTTGGCGAGGGTTTCCGCGTGGACGTAGGTATACGCGGGATCGCCCCCTTGAGCAGCGTTTCCGCCTCCGAGGCCATGATCGGTTCAAACGGCAGATCTTTCACGTGGATCATGGCTTAATTCCTCTGTTTTTATCAAATTCGCGAATACGCGCAATCACCAATCCGAATCCCAATCCGTGTCGGAGCTGTCCCAACTGCTCCAACTGTCGTCGCCGCTGTCCCAATCATAGTCGTCATAGGTGCTGTCGGAGTCAAAAAGGTCAGAGAGAAAGCCGCTGTCCTCCTCATAATAGCCGCTGTCGGTGAAGTCGGACAAGGCGTAGCGGCTGTCGTAAGTCTCGCTCTGATAGTAGTCGTCGTAGTCCTCTTCCAGCGCCATCGGCACATCGCGGGTCTGCTCCCAATCGTTCGAGAGCGCGTTGTAGAAATACCAGCCGTGGTTTTGGTAGTAATAGGTATCGTCCTGATAGCGATAATAGCCCCTGTCCGGCGTGCTTCCGATCCACCGAAGGATCAGCACCGCGGCAAGCACGATCACGACGGGCTTCCAGAAAACAAGGAGGCCGCCCGCAACGATCTGCCATGCCTTCATTGGCTCGCCGTCATCGACCGGCTCTCCGGCGTCGCGCGCCGGGGCGCTCGCGGCGGAAACACCGCGCCGGAGGTCGGTTTCCGATTTGATCTTCTCGTATATCTCGCGTACCGCGTGCTTTTCATCCGGCCCTTCGTAGCGGATGGCGCGGCTGCCGTCCGATTTGTTCTTGTAGACGACGCAGGTGCCGTCCTCGCGCTTGAAGACGCCGAAAGCCCGCGCGCCCTTGAAGTCCTCGCCGATAAAGAAGCGCATCGCGTCGAGCGGCATCTTGTGCGCCGCGCAGAACGCTTGCAGCTCCTCGATGGTTTCGGGGACCTTCGTGAGGCGAATATCTTCGTGCTGATCCGCGCCGCAGTACGGGCAGGTCGTCGCTTCAGGCGCAAGCGGCTTGCCGCAGGCCTCGCAAATATGAATAGACATGGTTTTCTCCTATGCCCTATTTTATTGAACGCAAGGACACGCTTTTGCGTGTCTTTTTTGTGGTTTCGCCGCTTCGCCTTACGGCGTGCCGCTCCACGCCGCGCACAGCGGGGCGTAGGTCGTGCCGTCCACTTGACCGTTATATTTGTTAAAGAGCCTTGCGGCGCGGGGTTTTCGCGAAGTGCGTCGCCGCGTCGTGCAGCGAACGGGCGAGGCGCGCCTCGTCGATCGGACGCGTCAGATAGTCGAAGACATGGCAGCGCATCGCGTCGAGCCGGTTTTCCCCGCTGTCCATCACAAGGATGATAAAGGTATCGCCCCACGTGCCCTGCCATCGCTCGGCGAGCGACATGTTCCGTTCGTCGCTGCGCGCGGACACGATCACATCGTAGTGCCGCTGGAGCTTTTCGCGCCCGAGAAGCGGCGCGCGGAAGACGGTCACGCCCTCCACCGCTTCGGCAATACGGCGCAGATGCAGGTATTCAGGCAAGCTGCGCGCGTCGATCAATACGTTCATGTCTCACCTCTGATTTCATCTCCAAACCCCGCTTGGGAACGCCGCGGGATCGACGTTGTTGACGATGCCGCTCACCGCGACGCTTCTGAGGCTCGCGCAGCCCGCGAAGGCGTTCGCCTCAATGCTGTTTACGATGCCGGAAATGCTGAGCGCGGAGAGCGCCGTGCAGTTCTGGAACGCGCCCGTGCCGATGCGGTTCACGATGCCCGCGATCGAGAACGATGCGACCGCGCAGCCCGCGAAGGCGTGATTGCCGATGCTGTTTAGCATGGACGGGATCTGGATCACGCGGATCTCGCTCCGATACGCCGCCCACGGCGTCTGCGCGCCGCTCGCGTAGTCGTACATGTCGCCCATGCCGCTGATCGTCAGCACGCCGCTTGCATAGCTCCAGGTAAGGTTCGGCCCGCAGGCGTTCCCGCCCGGCGCGGGCGCGGGCGTAGGCGCGGGCGCGGGCGTAG
>SVKM01000070.1 GCA_015068465.1 Oscillospiraceae bacterium | reverse complement strand
GCCATGACGCCGAGGCCGAGTTCAAGTCCGGCAAGGCGGCGTTCTTCGTCAACGGCTCCTGGGAGTACAGCGCCGTTTCCGAGACCGTCCCCAACGCCACGATGATCCCGTACTACTGCGGCGTCTCCGGCGAGGAGAAGGCGGGCCTCAACTGCGGCACCGAGAACTGCTGGGCGATCAACTCCAAGGCTTCCGCCGAGGATCAACAGGCGACCATGGACTTCCTGGTCTGGCTCGTCACCGATCCCGAGGCTTCCCGCATCGCGGTCGACACCTTCGGCGCCATGCCGTACAAGAACGCGCAGGAATCCACCAACAAGTTCCTCGCGGCTGCCGACCAGTATGCCGCCAACGGCTGCTACGTCATGGATTGGGCGACCAACTATCAGCCCGCCGTTGACGACTACCGCGCCGCGCTGGTTTCCGCTCTGAACGCCTACAACGCCGACCAGAGCGCCGCCAACTGGGAGACCGTCCGCACCGCCATGATCGACGGCTGGGCCGCCCAGTACATCGCGCAGAACAGCTAAACCGCTTTTTGAAAGGGGCGGGCGAAAGCCCGCCCCTTTGCAAATATCGCCGCCCCCTGCCGCACGAAGCAGGGGGAGCGTTGAAAAGAAACAGGAAATATGCTATCATAAGGCTATCTTATTTCAGGGGAGATGATCGCGGTGAGCAAAAAACTCGGCGGCGGCAACTCGACGCGCAGGCAGACGCGCAAATGGTCGTGGCTCTTCATGGGGCCGGTGATCGCGGCGTTCTGCATCGGCTTCGTCTGGCCGTTCATCCAGGGCATTTACCTCTCGTTCTGCAAGTTCCGTTTGATCCGCGACGCGGAGTTCATCGGCTTCGGCAACTATGTGACGGCGCTTAAGGACCAGACCTTCCGCGCGGCGTTCTGGTACACGGCGGGCTTTGCCATCGTGTCGCTGGTGCTCATCAACGTGCTCGCCTTCGCGGTCGCCTACGCGCTCACGCAGGGCATCCGCGGCAGCAACCTCTACCGCACGGTGTTCTTTATGCCGAACCTCATCGGCGGCATCGTGCTGGGCTACATCTGGTCGATGATCTTCGACGGTATATTGCACAAGTACGGCACGTCCATCGTCGAGAATCAGACCTGGGGCTTCTGGGGCCTTGTGATCCTCGTGTGCTGGCAGCAGATCGGCTACATGATGATCATTTACATCGCGGGCTTGCAGGCGGTGCCCGAGGAGATGCTCGAGGCGGCGAAGATCGACGGCGCGAGCAAGTGGCAGACGCTCTTCAAGGTCACGATCCCCAACGTTATGCCGTCGATCACGATCTGCACGTTCCTCGGCCTTACCAACGGCTTCAAGCTCTTCGACCAGAACCTCGCGCTCACCGGCGGCATGCCGATCGTCGTGCAGCCGGACGGCACCTCGGTCAAGACGACCGAGATGCTGGCGCTGAACATCTACAGCACGTTCTATAACTCCAACACCAAGTATCCCGGCATCGCGCAGGCGAAGGCGGTACTGTTCTTCATCCTCGTCGCCGGCCTCGGCCTCGCGCAGCTTGCCTACACGCGCAAGAGGGAGGTGCAGCAGTGATGAAGGGTCAGACGCTTGCTTCCGAGCGCCGCAGCAAGAACATCCTCTCGGCGGTGCTCGCAGTCATCTGCATCATCTACGTCCTGCCGGTGCTCGCGGTCGTGATCAACTCGTTCAAGGTCAACACCTTCGTCAAGACCGACACCTTCGCGCTGCCGCAAGGCGAGATGTGGGCGGGCTTTTCCAACTTTGTCAAGGGCATGACGTTCGGCAACTATCCGTTCTATAAGTCCGTTCTCTACAGCGTGCTTATCACCGTGCTCTCGACGTTTTTGATCCTGCTTTGCACCTCGATGGCGGCGTGGTACATCGCGCGCGTGAACTCGGTGTTCTGCCGCGCGGTCTATTACCTGTGCGTCTTTTCGATGGTCGTTCCGTTCCAGATGGTCATGTTCACGCTCTCCAAGACCGCGGATAAGCTCCACTTCAACACGCCGTGGACGATCCCCATCGTCTACCTCGGCTTCGGCGCGGGGCTTGCGATCTTCATGTTCGTCGGCTTCGTGAAGTCGATCCCCATCGAGATCGAGGAGGCGGCGGCGATCGACGGCTGCGGCCCGCTGCGCACGTTTTTCTCGGTCGTGCTGCCGATGCTCAAGCCCACGCTCATTTCCGTGGGCATCCTGGAGATCATGTGGGTGTGGAACGACTACCTGCTGCCCGTGCTCGTGCTCGACATCAACGAGTACCGCACCATTCCCATCCACATCCAGTATTTGAAGGGCAGCTACGGCACGGTCGACCTCGGCGCGACGATGGCGCTGATCCTCCTGAGCATCATCCCCGTTATCATCTTCTATCTCCTGTGCCAGAAGCACATCATCAAGGGCGTCGCGGCCGGCGCCGTGAAAGGATAACCGATTATGGAACGTTCCAGCGGCATTTTGATGCCGATTTCCTCCCTGCCCTCGCCCTACGGCATCGGCACGTTCGGCAAGGCGGCGTACGACTTCGCGGATTTTCTCAAGGCGGCGCGCCAGAAATACTGGCAGCTCCTGCCGCTCGGCCCGACGAGCTACGGCGATTCGCCGTACCAGAGCTTTTCGACCTACGCGGGCAACCCGTACTTCATCGACCTCGATATGCTCGTGGAAGACGGCCTGCTGACGAAAAAGGAGGTCTCGGCGTGCGCGTGGGGCGAGAACCCGCGCTACGTCGACTACGGCAAGATTTTTGAGAGCCGCTACGCGCTTTTGGAAAAGGCGAAGGAGCGCGGCTGGGAGCGCGACCGCGAGAAGGTGCGCGCCTTTGAGGAGGAGAACAAGCTCTGGCTTCCCAACTACGCGCTCTTCATGGCGCTCAAGCGCAAATTCGGCATGAAGGCGTGGAGCGAGTGGCCCGACGAGGACGTCCGCCTGCGCAAACCGGAGGCGGTCGAAAAGTACCGCGCCGAGCTTGCCGCGGACGTGGAGCTGTTCACCTACATCCAGTACCTTTTCTATCAGCAGTGGAGCGCGCTGAAAACCTACATCAACGACCTCGGTGTCCGCATCATCGGCGATCTGCCGATCTACGTCGCGATGGACTCCGCCGACGTCTGGGCGGAGCCGGAGATGTTCCTGCTCGACGAGCACCGCGTCCCGACCGAGGTTTCGGGCGTCCCGCCGGATTATTTCAGCGAGGACGGGCAGCTCTGGGGCAACCCGCTCTACGACTACGCGGCGATGGAGCGCGACGGCTTCGGCTGGTGGATCCGGCGCATCGGCGGCGCGGAAAAGCTCTACGACGTCATCCGCATCGACCACTTCCGCGGCTTCGAGAGCTTCTGGGCGGTGCCGTTCGGCGAGAAGACCGCGCGCAACGGCAAGTGGGTCAAGGGCCCGGGCATGAAGCTCGTCGGCGCGCTGACGGGCTGGTTCCACTACCTCGAATTCATCGCCGAGGACCTTGGCTACCCGACGCCCGAGGTCGCGCAGATGCTCGCCGACTCCAAGCTGCCGGGCATGAAGGTGCTCGAATTCGCGTTCAACCCCAACGAGCCGAGCGACTATCTGCCGCACTTCTACAAGGAAAACTGCGTCTGCTACACCGGCACGCACGACAACGCGCCGCTCGCGCTCTGGCGCGAGGAGGGCGACAAGAAGGAGCTTGCGTTCGCGAAGAAGTACCTCGGACTGAGCGACGGCGAGGGCTTCAACTACGGCGTCATCCGCGGCGGCATGGGCTCGGTCGCAAAGCTCTTTGTTGCGCAGATGCAGGACTATCTGGAGCTTGGCAGGTACTGCCGCATGAACACGCCCGGCGTGCTCGGCGGCAACTGGGAGTGGCGCATGCTCCCCGGCGAGGCGGACAAGAAGCTCGCCAAGCGCATCGCCGACATGACGAAGATGTACGGCCGCGCGCCTTATGAGGAAGACGAGAAGAAATAAAAAAATCTCCGCTCCATTTTATCATGGAGCGGAGATTTTTTCGCTTTTTTGAGAATTACAGCAGGTTTTCCTCGCTGGTCTTGTCGAACAGGTGGACCAGGCGCGGCTGGAACGTGAACTTGACCTGGCTGCCGTTCGTGATGGAGCGGCCCTCCAGCTCGGTCGTCGGAACGACCGCGACGACGTCCTGACCGCCCGCGTTCATGTGCAGGTGCAGCTCGGAGCCCATCATTTCGCTCACGTCGACCTTCGACTCAATGCCCGTGTCGCCGAGCGTGATGTGCACCGGGCGCACGCCCGCGACGACGTCCTTGGCAAGCGTGCCCTTGGCGGCGAGCGCCTTGGACTGCTCCTCCGTGAGCGCGAACTTCTGGCCCAGGATCTCGACGGTATAATTGTCGCCCTCGCGCTCGAGCTTGGCGTTGGGGAAGAAGTTCATCTGCGGCGTGCCGATGAAGCCGGCGACGAACAGGTTCTTCGGGTGGTTGAAGACCTCCTGCGGCGTGCCGATCTGCTGGATGTAGCCGTCGCGCATGATGACGATGCGGTCGCCGAGGGTCATCGCCTCGACCTGGTCGTGCGTGACGTAGAGGAAGGTCGTGTTGATCTGCTGGCGCAGCTTGATGATCTCCGCGCGCATCTGGTTGCGGAGCTTCGCATCGAGGTTGGAAAGCGGCTCGTCCATGAGCAGCACCTTCGGCTCGCGCACGATCGCGCGGCCGATGGCGACGCGCTGGCGCTGGCCGCCGGAGAGCGCCTTGGGCTTGCGGTCGAGATACTGCGTGATGCCGAGCGTTTCGGCGGCGTGGTTGACGCGCGCGTCGATCTCGTCCTTGGGCATCTTGCGCAGCTTGAGTGGGAACTCCATGTTCTCGCGCACCGTCATGTGGGGGTAGAGGGCGTAGCTCTGGAAGACCATCGCGATGTCGCGGTCCTTGGGCGCGACGTCGTTCATCAGCTTGCCGTCGATGTACAGCTCGCCGCTGGTGATCTCCTCAAGGCCCGCGACCATACGCAGCGTCGTGGATTTGCCGCAGCCGGACGGGCCGACGAGCACGATGAACTCCTTGTCCTTGATGTCCAGATTGAACTCCTGGACCGCGACGACGCCCTCGTCCGTGACCTGGAGGCTGATCTTCTTCTCTTCCTCTACGGCCTTTTTCTTCTTTTTCTTGCTTTCGCCGGGCGCATGGGGATAGACCTTCTTGATGTTTTTGAGTTGAACCTCTGCCATGTTGCTTTGACCGTAACCCCGCCGCCTCCGCGCGCGGGGATTCGCAGCCGTCCGCAAAGGGGCGCGCCGCCTTGCGACAGGTCTCCACGCTGCCGCACCGCCGGTCGGGCGGATGTTTCCTCCTTTTTGTTTTCCCCGTCCGGCTACGAAGGTGGAGTAGGGCGGCGGGGTTGGAATGGAAGGCTCTTTCAAGCCGCGTCCATTATAGCAAAGAGCGAGCTTTTTGGCAACAAAAAGCTCGCTCATAAAACAACTTAATCGTTTTCGACAAAGAGAAAAATGAGTTTTTATTCATTTTGACAAGAGAGCTGGGCGAATGCGACATTTCGCTCGTGCCGAATGGTGTGCCACTGCGTCGTGGGACGAAGCAGTGCGAGCAGCTGCAAGGGAAGAAACGACGCCATGAACAGCGGAAAGAGCAGAACAGCAAGCGCGCAGCAGCGTCGGTGGGCAAGAAAGGCAAGCGCGCAGGCGCCGAGCAGCGCACCGCAGAATCCCAGTGCGAGCGACGCCGCCGTGAGCAACGTCCAGCCGGCGAGCGTCTTCTCTGCCGCCGCACCGAACGCGAGCAGCAGAGGCGGAAGGACGGAGAGCGCCTGTGCAAACGGCGAGCAGAGGAAGAAAACAGAATCGACGGCGCGCGAGCGGTCGGCGTTCGGCGCGGCGCGGAGCAGACGGGGGAGCATAATAACCGCCGCCGCCATGATGCCGCTGCACCAGCGGCGACGCTGCGTCAGCGAGACGCGAAACGAAACGGGCGCTTCGTCGTAGCTCACGGCGTCGCTCACCCACCACACACGCTCGCCGAGTGCGGCGCACTGCGCGGAAAATTCTGCGTCCTCGGCGATGCTTGACGTGTTCCAGCCGCCGAGCCGCTCAAACACCTCGCGGTTTACGGCGAAGCCTGTCCCGACAAGCTTGGCGGAAAGTCCGAGGTTGGCGCGGGAACGGCTGAAGAAAAGGTCGCCCAGCGTGAAGTACAGCGAATAGCAGCCTGCGACCCAAGAATCGCGTGGATTTTTGACGAGAAGACGACCCTTGGCGACCTTTGCGCCGGCGAGAAAAGCATCGTTCATGCGTGCGAGGAAGTGCGAATCGGCGACGTTGTCGGCGTCGAAGACGCAGAACGCGTCATATTCAGGAGCGGTTGGGCGGTTTTCCATTCGGCGCGGCAGCAGCCACGCAATCGTCTCGTGGAGCGCGTCGCCCTTATTTTTGACGGGGTCGAAGCAGCGAAAGATTTTGGCACCGGCGGCGCGCGCGGCGTCTCCGGTGCCGTCGGTGCAGTTGTTGGGTATGACGTAAATGTCGTAGAGCGCGTCGGGATAATCCTGCGCGCGCAGACTTTCGACCAGCGCGCCGACAACCGCTTCCTCGTTGCGCGCGGGGATCAGGCAGGCGAAACGCGTTTTGGGCGCACGGAGCGGATAGGGCTTTGGACGTTTCCAGAAAAGTAGTGCCGTGAGAAGGAACCAGAGCGAAAATACCCTTAACAAAATGGAAAGTGCGATAGCGAGATGATCGGTGAACATGGGAATGGACCGCCTTTCGTTGTGTGTTGCTTGAAGCCTAGCAGACAAACCTTAAAGCAGGGCGGCGGTTTTTCTTAAAATTTTCCTAAGAGCGGAATCTTATGAAAGTTTTAAAGATTTTCCTCTGTTCATCTTAGACTTGCGCTGTTACAATAATCGGCGAGGTGAGGGAAAATCATGTACAACATTCTGATTTGTGACGACGAGCGGGATATTGTCTCGGCGCTCAAGATATATCTCTCCGGCGAGGGCTACAACCTGCTCGAAGCCTACGACGGGCGCGAGGCGCTGGAGCTCGTGCGGCAAAACGACGTCCATCTTATTCTGATGGACGTGATGATGCCGAAGCTCGACGGCATTGCCGCGACCGCGAAGCTCCGCGAGGAAAGCAATGTGCCAATTATTATGTTAACTGCCAAGAGCGAATCCGGCGACAAGGTGCTGGGACTGAATGTCGGCGCGGACGACTATATCACCAAGCCATTCGACCCAGCGGAGGTCGTGGCGCGCGTGCGCTCACAGCTTCGGCGCTATACGAAGCTGGGCGCGGCGCCGGAACCGGAGAAGGCGGGTCGCTATACGCTTGGCCCGATCACGCTGGACGAGGAGGCGGTCACCGTTACGCTCGACGGCGAGGCGGTCGCGCTCACGCCAATCGAGTACAACATTCTGCGGCTGCTCATCAAGCATCCGGGGCGTATCTATTCCTCACAGCAGATCTACGAGCTGGTGTGGAACGAGAGCGCCGTCGGTGCGGAAAACGCGGTGTCGGTTCATATCCGCCATCTGCGACAGAAGCTGGAGATCGACCCCTCGGAGCCGCGGTATTTGAAGGTCGTATGGGGACTCGGCTACAAATTGGAGGATATGAGCCATGAAAAACGTTGAATGGACGAGAAGCTTTTGGACAAAGGCGGGAGCGTTTCTGCTCGCGACGCTGCTCGCGCCGTTCGGGGCGCTGTGCGGCGGCGCGCTGCTCGCCGCCTACGGCTTCGAGTGGTGGACGGGCGGCAACGAAAGCTTCCGTGACTTTCTGGAATGGGCGCAGGGGAAGTATTGGACGCTGCGCGGCGTGGATTTTCTCTATAGTCTGCACCGCGTCGCGATCCCACTGCTCATCGCCGCCGTGCTCTTTTTCCTGTTCCTCGCGATCTACCTCGCGCGCGCCGCGGGCAGGCAGCCGGGGACGGATGAGGTCAAAGCCGGCTGGCAGGAAAAGATACCGTTTGATCTGTATTTGCTTGTGATTGGCGGCATTGGCGCAGCGGCTGCCGCCGTCGTCAGCGATTCGCGGTTCTGGTGGGACAACGAGCCTTTTGCCGGCACGATGCTTCTGCTCGCCGTTACGGCAATTGCCGCGGCGCTGCTGCTGGGGACGTGGATGACGCTCTGTACACGCGTCAAGCTCGGCGGCTGGTGGAAAAACACCGTCGTTTATTGGACGCTGCGCCTCTGCTGGCGCTTCCTCAAATGGTGCTGGCGCGCACTGTGCGGCGCGGGGCGCTTTCTGCGCGACCTTGTGCGCGGCGTGCCGCTGATCTGGAAAACCGTTCTCGGCGCGGGTGTGTTCTGCTTTTTCGTCTGCCTTTTTGCGTGGCAGGAGGCGTGGGGGCTGTTGCTTCTCCTGTTGGTGATTTTCTGCCTTGCCGCAGGCGCGGCGAGCTTGCAGCTGAAAAAGCTCCAAGCCGGCGGTGCGGCGCTCGCCGCGGGCGACCTCGACGCCAAGGTGGATACGCGGCATATGTATTGGGACTTCCGGCGTCATGGCGAAAACCTCAACGACATCTCGCGCGGGATGCAGCTTGCGGTGGAAAAGCAGCTCAAGAGCGAGCGGCTCAAGACCGAGTTGATCACGAACGTGTCCCACGACATCAAGACGCCGCTGACATCCATTATCAACTACGTTGACCTATTGCGCCGTGATCCCGGCGAGGAGCAGGCGAGGGAGTATCTGGAGGTCCTTGACCGCCAGTCGAAGCGGCTCAAAAAGCTGACGGAGGACTTGGTCGAGATGTCCAAGGCGTCGACCGGCAACATTCCTGTGAACGCCTCGCGCCGCAGTGTGAATGAGCTTTTGTCCCAGGCGCTGGGCGAATACGGCGAACGGCTGGAAAAAGCGCAGCTTGAGCCGGTGCTGACGCTTCCCGAGCAGGAAGCGTTCGTCTGGGCGGACGGGACGCTTCTTTGGCGCGTGCTGGACAATATCTTCTCCAACGCCTGCAAGTACGCGCTGCCCGGAACGCGCCTCTACGTCGACGCCGCAGCGGACGGCGAACAGGTGACACTCAGCTTTAAAAACGTCTCCCGCGACCAGCTCAATATCCCGGCGGAGGAGCTGATGGAGCGCTTCGTGCGCGGTGACAGCGCGCGCAGCGGCGAGGGCAGCGGGCTTGGACTGAACATTGCTAAATCACTCACGGAATTGCAGGGTGGCACGTTTTCCGTCAATGTGGACGGCGATTTGTTCCGGGTTGACATAATATTTTCTGGCGTTGCGTGAAAAACGCGGGGTGCAAGGTCGAAAAAAGGCCGCGTGCCTTGCTTTTTCCCAACGAATTGTGTAAAATGAAAGCGCCGCATTGCGGCGCTTTCATTTTTTCGAAAAGGAGCCTTGTTTATGTGGGCGGAAAACGCGGTATTCTATCAGATCTATCCGCTGGGGCTGTGCGGCGCGCCGGCGGGCAACGACGGTGTGCTTGCCCATCGCATCCTGAAACTGAAGGACTGGACGGCGCACATCGAAAAGCTCGGTGCGGACGCGGTGTATCTCTCGCCGGTGTTTGAAAGCGACGAGCACGGCTACGACACGCGCGACTACCGCGCGCTCGACTGCCGCCTCGGCACGAACGAGGACTTCAAGGAGGTCGTCAAGGCGTTTCACGCGCGCGGGATCAGGGTCGTCATCGACGCGGTGTTCAACCACGTGGGGCGCAACTTCTGGGCGTTTGCCGACGTGCGGGAGAAGAAGTGGGATTCGCCGTACAAGGATTGGTTCTGCCTCAATTTCGACGGCAACACCGCCTACAACGACGGCTTCTGGTACGAGGCGTGGGAGGGGCATTACAACCTCGTCAAGCTCAACCTCAAAAACCCCACCGTCGCGGACTATCTGCTCGACACGGTGAAATTCTGGGTGGACGAGTTCGACGTCGACGGGCTGCGCCTCGACGTGGCGTACTGCCTCGATATCGACTTCATCCGCTGCCTGCGCGCGTTCACGGACACGCTCAAGCCGGAGTTCTTCCTCGTCGGCGAAACGCTCCACGGCGACTACAACCGCTGGGTCGGCGACGGGCTTTTGCACTCGTGCACCAACTACGAGTGCTACAAGGGGCTGTATTCGAGCTTCAACTCGATGAACCTGTTCGAGATCGTCCACTCGCTCAAGCGCCAGTTCGGCCCCGAACAATGGACGCTCTACAAGGGCAAGCATCTTTTGTGCTTCTGCGACAACCACGACGTCACGCGCGTCGCGAGCATTCTCCAAAACAAAAACCACCTGCCGCTCATCTACGCGCTGCTGTTCGGCATGCCGGGCATCCCCTGCGTTTACTACGGCAGCGAGTGGGGCGCGGAGGCGGAGAAGCAGCCCGGCAGCGACGCGAGCCTGCGCCCCGCGTTCGACGCGCCCGAATGGAACGATCTGAGCGAATGGATCGCAAAGCTCGCGAGGGCGCACCGCGGCAGCCGTGCGCTCTGCTGGGGCGATTTTGGCGACAAGCTGCTCACCAACCGGCAGACGATCTTCCAGCGCTGCTGCGACGGCGAGCGCGTGCTCGTCGCCGTCAACGCCGACGGCGAGAGCTATTGGGCGCACTGCGATTTCGGCTGCGGGCGGGCGGTCGACCTGCTGACGGGAAATACCGTCGATTTTGGCGGCGGGCTGGAGCTGCCGCCGCATTCCGCGATGTTCCTGAAGTGCGAATACTGATCTACCACCCACGCAGACGGGAAAACAGACCGAGCGGCGTCTATTATCCCTCGGGCGGGAGGAACGGCCCGCGCTCCGCGTCGTAGGGCATCGTGTAGGTCACGACGCCCTCCTTTGCGCACGCGACGGCGCACAGCGGATAAAAGAAGCACAGCCCCTCGTCCGTGAGGTAGAAGTTGCGCACGTTGAGCGCGCGGCGCAGCATGGCGCGCCAGTTCTCGCGGTACGCCGCGCCCAGAGCGATGCGCGCCGGCGTTTCGGCGCGCGCATGGCGCAAAAGCGCGCGCTTGCAGTGCGTGTGCGGCGGGAAAAACTCCTCCAGCGGCATCGGAAGCCCCATGCCGAGGTCCCAGACCTCGCTGCGGCGGATGAAAAACGGCGGCAGGCCGTGTATCGTTTCGCGCGCGTCGCACACGACGCTCAAAAGCCCGTCGGGCCGCTGCAAGCTCACATGATAGCCAAGCTCCGCGCGGGCGGCGGTCCACGGCGCGGACACTGCCATCGCGCTGCGGCAGGAGTCCGCCGCCTCGGGCAGCAGCGCCTGTGCGCAATATGTAAGATAGGCGCGGCAAAAGCGCCGGTAGTAGCGGTTGAAGCGCTTCACGCAGCCGCCCTTTCCGGCGAGCTGCGGCAGCGTGACGGACGCGGTCAGCACCGTGACGCCGTCCGATTCCCAGGACTGATCCTCCGTAAGCGCCTCCCCGAGGCGCGGCTGCTCGTGCTCCATGGTATCCCTCCTGCGCCGATCGTTCTCATTGCATCGTATGGCGCGG
>SVKM01000069.1 GCA_015068465.1 Oscillospiraceae bacterium | reverse complement strand
CGCGGAGAAGCGCGCCTTCGCCCGCTGGGGAAAGCTCTTCAGCAAGAGCGCGGAGCTTACGTATAACCCGCCGATGTTTCTGAAGATCGGCTCGGTGCTGACGCTCGCGATCTCGCTCATCGGCACGATGGTCATGTACTACGCGGCGATCCGCAGCGGCGTTTCCGTCGCGGAATACTACGCCTTCAACGCCGCCTACGGCATGGTGAACGGCGCGTTTTTGTCGCTCGCGGGCATCGCGTCCACGATCGCGGCGATCAAGCCGGTGCTGGAGATGGCGAAGCCCATCATGGAAACCGTGCCGGAGGTGGCGGAGGACAAACTCGTTCTCACGCGCATCTCGGGCGGCGTGGAGCTCAACAACGTCACCTTCCGCTACACCGAGGACATGCCGCCCGTGCTGGACGACCTCTCGCTCAAGATCCGTCCGGGGCAGTACGTCGCCATCGTCGGCAAGACCGGCTGCGGGAAATCGACGCTCATGCGCATCATGCTCGGCTTTGAAACACCGCAGAAGGGTGCGGTGTACTACGACGGGCGCGACCTCAAGAAGATCGACCTCAAATCCCTGCGCCGCAAGATCGGCGCGGTGATGCAAAACGGAAAGATGTTCACCGGCGACATCTTCTCCAACATCACGATCTCCGCGCCGTGGCTGACGCTCGACGACGCGTGGGCGGCGGCGGAGATCGCAGGGCTCGCGGAGGATATCCGCAATATGCCGATGGGCATGAACACGCTCATTTCCGAGGGCCAGGGCGGCATTTCCGGCGGACAGCGCCAGAGGCTGCTGATCGCCCGCGCCGTCGCGCCCAAGCCCCGTATCCTCATGTTCGACGAGGCGACGAGCGCGCTGGATAACCTCACGCAAAAGCAGGTGAGCGAGGCGCTCGACAAGATGAAATGCACGCGCATCGTCATCGCACACCGGCTCTCCACGATCCGCCAGTGCGACCGCATCATCGTGCTCGACAAGGGAAAGATCGTGGAGGACGGCAGCTACGACGAGCTGATCGCGAAGGACGGCTTTTTCGCGGAGCTTGTCGCGCGCCAGCGGCTCGACGCCGCGGCGGGCTGAAATTTTTTCAAAAAAATACTGCCACCTTGAAAAAACCATCGTATCAACAGACAGAAAATAAAGAGAAAAGGAGTACGGCTATGGACGACGAGAGAAAAAGCGAAGCGGCGGAGCTGACCGCCGAGGCGCTGACCGACGAGGTACTGGACAAGACCAGCGGCGGATCTGGCGGCATCGGCTTCTACATGACCGTCGGCTACTGCAACGGCAGCGATCTCCCGCTGCGGCCCGAGCCCGTTTGGGACCAGTACCACGAGCTTGCTCGGCTGTATCCCGGTTATCAGGTCTTCACCTACGGCGCGTGCACCAACGGCACTGGCTTGAACGGCTCGCCGTGTACTTACCGCTATGTCTGTTATAAAGGAATGTGGGGCTGGGCGGACTCGGCGTACCTGCACTGACCGCACCGTCACAGATTTTTAAAAAGGAGAACGGCTATGGACGAGAACAGGAACATCGACCCCAAGCTGGAAGAAGCCCTCAAGGGCATCTGGGACTCTCTCACCGACGAGCAGAAGGAAAAGGCGAAAGCCTGCAAGACGCTGGACGAGCTGGCGGCTCTTGCGGGCAAGGAGGGCGTCGAGCTGCCCGACGAGTTGCTGGACGCCGTCGCCGGCGGGTACGTCGTTTATGACCGCGGGCTCGAGATGTGGGTGGCATATTCTGACGATGGCATGAGGCGCAAGATCTCAGATTACTCAGGTTCGAAAGAGGAAGCCGAGCGTCTGGCGCGGGAAGAAGGATGGTCCACTGAGGAAAAAACCGAAGCGCAGATCTTGAGAAAGTCATTGGGTTACTGCTGACGCGGCGCCGCGGGCAAACGGCGGAGCACCTCTCTTGTGGAAGGCTCCCCCGGCGCCGTAGGATCATGAAAGGAGAATTCCCATGGATGAAAAAATGAACGCCGCCCTCAAGGGCATCTGGGGCTCTCTCACCGACGAGCAGAAGGAAAAGGCGAAGGCGTGCAAGACGCTGGACGAGCTGGCGAAGCTTGCGGGCAAGGAGGGCGTCGAGCTGCCCGACGAGGTGCTGGACGCCGTCGCGGGGGGATATATTTTCTACGACAAGAATTATCCGTATCATGGACCGAATGGAGAAGACGGACTCTGGATCGTTGTTGACGATCAGGATGGTCATCGGGCATCGAATACGCTGTTCTTCGAAAAAGAAAGCGCAATATCGGAAGCCAAAAAGCTGGGGCTGAGCACGGAAGAAATCGGTGCGAACAAGCGGGAGAGACTTATTCAGAATGGCCGGATCAGTTTTGAGAGATTTATGAATCAAAAGGTCTGCTGACGACCGGATATAAACGCGAAAAAGCTGGATCATATAGTTTTTGAAAAGGAGAATGACCATGAACGCAAATAAGACCATCTCCCCCAAGCTGAACGAAATCCTCAAGGGGATGTGGGACTCCCTGACCGACGAGCAGAAGGAAAAGGCGAAGGCGTGCAAGACGCTGGACGAACTGACCGCGCTTGCGGGCAAGGAGGGCGTCGAACTGCCCGACGAGGTGCTGGATCAGGTCGGCGGCGGCTGCGGCGATGGTACGCCCGACTACGTGATTTGCCCCAAGTGCCATGAAAAAGTTGTTGTTAGTTTTACGGGTGGTGGTTTGATTTCTATGACATTAGAATGGTATAAAAGAACAAAATGTCTTCATTGCGGTTATGAAGGAAATGATAAAAAATCCGGCTGGATCATCCCCTGACGGCTGGCAGAAAAAGAAACAGAACTATGTATTACCGCCTTTGTGACGATTACGCCCTGCGGGCGTGGAAATTCGTAAATCACGCGATGTACTGCCGCTGCGCGCCCGCGCCGCTGCGCGTGGACGCGGAGACCTTCGAGCTGCTGCTTGCCTGCGACGGCGAACATGACCTCGAAGAGAGCGACGCGCTGAAAAGCCTGACGGAGCGTGGCGTCATCGCGCCGTGCGAACAGGGCGAGCGGCCCTCCGAATGGTCGCGCTACCGCAGGTATCCCCACCGCATGGTGCCGGGCATGAACCTCATGCTCACGGGCAAGTGCAACTACAACTGCCGCCACTGCTTCAATGCCGCCGAGAACGCCGAGCGCATGGCGGAGTGGGACTACGGCGCGCTTTTAGACCTCTTTGACCAGATGGCGGAGTGCGGCTTTCATTCCGTCACGCTCACGGGCGGCGAGCCGATGCTCCACCCGCGCTTTGCCGATATCGTGCGCGCGATCTACGAGCGGAACATGGTGCTCGAAAAGCTCACAACCAACGGTTTTTTCCTGCATCAGGACACGCTCGATCTGTTCCGTGAGCTGAAAGCCGACCCGCAGATCAAGATATCCTTCGACGGCGTGGGGCATCATGACTGGATGCGCGGGCATAAGGGCGCGGAGGAGGACGCGAAGCGGGCGTTTCGCCTCTGCGCGGAGAACGGCTTCCGCACGCTTGCGCAGACGCAGGTATACCGCGGCAACCTGGACGCCATGCGGGAGACGCTTCTCACGCTGGAGGACGCGGGCGTGACGAGCACGCGCATCATCCGCACGACGGAAACGCGCCGCTGGCTCAAAAACGCGCCCGACGGCTCGCTCCCGGTCGAGGAATACTTTGAGAAGATGCTCGGCCTTGCGGATTGGTACATGCACGGCGAGCATAAGATGGACGTCGTGATATGGCGTTTTCTCGACCTGTACCCGCGGGCAAAAGCCTACGACATGGTGATGGAGCGGCACACCGACGGCGTTGACCGCCCGACCGAGCCGGTATGCGTCGGCAACCGCACGATGATGGCGGTCACCTGCGAGGGCGACGTTGCGCCGTGCCTGCAGATGTGCGGCGAGCTGACGCCGTTCGACTACCACTTCGACAATCTGAAGGAGCGAAAGCTCGCGGATATTCTGCAAGAGGGAAAATGGCTCGGCGCGGTGTGTACGAACCTCTGCGCGCTGCGCGAGAAGAACGCCGAGTGCGACAAGTGCGAATGGTTCGGGCGCTGCGCGGGCGGCTGCCGGGCGCTGGCGATGCTCCACGGCGTGGAGCAGGGGCTTGGGCCGGACTATTACGGGATCGACCCGCTTGCCTGCCTTTTCTACAAGGGCGGCTGGTACGAGCGCATACAGGAAAGACTGGGCGATTTCATGAAAATCTGAAAAGGAGCATATCACCATGAGCGAAAACGAGAACAAGAGCATCGATCCCAAGCTGGCGGAGGCCCTCAAGGGCATTTGGGACTCTCTCACCGACGAGCAGAAGGAAAAGGCGAAGGCGTGCAAGACGATGGACGAGCTGACCGCGCTCGCGGGCAAGGAGGGCGTGGAGCTGCCCGACGAGCTGCTGGACGCCGTCGCGGGCGGATTCATCTACAAAAACCGGGAAAAGGGGCTTTGGCAAGTGATCGACGATTACGACGGCAAGGTTGTGGATCAGTACTTTAAAGGTGCCAAAGCGGCGAGATACGCTGCAATATTAAACGGGCAAAGCTGGGACGAAATACACCAATCGGAGCTTGAGGAGCTCCGGGCGCATCCGGGCAGCATCTCAAAAGACTCGAAAATTTTTTGCTGACGGGGCATCGCGGGGAGAAACAAAAACAAGGGAGGACCGCGCTTTCTGCGCGGCGCCTCCCCGTCGGCTTATCTTGATAAAGGAGGAGCATAGCATGAAAATGCAGCGTGACGGCGACAAGCTGACCGTCTTTGCGCAGGGGCGCATCGACACCAACAGCGCCCCGGAATTTGCGAGCCAGGTGGAGGGCGCGCTGGACGGCGTCATGGACCTGACGTTCGATTTCTCCGAGCTTGAATACATCTCCAGCTCGGGGCTTCGTGTGCTGATGATCGCGATCAAGGAAATGCGCAGGCGGCGCGGAGAAGTCCGCATCACGAACGCGAGCGAGGGCGTGTACGACATACTGGAAAGCACGGGCTTTACCGGCGCGTGCGACGTGGAAATGAAAGCATAGGAGGTATATGACATGACGATCAATCAGACAAGAGACGGCGGCAAACTGACCGTGGCGCTGGAGGGGCGGCTCGACACGACCACCGCGCCGCAGCTTGAGGGCGAGCTGCGCACCGCCGTGGACGGCGTGACGGAGCTGGAATTCGACTTTACCAAGTTGGAATACATCTCCTCGGCGGGCCTTCGTGTGCTGCTCGCGGCGCAGAAGGTGATGAACAAGCAGGGCGGCATGGTCATCCGCAACGCAAACAGCGACCTCATGGACATCTTCGAGGTCACGGGCTTCGTGGATATTCTTCACATCGAGTAAAAAGCAAACGGGAGAGATCTCATGGATAAACCTCAGGAACAACTCCACCGTGAGCGCAGCCGCTACTTTGTGCGCGGCGCGTTTCGGCGATTCTTTGTCCCGGCGCTGTTCAGCAGCTTCTGGATGGCGGTCGCGGGCGTGGTGGACAGCGTGTTCGTCGGCAACGGCATCGGCACGGGCGGCCTTGCCGCCATCGGCTTCGGCCAGCCGGTGTACCTGTTCTATAACATATTGAGCTACGGCTTCTCCATCGGCGGCTCCATCCACTACGCCTCCCGGCTCGCCGAGGGGCGCGAGGAGGAGGGCAACCGCATCTTCCACACGATCTTGCGCCTGCTGCTGACGATCTACATCGTCACCGCCGCGCTGGGGCTTATCTTCCTGCCGCAGCTTATGCGCATGCTCGGCGCCGATCCCGCGGACGAGCTGACGCGCTCGTACATCCAAACGCAGCTTATCTTCGTGCCCGTGATGTTCTGCCAGGGACCGTTCTACTACTTCGTCAACGCCGACAACGGTCCCAAGACCGCGGCGCTCGCGATGTCGGTCTCCGGCATTCTGGACACGGCCTTCAGCTATATCTTCATTATCCGGATGGGTCTCGGCGTGCGCGGCTCGGTCTACTCCACGGTGGTCGGCGCGGCGGTCATGCTCAGCATCACCGGCTGGCACATTGCAAAGCACCGCGGCGCGCTGCGCTTCGGCTGGGTGAAGATGGACGCGGGCATCGTCGGGGCGTCGGCGCGCACGGGCTTCGCAACCGCCTTGCAGTACCTCTACCAGTTTGTCACGATGATCGCGGTGAACCATCTGCTGATGCGACTCGGCGGCGCGACTGCCGTCGCCGCATTTGACGTGGTGTATAACATTTCGCTTCTGTGCGCGTCCATCACGGACGGCACGAACATGGCGACCGAGCCGATGCTCTCGAGCTATCGCAGCGAGCGCAACCTCGGCAACGTGCGCATTACGCTCTCCCTCGCGCTGCTGTGGGCGGGGATCGCCTCTGCGGTGCTCGCGGGCGTGTTCGCGCTCTTTGCCCCGCAGTTCGCCGCGATCTTCGGCATGGGTACGGGCGAGGGTGCGGCGTATGCCGCGGCGGGCATCCGCATCTTTGCTCTGAGCATTTTGCCCGCGATGGCAAGCGTCGTGCTCGGCGGGTACTATCAGGCGATACTGCGCGAATGGCTGGCGTATCTCATTACGTTCCTGCGCTCGTTCGTGTTCTACCTGCTCGCGCTGGCATTTTTGGCGCGCGGCGGCATGGACACCTTCTGGTATATCTTTGTCACGTCCGAGGTGCTTGCGCTTGCCGTCTGGATCCCGGCGGCGATGGCGCGCGGGGGCTTTCTCCAATTACAGGGCATTGACGTGAGCAACGCGAGGTCGGTCACGATCGACCAGTCCTCGCAGGAGATCTCCGCCGTCGTCGAGCAGATCCAGGCATTCTGCGAGGAACGCGACACCCCGCCGAAGAAGGTCATGCACATCGGGCTTGCCATCGAGGAGGTCAGCTGCGCCATCGTCGAGCACTGCAAGGAGCACATGGACGATATCTACATCCAGGTGACGGTCGTGGCGGAGAACGGCGAGACGACGCTTTTCCTGCGCGACAACGCCTTTGCCTACAACCCGCTCGGCGCGAACGTGGACGCGGACGACCTGACGGCGGAGCAGCAGTCGGAGCTGCTCGGTATCCGCATCGTGCAAAAGACCGCGAAGGAGTTTTACTACCGCCGCTATTCCGGCTTCAATACGCTGGTCATTCGGCTGTGAGGTGAGAAGATGGAACAGAAAAAAGCGAGGTTTTCCCTGAGCCGAAAGCTCGCGCTGATGGTCGCGGCGATCGCGCTGACGCTCAGCGCGGTGCAGATCTTTTCGAGCTATACGCACTATCGCGCGGAGATGTACGAGCACTACGAGGAGTTCGCCATGAACATCGCCGCCGTCGCGGCGTCGCAGCTCGACCCCGACCGCATCCAGCACTACCTCGACACCGGCGAAAAGGACGAGACGTATGAAACCGCGTACAAAACGCTGTGCGACATCCGGGAAAACGGCGGCGTGATGTACCTCTACGTCGTCAAGCCGGAGATCGACGAGGTTTGGTATGTGATGGACACCGACCCGTCGGAGGACGCGATCCCGCTGGGGTATCACGAGCCGTACTACGAGGGTGCGTTTGCCGAGAACGCCGAGCGCATGGCGCGCGGCGAGCGCATCGAGCCGCTGGTGAGCAACGAACAGTTCGGCTGGCTCATGAGCGTCTACTATCCCATGAAGACCTCGACCGGCGCGCCGGCGGGCTATGTGGGCGTCGATATCCAGATGGACGACGTGATGAAGGATCTCCAGCGCTTTGCGCGGCAGATGATCCTGCTCATGGCGGCGCTGACGCTGGCGGTTTCGCTGATCCTCATCCGCATCACGTCAAAGACGATGGCGGAGCCGATCAAGAAGCTGTCCTCGGCGGCGGACAAGCTCGTGCATGAGCAGTCCGGCGAGGGGGCGGAGACGTCGATCTTCAACCAGCTCACCATCCGCTCGAACGACGAGGTCGGCGCGCTCTATGAGAGCCTCAGGCAGATGGAGCACGACATGAACGCCTACATCCGCGACCTCGTGAGCGTGACGGCGGAGAAGGAGCGCATCGGCGCGGAGCTGAACGTCGCCACGCAGATCCAGGCGGACATGCTGCCGCGCATTTTCCCGGCGTTCCCCGAGCGCGGGGAGTTTGATATCTACGCCAGCATGATCCCCGCGAAGGAGGTCGGCGGCGACTTCTACGATTTCTTCCTCATCGACGACGACCACTTGGGCCTCGTGATGGCGGACGTTTCGGGCAAGGGCGTGCCCGCGGCGCTCTTCATGGTCATCGCCAAGACGCTCATCAAAAACCAGGCGCAGACGGGCGAGTATTCGCCCGCGAAGGTGCTCACGAAGGTCAACGAGCAGCTTTGCGAGGGCAACGAGGCGGAGCTGTTCGTGACCGTGTGGCTCGCGATTTTGGAGATCAGCACGGGCAAGGGCATGGCGGCGAACGCGGGTCACGAACACCCGACGCTTCGCCGTGCGGACGGAAAATACGAGCTGGTGGAGTACCGCCATTCGCCCGCCGTCGCGACGATGGAGGGCATCCGCTTCCGCGAGCACGAATTTGAGCTGCATCCCGGCGACAGCCTGTTCGTCTATACGGACGGCGTCGCGGAGGCGACGGACGCGAAAAACGAGCTCTACGGTACGGAGCGGATGCTCGCCGCACTCAACGAAGACCCGGACGCCGCGCCCACGGAAGTCCTTGCGGCGGTCAAACGCTCGGTGGACGCGTTCGTGGGCGACGCGCCGCAGTTCGACGACATCACGATGCTCTGCCTCAAATACTTTGGGCCGGACGGGGCAGGAAAGGAGAGCATATGAGCGTGGAGAAGGTTTTGAAAGTCGCGGCGGACACGGAAAAGCTCTACGAGGTGCAGGGCTTCGTGGACGCCGAGCTGGAGGCGCACGACTGCCCGATGAAGACGCAGATGCTCATTGACGTGTCGCTCGAGGAGCTGTTCGTCAACATCGCGCACTACGCCTACCCCGAGGGAAACGGCTGGGCGGAGATCCGCGTCGGCGTCACGGACGGCGTCGCGTCGATCACGCTCATCGACGGCGGTATCCCCTACGATCCGCTCAAAAAGCCGGACCCGGATATAACGCTCGCGGCGGAGGATCGCCAGATCGGGGGACTCGGCATCTACATGGTCAAGAAAAAGATGGACGAGATGACCTATGAGCATCGGGACGGCAAAAACGTGCTGACGATCCGCAAAAAGCTGTGCTGAAACGCAGCGCGGGCGTGCGGCGCATCCGCAGCGGTCCGGCTCGACCGCCGCACGGTAACATTCGGATTCTGTCCGCCGGACGCCGGCGGGCAGGCTGCGGCATACCGAAATCGGCTGAAAAAAACACAGGGAAAAGACATCGCCTCATTTTGCGTGAGGCGGTGTCTTTTTTTGCCGACTTCTTTTTTTCGCTTGCAATCCGTCCCAAATGCCGATATACTGCAAAAAAAAGAATAAATTTTCAAAAGAACGCTGCCACCTCGATAATTCCTCCGTATCAACAGACAGAAAACAACGGAAAGGAGATCGCCATGACCGAAAAACAGTTATCGCAGGCATTTGAACTCCAGAGATTTGCGCCCTCCGCGCGATTGCAGGCGGTGATCGACGCCTCGCACAAGCGCACGGCGGCGCGGGAACTGAGCGACGACGAACTGGACTATGTCGCGGCGGCGGGCGCGCCGGAGCAGAAACCGGAGGAGCCGAAGGCATGACGGCGGCGGAGCAGGAACGGCTCTATACGGAGTATCACGACCGCGTGCTGGGCTATATCCGCGCGCGCGTGAGCAATCGCGAGGACGCCGAGGATCTGTGCGCGGAGGTATTCGAGAAAGCGCTGCGCGCGTCGGACGGCTACGACGCCGCGCGCGCCGCGCAGGGAACGTGGATCTACGCCATCACGCGCAACGCCGTGATCGACCACTTTCGCGCCGCGCGTCCACGCTGTGAGCTGCCGGAGGATTTATCGGACGACGCGCTGCCCGAGGACGGCTTGCTGCAAACGGAGCTGCTGGATTCGCTCGCGGCGGCATTGGAAGAGCTTCCCGACGAGTTGACGGACATCATCGTGCTGCGCTACTACGACCGCCTGCCGCTCACGGAGATCGCGCTGCGCCTCGGCATGAGCTACGGCGCGGTCAAGCTGCGGCACCAGAAGGCGCTCGCGCTGCTCAAACGGAAGCTGGCGGATCCATGAAAAATCAAAAGAAACATCGGCGCCTGCATGACCTGGCTTGATGCGCGTCCGGCAGCCGTGGAGATTTCAACGGGAGAACAGAGCGAATGAACAACAAGAAGACGATCAAGCGGGTGGAGGATGTCACCGCCACATACAGGCAAAACCCCAAAAAGGCAATCAAGACGCTCAAAAAGCTTGCCAAAGAGGGGCAGGAAACGGGAAATGTCGTTCTCATCGGCGCCGCGTATCGCGCCATTGCCTATATCTGTATCCAGACCGGCGACCGGGACAGCGTCCTTCCCAACGCGCTCAAGGCGGTCGCACTGCTGAAGGATACCGATGAATACAAGCTCATGGCAAACGCCTACAACGTGCTGGGCTACGCCTATAACGACAAGGAAAACCTTCAGATGTCGCTGGCAAACTACGACAAGGCGTACCGCATTCTCCGAAAGCACCGGATCTATGACGATAACCGGCTTTACGTGCTGAACAATATCGCCGGCAACTATTCTCTGATGGGCGACGACGCCTCGGCAATCGGGTTTCTCAAAGAGAGCCTTGCGTATGCGCACGAAAAGTTTCCGGACAACGACTCGGATCTTCTGATGATCTCCGTCAATCTGGCGGAGAAGTATGTAAGGCTCGAAGAATATGAAACGGCGCGCGAGATCCTGCAATCAGCTGTGAAGTGGGCGGAAACCGCGGATTTCATACCGCTTGTCTGCGACTACCACCTGCGCTGCGCCATCGTCGAATACAAAATGGGAAACGTGGCGGAGGGCGACCGATACACCGACCGTGCGCTTGCCGTCATAGATGATACGATGGACGCCTACCCGCTCTATGAGGATCTCAGGGGGATCTCGCATATCCTGATCGGGAACGGAGACCGGGAGCGGGTCAAGAGAATATTCGATTTGATGGCCGGCTACGCCGAGAGGAACCCGGATACCGTGGAACAGCTCTGCGCCTGCCGCATGATGGCGGATTACTACAGGAGCATCGGCGACGCCGGGCACGCGATGGACGCCTATGAGCGGCTGGATGGGCTGTACGACAAGCGATTGGACGAAGTGAAGGCGATCCAGCTCGACGTCCATTGCAAGATGCAGGAGGCCGACATGGAGGTCGGCAAGCTGAGCAGAAAAATCAAGGAAAGCGAGGCGGCCGCTTCCCGCGAACCGCTGACGGGGCTTCTCAACCGCGCGGCGCTGCTGCGCGTGTCATCGGAGTTTATTGAAATCGCGGCGAAAAAGGGAGAGCGCGTCGGCGCGATCTTTATCGACATAGACTTTTTCAAGGAGTGCAACGACACCTACGGCCACGCCAGGGGC
>SVKM01000068.1 GCA_015068465.1 Oscillospiraceae bacterium | reverse complement strand
TCCTCGGGCAGCTTTAGGGCGAGGATATGCTCGCGGTATTCGTCGATCTCCTCGTCGCCGCCCTCGCCCTCGCCAAGCTCGTTTTGCAGCACCTTGATCTGCTCGCGCAGGACGAAGTCGCGGTGGATGCGCCCCACGCGGGAGCGCACCTTGTCCTCGATCTCCTGCTCGAGCGCGATGACCTCGGTTTCGCGGCGCAATATCTCGTTGATGCGCTTAAGGCGCGGCAGCGGGCGCAGCTCGTCGAGGATCAGCTGCTTGTCCTGATAGCGGATGTTCACGTGCTGGGCGACGAAGTCCGCGAGATAGCCGGGCTCCGTGCAGCCGAAGACAGTCGCCAAAATCTCCGCCGTCAGATTCTGCGTCAGCTCGACATACTCGCCGAAGTTGGCGTAGGTCTGGCGCAGCAGCGCCTCGGTCCGCGCGCCGGAGCGCACGCTCTTCGGCTCGTCGAGCAGCTCGATCTGCGCCTGCAGAAACGGCTCGCGCTGCCAAAGGCGGCGCAGTCTCGCGCGGCTCTTGCCCTCGACGATGATGCGGATCACGTGGTCGCTCACGCGCAGCACCTGCGTGATATGCACGAGCGTACCGACGATATAGAGGTCGCTCTCCTGCGGCAGCTCGACGGCAACGTCGCGCTGCGTGACGACGAACAGCTCCTGATCCGTTTCCATCGCGCGCTCCAACGCGCGCATCGAAACGATGCGCTCGAGATCGAAGCTCGCGCTCATGCGCGGAAACACGACCAGCCCCCGCAGGGCGAGGGCCGGAATATTTTTCGTGACAGGTTCCATAATAATTCTCCTAAGATGCGGGGAATCGCCCAAGCCATGATCTCATCCAATCATGGCCCGGGTTCAGACATATTTCGCAACCGCCGCGCCGGCGGCGAGCGAAATGGCGGTCAAAACCGGTTACGACGCGGAGTCGAACTCGGGCGACCCGATGACGGGCGTTTCGCGCTTGGCTTCCACCGCCTTCGCCTCTTCGCCGCTGCGGTGCGTGAGCGTCGGGCGCTCGTCGCCCTCGATGCACGCCTTGGTCACCGTGACGCGCTCGATCGTCTTGTCGGACGGAATATCGTACATCACGGGCATGAGCACCTTTTCCATCACGGCGCGCAGGCCGCGGGCGCCGATGTTGCGCTCGATCGCCTTGTCCGCGACCGCCTCCAGCGCTCCCTGCTCGAACGCGAGCTCCGCGCCGTCGTAGGAAAGCAGCTTCTGATACTGCTTGACGAGCGCGTTCTTCGGCTCGGTCAGGATGCGCACGAGGTCCTCGCGCGTCAGCGCGTCGAGCGCGGTGATGACCGGAAGGCGGCCGACCAGCTCGGGGATGATGCCGAACTTGAGCACGTCGTGCGGCTGCACCTCGCGCAATATCTTGCTGTCCGACTTCTCCTTCTTGGACTCCACGACCGCCTCAAAGCCCATGCTCTTGCGGTCGAGACGGTTCTCGATGATCTTGTCGATCCCCTCGAAGGCGCCGCCGCAGATGAAGAGGATGTTGTGCGTGTCGATCTGGATGAACTCCTGATGCGGATGCTTGCGCCCGCCCTGCGGCGGAACGTTTGCGACCGTACCCTCGACGATCTTCAACAGCGCCTGCTGCACGCCTTCGCCGGACACGTCGCGCGTGATGGACGTATTCTCGCTCTTGCGGGCGATCTTGTCGATCTCGTCGACGTAAATGATGCCGCGCTCGGCAAGCTCGACGTCGTAGTCCGCCGCCTGCAGCAGCCGCAGCAGGATGTTCTCCACGTCGTCGCCGACGTAGCCCGCCTCGGTCAGCGTGGTCGCGTCCGCGATGGCAAACGGCACCTTCAGGATGCGCGCAAGCGTCTGGGCAAAGAGCGTCTTGCCCGAGCCGGTGGGTCCGAGCAGCAGGATGTTGCTCTTTTGCAGCTCCACGTCGTCGCCGCCGCCGAAGAAAATGCGCTTATAGTGGTTGTATACCGATACGGACAGCGCGACCTTTGCCGCCTCCTGCCCGATGATGTACTGGTCGAGCACATCGTGGATCTCGCGCGGGGTCGGCAGCTCCGTCATGGACTCCGGCATCTCCGGCTGCGCGTTGTAGCCGTCCTGCAGGATGTCGCGGCAGAGGTTGACGCACTCGTCGCAGATGCGGACGCCGCCGGGGCCCTGGATCATGCGGTGCACTTCGCGCTCCTGCTTGCCGCAGAACGAGCAGCGCAGCGCTCTTTTATTGGAATCGCTCATGGGTCAAAACCTTACCTTTTACTGATTTTGGGAATCTCAGCGCTTGTAGATCACCTTGTCGATCAGGCCGTATTCCTTCGCCTGCTCGGCGGTCATGAAGTTGTCGCGCTCGCAGTCGGCGCGCACGATTTCGTAATCCTTGCCGCAGTTCTCGGCGAGGATGTGGGTCAGCTTATCCTTGATCTCGAGCATACGCTTGGCGTGGATCTCGATATCGGTCGCCTGGCCCTGGAAGCCGCCGAGCGGCTGGTGGATCATGATCTCGGAGTTGGGCAGCGCGATGCGCTTGCCCTTGGTGCCGGCGGAGAGCAGGAACGAGCCCATGCTCGCCGCCATGCCGACGCAGATGGTGGAAACGTCGCACTTGATATACTGCATCGTGTCATAGATGGCAAGGCCGTCGGTCACGCTGCCGCCGGGCGAATTGATGTAGAACTGGATGTCCTTGTCCGGGTCCTTCGCCTCCAGAAACAGCATCTGCGCGACGACGAGGCTCGCCGTCGTGGCGTTGACCTCCTCGCCGAGGAAGATGATGCGGTCTTCCAGCAGGCGGGAGAAGATGTCATACGACCGCTCGCCGCGGTTCGTCTGCTCAACTACATAGGGAACTAAGCTCATGGGGTTACCTCCTGTGATGTGTTCATACCCTGTTCAAATTTTCGGTATGTATGCGAACAACCACAAATCTCGTTTGTGGTTGTTTGCAGGCGTTGCTTTATTATAGCCGAAATATACCTTATTCAGCCTTCTTGGTCGTCTTTTTCGCAGCCGGCTTCTTGGCGGCGGGCTTTTTCTCCTCCGCCTTGTCCTCGGTCTTCTTGGCGGCGGTCTTCTTTGCGGCGGGCTTCTTCTCCTCGTCCTCCGCCTTGTCCTCCGCCTTCTTTGCCGGTGCCTTCTTCGCGGCAGGCTTCTTCTCCTCCGCCTTGTCCTCAGCCTTCGCCTCAGCCTTCTTCGCGCCCGCCTTCTCGGGCTTGGCGTTGTCGACCACGACGGCGACTGCCTTGTTGTTGAGCACCTGCGTGCGCACGGCGCCGGTGTCGAGATACTTCTTGACCATCTCGACGTCCATGCCGTAATAGCCGGAGAGCTTCTTGTACTCTTCCTCGATCTCCTCGTCCGTCGCCTCGAGCTTCTCCTGGTCGATGATCTGGGAGATGGCGAGGTCCATCTTGACCTGACGAAGCGCGGGCTCGCGGCCATCCTCCATGAACTTCTCCTCGTTCATGCCGGTCATCTTCTTGTACTGGTCGTAGGGGATGCCCTGCGCCATGATGCGGGACTTGAACTCCTCCAGGAAGCGCTTGCACTGCTCTTCAACGAGGATGTCGGGGATCTCGCAGTCAATGGTGTCGGCGACCTTCTCGATCAGCGCGTTCTCATAGGCGACCCTGACCGCCTTCTCGCGGTCGGCCTCGATCTGCTTCTTGATGTCGTCCTTGAGCTCCTTGATCGTGTCGAACTCGGACACGTCCTTGGCGAACTCGTCGTCAAGCTCGGGCAGCTCCTTGACCTTGACCTCGCTGCACTTGACCTTGAACACGACCGCCTTGCCGGCGAGGTCCTTGTGGTAGTCCTCGGGGAAGGTGATGTCGATGTCCTTCTCCTCGCCCGCCTTCATGCCGATGACCTGGTCCTCGAAGCCGGGGACAAAGCTGCCGGAGCCGAGCTCGAGCTCATGGTTCTCGCCCTTGCCGCCGGCAAACGGCTTGCCGTCGAGGAAGCCCTCGAAGTCGATGACCGCGGTGTCGCCCTTCTTCGCCTTGCGGTCGACGGAAACGAGGCGCGCGTTGCGCTCCGCCATCTCGTTGAGGCGCTCCTTGACGTCGTCCGCGGTGACCTTGACTTCTTCCTTGGGGGCGCTGATGCCCTTATATTTGCCAAGCTTGACGTCGGGATAGACCGCGACGGTCGCCTTGAACGTATAGCCGTCCTTCGTCACGTCGCCGACCAGCTCGACCTCGGGATAGCCGATGGTGTCGAGCTTCTTCTCTTCGACCGCCTTGGCGTATGCGTCGGGCAGGGCCTCGTCGACCGCGTCGGCGTAGAAGACCTCTGCGCCGAACATCTTTTCGATCATCTTGCGGGGCGCCTTGCCGCGGCGGAAGCCGGGGACATTGATCTTGTTGCGGGTCTTTAAGTAAGCCTTCTGGACGGCGGCCTCAAATTCCTCGGCGCCGACCGTGACCTCGATCGCAACTCTGCTCTTCTCCAGCTTTTCAACGTTTTTGACTGTCATGTTTTCTTTTTCCTCCGTTTGAACAAATCAAAATTGCTCATTGCAAAGACGTATTTTACCATACGTTTTCAGAAATATCTACCCTTATTTTCATTTAATCCAAGATTTTTTTCGGAGCGAAGCCCAAATAGTCCGCGGAAATGAGCGAATACTCGGTAAAACTGCGCTTTCCCTCGAACGCGCGCTTGTGCGTAACGCCGTGCAGATGCCCGTAATAGCAGCGCTCGGCGTGATAGCGGTCGATCAGCGCAAGCAGCTCCGGGCACTGGTAGCCCTGATAGATCGGCGGGTAGTGCAAAAAGCACAAAATGGGCCGCTCCCCCGCCGCCCGGAACGACGCTTCGAGCCGCAGCGCCTCGCGCGCGAGCATTTTTCCCGTGTGCGTGCCCGCGGCGTCCTCCTCGTAAAACCAGCCGCGCGTGCCGCAGACGGCATAATCTCCGTAAAAGAAGCAGTTGTTGTGCAGGATGTCAAGCGTCGTGAACCCGTTCTCGGCAAAAAAGCGCTTCATCTTCGACGCCGTGGTCCACCAGTAGTCGTGATTCCCCTTTAGAAGAAGCTTTTTCCCCGGCAGGGCGTCGATGAACGCAAAGTCCTCCAGCGCCCCTTCGAGCGACATGCCCCAGGAAGAATCGCCGGCGAGCACGGTCACGTCGTCGTCATGAAGCGCCGAAAAGCCTTCCCTGGTCCGCTCGACGTGGTTTTCCCACTTCTCGCCGAACACATCCATCGGCTTTTCGCCGCTCAGCGACAGATGCAGGTCGCCGATCACATAGAGAGCCATTCAAAATCCTCCCAATGATGCGCCCTCGCTCCCACGCAGGGCGACAGTTTCGCCCGTTGCGAAGAAGTACAGCAGTTTTTCCCGCACGCGCATCCCCATGATACGCTCCAGCGCGGCGGCGTAGGCCTCAAGCTGCGGCGCGTAATACGCCGCGCGCTCCGCGGTTTCCTCCCGCGTGATGCGGTCGGTCTTGAAATCGAGCACGACCAGCGCGCCGTTCTCCTCAAAAAAGCAGTCCACGACGCCCTGCAGCAGTATCTCGTCCTCCGCCGCCGCGCGCGCGTCGTAATCGCTTGCCGGAGCGAGCAGTGAAAACCGGTACTCCCGCTCCACGCGCCCGCTCTGGCGGATACGCGCGGCAACGCCGCTTTGCAGGAAGCGTGCGATCGCCTCCGCGTCCGCTGCCTCCGCCTGCTCGCCCGTCAAAAGGCGCCGCTCGCGCAGCGCGTCGATCTGGGCGCGCACCGCGTCCGCGCTGCCGTCGCCGTCAAAATCGAGGTGCTCCATCACCAGATGGATCGCCGTGCCGCGCTCCGCGCCGGTCAGCGGCGCTTCGCCCGCGAGAAAACGCGGCTTTTCCAGCCCGCGCAGGCGCGGCGGCAGCTTTGCCGCCTCCGCGATCTCGCTGTCGAGCGCGCGGCCCTTGAGCTGCGTTGCGGTCAGCTTCGCGCTCAGCTCCGTCGCTGCGGCGTACGGATACCGCCACGCCAACACACCCGGATCGAACGGCAGCTCGTCCCCTTCGGCCGCGCCCGCCTTGTCCGCGCGCGGCGTGCTCTCTTCTTCCGGCGGTTTTTCCGCTTCATGCACGAAAACCTGCCACGGAGAATCGTCCGATGCGGCGGGCTTTGGCGCGTCAAAGTCCGAAACCGCGCGCAGCGGCTCCGCCTCCGGGCGGCACAGCAGCGGCAGCATCACCCAGTCGCCAAGGCACCTGCATTCGTCCACCGATTCGGGAAGCGCCGGGCACGACGCCGTCGCGAGCAGGTCGCCGACGCGCTTTGCCGCGTTTGCCTGCGTATGTACCAAAACAAGCTTTTCCTTTGCGCGCGTCATCGCGACATAGAGGAGCCGCAGCTCCTCCGCCTTCGTCTCGCGGCGCAGCGTGCGCTCGATCGCCTGACGCGCCGCCGTCGGATAGCGGATGCGCCGCGCCGTATCGACGCGATCCGGGCCAAGCCCGTATTTTGGATGCACCAGCACAGAGCCGGTAAAGTCCATATTGCTGAACGTCTTGGCAAGGTCCGAGAGGATCACCACCGGGAATTCGAGGCCTTTCGACTTGTGAATGCTCATGATGCGCACGCCGCCGGCGCTCTGCGCGCCGCCCGGCGTTTCTAGGCTGCCGTTGTCCCGCAGGTCGCGCAGATGCGACACGAAGGCAAAAAGCCCGCGGTAGCCGGCGCTTTCAAAGCGGTCGGCAAGCGACAAAAACGCGAGCAGGTTCTCCTTGCGCTCCCGCCCGTCCGGCATCGCGCCGAACACGCCGAGCACGTTGCAGGTATCGTAGAGATATGCCAGCAGCCGCCGGACGCTCATGGTCTGCGCCGCCTCGCGCAAGGAACGCAGCGTCGAGAGGAACCGCTCCGCCGCCTCGCCCCCGTCCGCACACAGGGCGTCGTAAAAATCGCCGTCCTTCTTTTTGCCGCGCAGCAGCGCCAGCTCGTCCGCGCTAAAGCCGAACAGCGGCGAGCGCAGCACGGAGATCAGCGGCACGTCCTGGCGCGGGTTGTCCAGGATCTCAAGCAGCGCGAACACGACCGAAACCTCGACGCTCGAAAACCAGTCGCCGTCCGCGCCGGCGGAAACGCCGACGCCGCGCGCTTCCAGCGCGCGCCGGTAGTCCGCGAGGCGCGCGCTCGGCGAACGCATGAGGATAACGATATCCTCCTCGCGCACCGGGCGCGGCGCGCGCGTCTTCTCGTCGGTGACCAAAAAGCCTTCGTCGAGCATTTTCCGAATATAATCCGCGACGAACGCAGCCTCCGCCTCACTCGGGCGGGCATGCTCCTCCCCCTCGCGCCCGGAGGTGTCGAGCAGATGGAACTCCGTGCGGCAGCCCTCCGCCTCGGGATACGCCGCGCCGGGATACAGCGCCTCGTCCGCGCCGTATTCCAGCTCGCCCATCTCGACCGAGAGAATATTGGAAAAGATGAAATTCGCCGCGTCCAGCACCTCCCTGCGCGAGCGGAAGTTGCGCGAGAGGATCAGCTTTACGCGCTCGCCCGGCTTCGCCTCGGCGACGGACGGATAGGTGTTGTAATGCGCGAGAAAGATCGTCGGGTCGGCAAGGCGGAAGCGGTAGATGCTCTGCTTGACGTCGCCGACGGTGAAGAGATTTGTCCCGTCCCGGGAGATCGCCTCAAAGATGCGGTTCTGCACCTCGTTGGTATCCTGATACTCGTCGACCATGATCTCGCGGTAACGCGCGGCGACCGTGCGCGCAAGCTCCGTGGGCTGTCCGTCGGCGCCGAGCAGCAGCCGGATCGCCTCGTGCTCCTGGTCGGAGAAGTCGGCGGCGTTGCGGCGGCGCTTTTCCGTCTGATACGCGTGGGAAAACTCCCCCGTCAGCCGCAGCAGCGCGATCATCGCGGGCGCCATGGCGCGCAGGTCGCCCGCCGCCTCCTCCGCGGACGCGGCGAACCAGGCGTCGAGCTTGCCGATCGACGCCTTGCAGTTGTCCCACAGCCGCTTCATGCGATTTTTGAACGCCTCGTCCTCCACGCCCCGCGCAGCGGTCAGGCGAGGGAACGTGACCATGCGCGAGCGCGCCGCGTCCCAGCCGTCCTTCGCCGCGTCCGCGAACGCGCGAAGCGCCTCGGCAGCGGCTTCAAAGCAGGGCGCATAGCTGTTCGCCAGCTTTTCGTCGCCCGCCATCTCGGCAGCGCCGCCCTCCAGCAGCGCCGCCCAGTGCCTCGCTTTGCTTTCCAGCGCGCGCAGCAGCAGCTTTCCGTAGACCGTATCGTCGATGCGCTCCGGCACGCTCTCCCAGCGGGATTCCTGCTCCCGCAGCCAATCCTGCGGATAGGGCTGTGCCTGGACCTTGCCGTAAAGCTCCGACACCAGCGCCGCAAGCGCCCGGTCGTCGCGGCCCGCGCCCAGCGTATCGGCGAGCAGCGTCCCGCCGTCGCCGTCCGTCAGCCCCTCGTAAAAGCGTTCGAGCGTACGCGTCAGCACCCGTGCGCGGAGCGCCGCGGCGTCCTGTTCGTCGAGCACCCGGAAATCCGGGCGCAGCGTGCGGTGGTTCTCGTCCTCCGCGAGCAGATGGCAGTTTTCACGCAAAAGCGCCGTGCAGAACGCGTCGACCGTCTTGATGTCCGCGCGGTACACGCGCAGCAGCTGGCGCTGAAGGCGCGTGTTCGAAGGGTCGTCGCGCAGGCGCTCCGAGAGCGCGGACGCGATCTTGCCGCGCAGCTCCGCCGCCGCCGCGCGCGTGTATGTAATGATGAGGAAGTCGTCCAGATCCGCGCCCTCGCGCTCCACATAGGAGAAAAGGCGCTCGACCAGCACGCGGGTCTTGCCCGAGCCCGCAGCCGCGGAAACCAGCACGCCGCGATCGCGGTCCTCGACCGCCGCGCGCTGCTCGGGGGTCAGAATATCAGCCATCGCGCTCCTCCCCCTTTCCGTCGATCGCCGCGTCCACGGCGGCCCAGAACTCGTCCGTCCCTGTTTTGGCAATAAACTCGTAACGGTCCCCGCCCCTGCCGGGTTCGAAATGGCACGCCGCGGCGTAGGGGCACCAGGTACACGCCGTTTCCTGCGGCGTACGCACGCAGGGGTCGGCGTCGATGTTCCCGCGCTCGGTTTTGCGCCCGATGTCGCGCAGGAGCTTATCCACGTAGCGGGACAGCTTGCCGAGCTGCTCCGCCGTCGCAAGGCTGCCCCCGATCGTCCGATTGCCGTCTTTGTCGGTTTTGACCGTGATCGGCAGGCGGTGCGGTCGCTCAAGCGCACTGTGCTCCATCGCGCGCAGGACGTCGTCGTTGTTCAGTACCATGCCGCTGCGGCGCAGCGCCTTCGCCGCCTCGCGCCTGAGCGTTTCCTCGTCCGTATCGCGCGGCAGGCTCAGGATGTTGTCCCGCGCGGGCGTATACAGAACGCCCGCCGGCACGATCTTCCCCTCGGAAAACAGCTCCGCCCCCTCGCGCTCAAGCGCGAAGAGGTACAGCAGCATCTGTACGCCGAGCCCATAGCGCAGCTCCGCGAGGTCAAAGCTCTTCTTTCCGGTCTTGTAGTCCACGACGCGCAGATACAGCTTGTCGCCGCACAGCCACCCGTCGACGCGGTCGACCTGTCCGACGACGCGCACCTCGCTCCCGTCCTCCCGGAACGTGATGGCGGGCAGACTGCCGTCCTTTCCGAAGGCAAGCTCGAACGCCAGGGGCACAAAATCGGACTCCTTCAGCTCATCGGCGACCTCGTCCATGATGCGATAGGTCGATTCGCAGAGCCGGCGGAAGAGATAGCGGAAGCGCGCGGTTTTTTTTCCCAGATCCGGCAGTTCCCGCGCGACATATTCCTCGATCGAGCGGCGCGTGAGCCTGTGCAGCTCGTCGGCGGAGAGTGTTTTGAGTCCGCCGGCGTCCTTCGCGCGTTTGAGCGTATTTTCCATCACGTCGTGGACGAAAGTGCCCATCTGCGGCGCGTCGTAGCCCGCGGCCGCGCGCTCCCGCGCGCGCAGGCCGTACTGCATAAAATAGGCAAAGTGGCAGGATCTCGCCTTGTCGATCCGCGAAGCGGAGAGCGTCACGCTGCGCCCATAGAGCGCGTGCACCGCTTCGTGCGACAGCCGTCCGCGCGTATCATGCGCGGCGGCACGCATCGCACCGAGCGTGTCCGCGAGCGCTTCGTCCTGCGCGAGCGCTTTCCAGACCGCGCCGTCGATGTGTTCACCGGCATACTCCAAAACCGGCTTGATTGCTGACAGGCGATATGCCTTGTCAGTATCTTCGCTTTCAGCGTTCAGCGAAGGTATCAGCGCCAGCAGCCGTCCCACCGCGAACGAGGGGCGCAGCTCCGCGCCCGCGGCGTCGAAGAGCGGATACGACACATAGAGCTTCTCCGTCGGCTGTGCCAACGCGGCGTAGAGGTTCTGCATTTCCAGATGGAATACCGCCATGCCGTAGGGCGCGAGGGAAATGTCCCGCTGCTCGAGCGCAAGGCGGTCCTCCTCGCGCAGCACGCCGTTCTCGCTTTCCACCGCGGGCAGGACGCCGTCATTCGCCCCCAGGATAAAAAGAGCGCGCACGGTATGCCGGTCGTTTCGCGTCATCTCGGAAAAGCTCACCCGGTCGAGCGCCGCCGGGATCGTGCCGACGCTGTACTGCGTCAGTACCAGACGCATCAGGCGCGCGAACTCCTCGCCGTCGATGGCGGCGTCGCCCAGGATCGAAACGAACTGGTCGAACACGCCGCACAGGATCGTCCAAAGCTGTGCCGTCTCCTCGGCGCGCTGGGTGTCCCCGCTTTCAAAAAGCCGTTTCGTCAGCGCTTCCAGCGTCTCCGGCAGCTCGATCTCCTCCAGCCAGGCATAGAGCGCCGTGACCTTTTCCCGCGCGCTCTCGCTCTTCATGTCCTCGCACAAATGCGCAAACGGCGTCAGGACGCGCCGGCGCAGCGCGTTGACCGTATTCAGGCGCTCCTGCGCCGCGTCGTCCCATGCCGCGCCGTACCCGTTCGGATGCGCGGTCCACGCAACGTCCCGCACCCACATATTGCCGTGGATATCCCAGGTGAGCGCATAGTTTTCCAGAATGTCGCACTCCTCGGCGGACAGCCCCGCAAGCCCAGTCTTGAGGCAGCGGAACACATCCTCATACTCAAACCCGCCCGTGACCGCATCGAGCGCGCCGAGGAGCAGCGCCGTGACCGGCTGCTGCAAAATATCGCTGCGCCGCGCGCTGTAGAGCGGCACACCGTAGCGCGCAAACACGGTTTCCACGACCGGTTCATAGATATCCAGGTTGCGCGCCGTGACCGTAACGTCGCGGAACCGGAAGCCCTCCTCGCGCACGAGACGCAGGATCTCCGCCGCGGCGCGCTCCGCCTCGGCATAGGCTCCCGACGATTCAAACACGCGGATATTGGGGTTCTCCCCCTCCCACGCGGCGCGCTCGCCGAAAAAGCAGTGCTCCACATGGTCGAGCGCGTTTTTGATCTCGCCGGTGCGCAGCGTGTCGATCTCGCAGGGCACGCCCGCCCCCTTTGCCTCGGCGATCAGCTGCTCG
>SVKM01000067.1 GCA_015068465.1 Oscillospiraceae bacterium | reverse complement strand
AGCTTGACCCACTCCAGCCGCCCGAGCGGATGGCTTTCGTAGCTCGAGCGCTCCACCAGCACGGGGATGCCCAGCTCTTCGAGCTGCTCCTTCGTCTCGGGGTTGTGGTAGATCATCGTGTTCTCGACGGCGAGCCTTGCTCCCTCGGAGAGCAGCAGCTCATAGTCCGGCGCGGCGTACTTGCCCGCGTAGAGGATTTTTCCCGCGTCCATCGCGCTTTGTATGTCCGGGAGCGACCAGTCCTCCCGCTTCGTGCCCGTCAGGCGCACCGTATCGAGCGCGCCGAGGCGCGCGAACGGGTCCATCGCCGCCGAGGACGCGCAGTAGATCGTTTCAAGCGGGAGGCGGAGCGTCGCCGCGCCCGGTTCCTCGCGCGCCTCCACGCCCTCGGGCACGACGAGGAACCGGTCTTCCCCGATCGTCACGAGCGCGCGGCCCTCCGCGTCGTAGTCCACGGCAAACTGGTCGGCGTAGCGAAGCTCCATGCGCTTTGCCGCGCCCGGTTCCGTTTTCTCCGCCTGCGGCGCCTGTGCGCAAGAGCAGAGCGTCAGCGCCGCGAGCAGCAGCGTGAAAAGCCTTCTTTTCATGGCGCGATCGTCGCGGCGTCGAAGGTCAGCGTGTACTCGATCTCATGCGGCTGGCTCATCGCCGTCGTGTCCGCGATCACGCCGAGCGGACGGTCAAACGCCGCGACCGGGATTGCAAAGGTCGAGTGCCCGTCCGCGATCTCCGCGTCGAACTGCACGCCGTCCACCTTCATGTAGTCGTAGTTCGCGCTGCTCCAGATGATCTCCGCCGTCGCCGCGCCGTTTTCGATCCAAAGCTTCGCCGGCGACTGCACGCTCGCGCGCCCCGAGCCGCCGCCGAGCGCCACGCTCACGGTGTATTGCCCGTCCGCAAGGCCGAGGCTCGCCGCCGTCGTCACGTTTTTGAACGCCGAGAGCGGCAGGGAAGCGGAGCGGAACACGAGCGTGCGGTCGTACCACAGCTCCTTGTTGCGGCTCCACGCCGCGCACGCAGTCGGCGCGTCCAGCGCGTCGACCGGCAGGACAAAGGTGTTCACGCCGTTTTCCTCGACCGGCTCGATGTATTGGGGCTTGTCCGCCGCCGCTGCCTCCGCCGCCGTGCCCGCGAACAGATAGCCGTAGGCGGTGCTGCTCATGGTCAGCTTCGCCGTCATCGCGCCGTCCGCGACCGTCAGCTCGCAGCGCTCGATCTTGAACATCGACGAGCTGCAATCCACCGCCGTTTCATAGACGCCGTCGACGAGTTCGGCGGCGGGCACGGGCGTCTGGCCCTCCGCGCCCACGTCCTCCACAGTCGTCATCTGCGAGGCGTCCGCGACCTTGGAGGTTTCCTCACCGGACGCGGCGGCGTTTTGCTCCGCCGGCGATGCGTCCTGTCCCGCCGGGGCGGGCGTTTCCTTCGCGCCGCAGCCCGCCAGGGCGCAGAGCGCGAGCAGCAGTGCAAGCGCCGCCGCGAGATACGTATGCTTCTTCATCTTCTCACCTCAGTTATCCGCCGAGGGGCAGACCGTATGCGGGCCTGCCCCTCGTAACATATGCTCTGCTCAGTTCAGCGAGTCGATCGCCGCCTGGGCGTGCTCGACGAACAGCTTCTGGATCGGCTCCAGCTCGCCGAGGCCGCGCAGCAGGCACGTGACCTCGTAGCCCGCGCCCTCGAAGACGCTCTTCCAGCTGTCCTCCTCATCGCCCGCCATGTCGTTGTTGGCGTGGTCGCCCGCGACGATCATCAGCGGCTCGAGCACGACGCGCTTATAATTGCCCGCCTTCACCGCGGCAAGCACGTCGTCAACGCTCGGCTCCGCCTCGACCGTGCCGATGTAGTAGTTCGCGCAGCCCTTGTCGGCGAGCACCTTCTGCATCTTCGCATACACGGCGTTGGAGTCCGCCTCGGTACCGTGGCCCATGAAGCAGATGGCGGTCTCGCCGTCGTCGTACTCCTTCGTCGCCGCGACAATGGCGTCCGCAACGCGGTTAAAGTCGTCGTCCGAGGTCAGAAGCGGCGCGCCGAGAACGACCTTGTCGAAGGAATCGGCGTAGGTCGCGAGCTCCGTTTCAAGGTCGGTGTACTCAAAGCCGTTCATCAGGTGCGTCGGCTGGACGACGAGCGTCTTGACGCCGTTCGCGGCCGCACGGTCGAGCGCCTCGCCGACGTTGTCGATGACCTCGCCGTCGCGGGCCTTGACGTGGTCGATGATGATCTGGCTCGTGAAGCCGCGGCGCACGCTCCAGTCGGGGAACGCCTTCTCCAGCGCGCCCTCGATGCCGCCGACGGTCAGGCGGCGGCTGTCGTTGAAGCTCGTGCCGAAGCTCACGACCAGCAGCTCGTTCTCGCCGATGCCGTCCTGGTTGCGGGGATTGTCGAGCGAGGCGTCGCCGGTGGCGTAGTTCTCCTCGTCCTCCTCGCCCTGCGGCTCGGCGGCGGGGGCGTTCTGCTGCTCCTTGCTGTCGGCGCTTTGCGCGGGAGCCTCCTCCTTCGCGCAGGCGGCGAGCGACGCCAGCATGGCAAGCGCCAGCAGGCAAACGATCAGTTTTTTCATGGTTCTTTCTCCTTTGTGTTGTCTTGTATTTCCGCGCCCTGACGGGCGATCGCGGATCGGCTTCGGCTCCGCCGTCCGGCAAGCAGGCGCACAAAGGAAAAAGCCAAGCCGGCATAGTACGGCTTAGCTTCATGCAGGCGATTTCCGGTTCCGGCAGAAACGCGGCAGCTTTCAGGTATTCTGACTCATCCGCGTCAAGCGCGCGGCTTCACAGTGACCGACTCGCGGGGACTTTCACCCCATTCCCCCTGCCGCTCGAAGCGGCGAAAGACTGCCCGATATTCGATTGTCCATAATATAACGGAAAAACCGCGATTTGTCAATTGTTCAAATATCTGCCGCCTTCTCCGTCATTTGTTATTGACATATGGCATCAACAGAGGTAGACTAATAATCGACATATGTCAGAAAGGGGTGGCAACCATGCCGAGACCGGTCCGATGCCGAAAAATCGAGCGGCTCCCCGTCTTTCGGAGCTTCTCGCCCGACGATGCCGACGCCGTCGAAAACATCGAGCTGACCGTGGACGAGTTCGAGGCGTTCCGCCTTCTGGACGACGAGGGGCTGACGCAGGAGGAATGCGCGGCGAGAATGAACATTGCCCGCACCACGGTCACGGCGATCTACAACAGCGCGCGGAAGAAAATCGCGGACGCGCTCGTCCGCGGCAAGCGCCTGCTGATCGTCGGCGGCTGCTGCGAATACGCGCCGGTCGAGATCCGCCAAACCATTATGGAGAAAGGAACCGATACCATGAGAATTGCAGTCACTTACGAAAACGGAGAAATTTTCCAGCACTTCGGACACACCGAGCAGTTCAAGCTCTACGATGTGGAAAACGGCGTCATTACGAACGAGCAGATCGTCGGCACGGACGGGAACGGTCACGGCGCGCTGGCGGGCTTTCTGCGGGGCGTCAAGGCCGACGCGCTGATCTGCGGCGGCATCGGCATGGGCGCGCAGATGGCGCTTGCCGACGCCGGCATCAAGCTCTACGGCGGCGTGCAGGGCAGCGCGGACGCGGCGGCGAAGGCGCTCGCGGCGGGTACGCTCCAATACGACCCGGACGCCCGCTGCGACCACCACGACCACCATGAGGGCGGCTGCGGCCACGAGCATCCCGAGGGCGGCTGCGGCCACGGCGGCTGCCACGGGAACTGACAGAGCAGTCCGCCGCCTGTTATATGCGGAGCCCGGGCCGTGTCCAGCGGCATCCCGGGCTCCTTTTTTTGCGCACGCTTCTTGTCCGCCCCGCCCAACGGGCGGTTTTTCCCTCTTGACAAATACCCTCATAGGGTATATTATGCACCCAGAATACCCCACAGGGGTATGAAAGGAGCTGTCGGAAATGTCCGAAACGCAATGCCCGAAATGCTGTGCGGAGCGGAAAAAGATCCGCGACGACAAGGAGCGCCGCGATCTGATGAACCGGCTCAAGCGCATCGAGGGGCAGGTGCGCGGTTTGCAGCGGATGCTGGACGAGGACGCCTACTGTCCCGACATCCTGACGCAGGCTTCCGCGGTCAATTCCGCGCTGAACAGCTTTTGCACGACGCTTCTGGCGAGCCACATCCGCACCTGCGTGTCGGAGGACATCCGCGCGGGGCGCGACGAGACGGTGGACGAGCTGATGAACACGCTGCAAAAGCTGATGAAGTGAGCAGGGAGGAAGCCATGGAACAATATCAGGTCACCGGCATGAGCTGCGCCGCGTGCGCAAGCCGGGTGGAAAAGGCGGTTAACGGCGTGCCGGGCGTCACTTCCTGCTCGGTAAGCCTGCTGACAAATTCTATGGGCGTGGAGGGCGCCGCCTCCCCCGCCGAGATCGTCCGCGCCGTGGAGGCGGCGGGCTACGGCGCCGTGCCGAAGGGCGCGGCACAAAAAACGGCGGGAAGCGCGCCCTCCTGGGCGGACGATTCGGCGCTGCGCGATCGCGAAACACCGAAGCTCAAGCGGCGGCTGCTGCTCTCCGTGCCGGTGCTGCTTATTTTGATGTACTTCTCCATGGGGCATCCGATGTGGCATTGGCCGGCGCCCGCCGCCTTCGATAACCTCGTCTTTCTGGGGCTTTTCGAGCTGCTGCTCGCCGTGGTGGTCATGCTCATCAACGGGAAGTTCTTCACCTCCGGCTTTTCCTCGCTGTTCCACGGCGCGCCCAACATGGATACGCTCGTGGCGCTGGGGTCGAGCGCGTCGTTCGCCTACTCCCTCGCGGAGCTGTTTTTGATGGTTTTGGCGCAGGGCGAGGGCGCGCACGACGTGGTGATGAAGTACGGCATGAACCTCTACTTCGAGTCGGCGGCGATGATCCCGACGCTCATCACGGTCGGCAAGATGCTCGAGGCGATGTCCAAGGGCCGCACGACCGACGCGCTCAAGGGACTCATGCGCCTCGCGCCGAAGACGGCAAGGCTGCTGCGTGACGGCGTCGAAACCGAGGTCGGCATTGAAGAAGTGCGCGCGGGCGACGTGTTCGCCGTCCGCCCCGGCGAGCAGATCCCGGTCGACGGCGTCATTGTCCGCGGCGCCACGGCGATCGACGAATCCGCGCTGACCGGCGAGAGCATCCCCGTGGACAAGACGGAGGGCGACGCGGTCTCCGCCGCGACGATGAACCGGCAGGGCTATATCGAGTGCCGCGCGACCCGCGTGGGCGAGGACACGACGCTCGCGCAGATCATCCGCACGGTTTCCGACGCCGCCGCCACCAAGGCGCCGCTCGCGCGCATCGCGGACAGGGTATCGGGGATATTTGTGCCGTCCGTGATGGGGCTTGCCGTGCTGACGCTGCTCGGCTGGCTGATTGCGGGACGCCCCTTCTCCTTCGCCGTCGCCCGCGCGATCTCCGTGCTCGTCATCAGCTGCCCCTGCGCGCTGGGGCTTGCCACGCCGGTCGCCGTCATGGTCGGCAGCGGCGTCGGCGCGAAAACGGGCATTCTGTACAAGACCGCCGCCGCGCTTGAGGGCGCGGGCAGGACGCAGATCGCCGCGCTGGACAAAACCGGCACCGTGACCGAGGGTCAGCCGCAGGTCACGGACGTACTCCCGCTGGGAAGAAGCCGGGACGAGCTGCTGCGCCTCGCCGCGTCGCTGGAGAAAAGCAGCGAGCATCCGCTCGCGAAGGCGGTCGTCTCCGCAGCGGGGGGGCTGCCGCTTTCGACGGTCGACCGGTTTGAAGCCCTGCCCGGGCACGGGCTGCGCGCCGAGCTGGACGGGACGGAGCTGCTGGGCGGGAGCCTTGCGTTCCTTGCGTCAAAGGGCATGGTGAGCGAAGCCGTTTCCGAGCAGGCAAACGCCCTCGCCGAGGCGGGCAAAACGCCGCTGCTGTTTGCGCTCGGCGGCGAGCTGCTCGGCCTTGTCGCCGTGGCGGACCCCATCAAGGAGGATTCCGCCGAGGCGATCCGCGAACTGCGCGGCATGGGGATCCAGACCGTCCTGCTGACCGGCGACAACGAGCGCACCGCGCGCGCGATCGCCGCACAGGCGGGCGTGGACCATGTGATCGCGGGCGTCCTGCCGGAGGGCAAGGCGGAGGTGATCCGCAAGCTGAAAGCGCTGGGCAAGGTCACCATGGTCGGCGACGGCATCAACGACGCGCCCGCGCTCACGGTGGCGGACAACGGCGTCGCGATCGGCGCGGGCACGGACGTCGCCATCGACGCGGCGGACGTCGTGGTGATGAAAAGCCGCCTCAGCGACGTGACGGCGGCGATCCGCCTCAGCCGCGCGACCATTCGCAACATCCACGAAAACCTGTTCTGGGCGTTCTTTTACAACGCGATCTGCATCCCGCTCGCCATGGGGCTTTACGGCGTCGAGATGAAGCCCATGTACGGCGCGGCGGCGATGGCGCTTTCCAGCTTCTTCGTGTGCATGAACGCGCTGCGGCTGAATCTCTGCAAGCCCCACGACGCCGGGCATGATAAAAAAGAAAAGTCGATCCCCGCGGAGGCGCTCGGCGAGATCGTCGCCGCGGAAACAAACAACAACAAGGAGGAAACGAAAATGACGAAGACACTCAAGGTAGAGGGCATGATGTGCCAGCATTGCGAGGCGCGCGTGAAGAAGGCGCTCGAGGCGGTCCCCGGCGTGGAGAGCGCCGTCGCGGACCACGACAAGGGCACCGCGGTCGTGACGCTTTCCGCCGCCGTCGCAGACGACGCGCTGCGCGAAGCGGTGGAGGCGCAGGACTACAAGGTGCTCGGCGTCGAGTGATATGATCACGACCGTCTTATGGGACGTCGACGGGACGCTGCTTGATTTTCACGTGGCGGAGCGCGCCGCCATCCGCGCGCTGTTCTCGGAATTCGGTCTGGGCGAATGCACGGACGCGATGCTCGCGCGCTACGCCGCGATCAACGACAGCTTCTGGCAGCGGCTCGAACGGAACGAGCTTTCCAAGGAGCAGATCCTCGTCGGCAGGTTCGAGCAGTTTTTCGGGGAATACGGCATCGACGTCAGCCTCGCGCCGGCGTTTAACGAAAGATACCAACCGAAGCTCGGCGACACCATCGTTTACCGCGACGACAGCCTGAGCATCGTCAAGTCCCTCAAGGGACGGGTGAAGCAGTACGTCGTGTCCAACGGGACGGTCGCCGCGCAGACGAAGAAGCTCGAAAGGTCGCAGCTCGGCGCGTGGATGGACGGCGTTTTCCTCTCGGAGGAGCTGGGCGCCGAAAAGCCGAACGCTGCTTTTTTTGAAAAGGTATTCGCGGCCATCCGCCCTGAGAGCCTTTCCGCGGTCATGATCGTCGGGGACTCGCTGACCAGCGACATACAAGGCGGCATGAACGCGGGCGTTAAGACCTGCTGGTACAACCCCGCCAGACTGCCTGTGCCCGAGGGCTATCGCGTCGACTGTGTGATCTCCGACCTGCACGAGCTGCGCCATTGTCTGGATGCGGAAAAGCCATAAGAGCCGCATATTTTTGATAACAATCAGGCAAAACCGCCCGCGTGTCTGAATTTTGGACACGCGGGTTTTTTTGTCCGTTGCCGGCTGCGGCGCTGTCGGGTACACTGCAAACTACATTAAGGCCGTTTGGCAACAAAGGAAGAGTGATCGACATGAAACACAATCATCAGCGTTGGATCGCGGCCGCGATGAGCCTTGCGCTCACGCTTGCATGCGTGGAGCCCGCCTTCGCCGCCGCGCCGAGCGTCCCCGTCGGCGACGGGCGCACGCCGAGCTGCGACGAGGCGTATTACGCCACGCTCGACTACTACGGCAATCTGACCGAGGGCAGCATCGTCAAGAGCTACGTGCTCAACGGCGCGACCTCCATCACCGACTACGGCGAGTACGAGAGCGTCTCCAACCTCACCAACGGCGTCACGCCGACGCAGGAGGCAAAGCGTGTCGCGTTCGATTTCGCCGGCGCGGACGAAACGCCCACGCACTTCTATTTTCAGGGCAAGACCGCGCAGCCGTACAAAGACCTGCCGTGGAAGCTTTCGGTCTCCTACAAGCTCAACGGCGTGCCGGCGAAGGCGGAAGACCTCGCGGGCAAGACCGGCGTGGTGGAGATCAACGTCGACGCGATCCCCAACAAGAACGTCGGCGACTATGCGCGCCACAACTACACGCTCGAAACGATGGCGCTCTTTAATCAGGACGACATTCTCTCGCTCGAGGCGCCCGGCGCGCAGGTGCAGCTGCTCGGCAACCTCCGCGCGGTTCTGTTCGTCGCGTTCCCCGGCGAGGAGGGGCATTACACCATCCGCGTCGGCGCGGACAAGTTCGAGTTCGGCGGCATGACCTTCCTGATGGTTCCCGCCACGCTCTCCCAGCTTGATCAGATCTCCAAGCTCGCCCAACGCAAGGAGGATCTGGAGGACAACTACGCAAAGCTCTCCGGCAGCCTTGACACGCTGCTCGATTCGCTCGACGCCGTCAGCGGCAGCCTCTATTCCAGCGCCAGCGGGCTCGACGCGCTCAACGCCGCGCGCGGCACGGTCAGCTCCGGCAAGGGCAAGGTCTACGCCTCCGCCGACCAGGCGCTCGACAGCGCGGACGTGATGCTCGGCGAGATGTCCGCGACGACCGCCGCGCTGCGCACCGACCTCAACACGCTCAACGCCATCCTCGCGGACGCGCAGGGCAGCAAGGACGATCTGCTCGCCGTTATGACGGACATGGCGCGTTTGCAGACGAAGCTCAATTACGCCGCGAACGGCCTGAACAGCTTGGGCGGCGCGAACGCTGGCGTCTCCGCGCAGCAGCTCGGCAGCGCCAAGACGATCTACGACGCCTTTGTGAACGCGACGCCCGAAAAGAGCGTCAACGGCTCGATGGACGAAGCGCAGTTCATGGCTGTCGCGCTCAAGACCGCGGGCAAGGATGAGAACACGATCAAGCTGCTCACCTCCGCGTCCTCCGCCGAGGAAGCGGGTCAAAGCGCTTACCATGCGGCACATGAGGTCGCCTGCAGCACCGCGTATCCCGTGGCGTACAACGCCGCGTACATCGCCGCCTACAAGGCGGTGCTGGATTCCCAGAACCTCGGCGCGCTCTATGAGGGCGACGCCTCCCAGACGGCGGACGCGTTCCGGTCCGCCATGGAGGGCAAGCTCGACTATCTCGCTTCCGCCGGAAAGCTGAGCGCCGAGCAGGCGGCTCAGCTCAAGGCGGCCGCCGACGCCAAGGCGCAGGAGGTCGGCGAGAGCAAGGGCAAGGAGATCGCGGAGCAAAAAGCGGCCGAGATCGCAAACGCCAAGAAGCAGGAGGCGGAGGCCGGCTACGCCGCGCTTGACGCCGCTTTCCAGGCGGGCGTCGCGGGCAATCAGAACGCCAAGACCGGCGCGCTGGATTTTGCCGGCTTTCTGACCGCGCTTGCCGCCGCTTCCTCCGACGCAACCCAGCGCGAGAGCATCAACAAGCTGCTCGCGCTCTACCGCGAGGACCCCGAGACGGTCGCGGAGATGATCGCGAACCCCAATCAGCTCTCCGCGCTCAACCAGGATCTCGGCAGCATGAACGCCGCGATGCATAAGGCGGGCATGACCGGCGCCGCGGCGAGCACGCTCATCAGCTCGCTCTCCGAGGTCTGCGGCGACATCGCCGCGCTCCGTCCTCTGGTCGAGGACGCCGACGACCTGACCACGCTCGCGCGCACCGACGCCGAGAAGATCGACGCCACGCTCGCCTCCGTCGAGAAGGCGCAGCAGGCGCTGGACGGCTATCAGCCCGAGCTGGACAGCGCCGCCGCGGAGGTGCAGTCGCTCGCGGCTGCCTCCGCCGACGCGAACGCGTTCCTGCGCTCCGCCGAGGATCTGCTCCAGACCGCCGGCGCGCAGTTTGACGACGCGACGCGCCAGAGCCTTTCCAGCCTCGCCGCCGCGCTGCGCGGCACCGCCGCCGCGCTCGGTGAAAGCAGCGGCGTGCGCGACGCCAAGGCGTCCATCAACGAGGTGGTCGAGGACACCTGGAACGATTACACCGGCGACGTGAGCGACCTTCTGGAGATGGACGCGTCCGCCGAGGCGGTCTCCCTGACCGACCCGCGCAACCCCTCTCCCGCGAGCGTCCAGGTGCTTATCCGCACGCAGGAGATCAAGGCCGAGGAAACGAAGGCCGGCGCCAAGACGGCGGCCGTGGCTGAGGACGCGGCGGAATCCAGCTTTTTCACCCGCGTGGGCGATATGTTTGCCAACATGTGGTCTGCCATCGTCGGACTGTTCCGCCATTGAACCACGCGCAAAAGTGAGGGAACGATATGCTGAAAAAAATTGCAAGGATGCTGACGCGCAAGCCGCTGCTCGTGTTTCTCATTTCGCTGGCGCTGCTCGTGCCGAGCGCGCTCGGCTACGCCGCCACGCACGTCAACTATGATATTTTGACCTATCTGCCCGAGGACATGGAGTCCTCCAAGGGCATCCACCTGCTCGAAGAGCCGTTCCATATGGCGGCGACCAGCATGCTGATCGTCGAGGATATGCCGGCGGCGTGGACGAACGACCTGCTCAACGAGATCAAGGAAGTTCCCGGCGTTTCCAATGCGCTGTGGCTTTCCAACGTCGTCGGCGTGCAGGTTCCGAACGACATGATCCCCGCCGAGTTCCGCGACATCTTCTTCTCCCACGAGGGAAGCACAATGATGATCATTCAGTATGAGAAAGCGGGCGCCTCGGACGAGACGATGCACGCCATCGACCAGGTGCGCTCGCTGCTCAACGACAAGTGCTCCCTCGCCGGCTTCTCCGTCGGCATCAAGGACACCAAGGAGCTTGTCGACGCGGAGCTGCCGCTGTTCGTTTCGCTCGCGGTGCTCTTTGCGCTCGCGGCGATGGCGCTGACGCTCGAATCGTGGGCGCTGCCGCTCGTGCTGATCGCGAACATCGGCATCGCCATCCTCTACAACTTCGGCACCAACGTCTTCCTCGGCCAGATCTCCTACATCACGCAGGCGGTCGCCGCGGTGCTGCAGCTCGGCGTGACGATGGACTACTCGATCTTCCTCTACCGCCGCTACGTCGAGGAGCGCGAGAGCTATGAGGACAAACGCGACGCGATGGCGGTCGCCGTCGAGGCGGCGTTCACCTCTCTGACCGGCTCGAGCCTCACGACGGTCGCGGGCTTCCTCGCGCTGTGCGCGATGCGTCTGACGCTCGGCCGCGACATCGGCGTCGTGATGGCGAAGGGCGTTGTGCTCGGCGTGCTGACGGTGTTTCTGGTTCTGCCCGCGCTGCTGCTGCTTTGCGACAAGTGGATCGAAAAGCGCCGCCACAAGGCGCTGCTGCCGAGCTTTGAGGGCGTGAACCGCTTTATCGTCAAGCACCGCGCGCTGATCCTCATTCTCACGGTGCTGCTCGTCATCCCCGGCTGGTACGGCCAGAAACACGTCAATATGTACTACAAGCTCGACCAGTCGCTGCCGCGCGACCTGCCCTCGATCATGGCAAACGAAAAGCTCAAGGACGAGTTCGACATGTCCACGCAG